>CANQQL010000014.1 GCA_947625975.1 uncultured Bacilli bacterium
ATAAAAAATTCTTTATACATAGTATAAAAACTTCTTGTTTTATCTTCATTTTCGTTTTTTATCTGTCAAAGAACCGTTTACATCTTTTTTAATATGCAAATTAAAAAGTAAATATGTATAGTAATTACGCTGAATGTAAAATTTAAAAATAATAATATTTTTATGAATTTAAAAATATAAGAAATATCTTGAGGGTTTTGAGTTGATAAAGCACTTACATTTATGTTAATATTACTATGTAATATGCAGAATAAACTGCAAAAGGAGAAATAATATGGAAGTAAAATTAGAAAATCTTTCCAAAGTATTCCCTGGCACAAAAGGTAGACCAAGTACTACTGCAGTTGATCACATGAATTTAACGATTCCTGATGGACAACTTGTTGGTTTATTAGGCCCATCCGGATGTGGTAAATCTACAACCTTATATATGATTTCAGGTTTACATAAACCCACGGAAGGAAAGATATTTTTTGGCGACCAAGATGTAACTAATGTTCCTCCAGAAAAGCGTGGTATTGGCCTTGTTTTTCAAAACTATGCCTTATACCCTCATTTAACCGTGAAACAAAACATTATGTTTCCACTCGAGAACATTAGACCAAAAATGTCAAAACCAGAGATGGTAGCGATAGCTAATGAAATGGCCAAACTTGTGGACATTGACCGTTATATGGATCGCAAACCTAAAGAACTTTCTGGTGGACAACAGCAACGTGTTGCAATTGCTCGTGCTTTAGCAAAGAAGCCACAGGTTTTGTTACTTGATGAACCTCTTTCTAATCTTGATGCTCGTTTGAGACTTCAAACTCGTGAAGAAATCAAACGTATTCAACGAGAAACGGGCATTACCACTATTTTCGTTACTCATGACCAAGAAGAGGCAATGAGTATCTCGGATTTCATAGTAGTTATGAAATTTGGAGAAATACAACAAATTGGTAAACCACAAGATGTTTATGATGAACCTGCTAATTTGTTTGTAGCAAAATTCTTAGGATCACCTGCTATTAATGTTTTTGATGGCCTGATTAAAAACAATCGCCTTTATTTAAATGACAAATTAGTCTCGAATGCCGGGTTTGTTGGAAAAGGAGAACTCGACTTAGGAAGTGAGGATACTTATCGTGTTTTCACAGAAAAAGGATTTAAAGGTAATTATAATGATTATTTAAGAATTGTGTATCATTTTGATGAGCAGAATCAAAACGAAGAAACTGAAAAAGATAAATCTTCTAAAGATAAGAAAAATGACGAGCCTAAGATAGAGAAGGTTTACGACAAGGGTGAAGCTATTACAGATCGAGAATTCCAAAATATTATTTTAGAAAGAATGGAATTAGAAGGACAGAAACTTCAAAAGTTAGAAGTCGAAGAAGGGCTAGAAAAGCTTAGAGAAGATAATGGCTTGAATAGAATTGTAAAAATTGCGGTCAGACCAGAATGCTTCGAAATTGATGAAAAAGGCAAAATTCCTGTTGATATAAAAAATATCGAACATATTGGTCGTGATGTATCTATCGTTGGAAATATTTCAAATCAAGATAATCATGTTAGAATTTTAATTCCATCTGAACTTCGCAGTCAATTAACGACTGATCAGCTATATTTCTCTGCTAAGAAATATTATGTGTTTGAAACTTCAGGCAAGAGGTTAAAATAATGGACGATACAAAAAGAGATGGTTGGAAAGCATTACTTGCGTTAGCACCTGCTGCTATTATGTTAATTATCTTTACGTTCTTTCCTATTGTTAACACCTTCTTTATGTCGTTTATGGAAGGATTCAAATTAAAAGATGGAGCAGGACTTCTTGCAATAAACAATGGTTTTAGTGGTATTGGCTTTGGAGGATATCGTCAAGTTTTAACAGATCCGATATTTCAAAGTGCAATCCTTAATACATTAATTCTTGTTGTGGTCTCTGTTCCATTAACAATCGTTATTTCCTTACTTATGGCTGTGGCATTAAATGGTATTAAGAAATTACAAGGACTATATCAAACGATTTTCTTCTTACCATATGTGACTAATACAATTGCTCTAGGAATGGTCTTTGGTGCAATGTTCGGATCTGCCGATTCAGGTGTTATTAACCAAATTATTCGTTTATTTGGTGGAACGCCAAAAGATTGGACAACGATGAATGCATTAAAATGGGATTCCTTTTGGGTAATTATTGTTTATACTGTATGGAATGGACTAGCGTTTAAAATTTTAGTGTTTATGTCTGGGTTACAAAGTATTGATAAACAATATTATGATGCAGCTAAAATTGATGGAACGTCAAAAGCGAGGATTTTATGGAAAATTACCATTCCATTATTATCTCCACAAATCCTTTACATCACAATAACCTCGTTTATTGGAGCTTTTAAATCGTATACCGGAGTTATTTCTATTTTTGGTAAAGGTGAAGCATATTTTGGCGGAGCTGGAAATGACTGGATTACAATTGTAGGTTATATTTATAAACAAATGGGAAGTTCTGGTAAAGGAGCTTACACTAAAGGTGCGGCAGCTGCAGTTATCTTGTTGATTATTATTCTTATTGTTACAGCTATTCAAGGTGCTGTGGCAAAGAAAAGAGTTCACTATTAGGAGGCGCAAAATATGGCATCAGATGTATATTTTATTGACGAAGCCGCAAAAAAACGCTTCAAAAGACAAAGAATTGTATTCAACATTTTAACTTATACATTTTTAACAATTTGTGCGTTATTTATGTTATTACCCTTCTATTATATGATTATTACATCATTAAAAACGCCACAAGCATTGACTAATGAAATGTATACAAAAACTTTAAATTTATTCCCAAGTTTTGATCAACTTACTTTGGACAATTACAGAATAGTTATTTCTGGTTATTCAGAAGAAGCAAAGACTTTTGCAGAAGGAAACTTTTTACGCTATTATGCAAATACAATTCTCGTTGCTGTTTGTTCAACGGCGATAACAGTCATCACTTGTATATTATCGGCTTTTGCTTTTGCAAGATTAAATTTCAGGGGTAAAAACCTATTATTTACCTTGTTATTAGCAACCATGATGATTCCGGGTGAAATGATGATTATTACTAATTTTACGACAATTTCATTACTAGGTTGGAAGAACACATATCAGGCGTTGATTCTAACGCATGCTGTTTCGGTCTTCTATATATATTATTTAAGGCAGACTTTCCAACAAATACCTAATGAATTGTTCTTAGCGGCAAAAGTTGATGGCTATGGAGTATTTAAATATTTATGGAAAGTTATGATTCCAATAGCTATGCCGACAATTGTTACGATAATTATTTTATCAGTTATGGGATCATGGAATGCCTATTTGTGGCCAACTATGGTAACAAGTGAGGATAGCATGAAACTAGTTGCGAATGGCTTAATGGATTTATTCCAGTCGTTCCAATCACAACCTGCTGAATTATTAGCAAAGGGCTATGAGTATACTGATAATTTAAGATTAGCTGGATCATTTATGGTTACATTACCATTATTTGTATTCTTCTTAATATTTAGAAAATACATTATGCGTGGTGTATCCCGTAGTGGTATAAAAGGTTAATATTGTATTAATATTGAAAGGAGAAATACAATTATGAAAACAAAAAAAATTATATTAGGTCTATCTTCATTAATGATTATAGGTCTAGCTAGTGGTTGTTCCAATGAAATTAAGATTGAAATTCAAAAACCTGAATTAATTTCACTTTCGGAACTTACAAACAAGTATTCAGAAAATAACAAGATTACGATAAATTTCTGGACAGGATTTGGATCCACTATGGCCGATGCTTTGGCTGAATCAATTAAAGCATTTGAAAAGGAATATCCGTATATTTCCGTAAACCATGAACAAAAAGGAGGATATGATAAATTACATTCTGCTGTAATGCAATCTTTAAACTCAAGTACTTATCCCCATGTTGCGGTTGGTTATCCAGATCATTTTGCAGATTATATATCAAGTAATATTCAATATGAATTAAATGATTATATTGAATCTCAAGAATATGGAATTGATCTTACCGATTATTACGATCAATATATGCGAGAAAATAATAGTTTAATGTATAAAGATGAGGCAAAAACTCAACCTTATACTATGGGTATCCCATTTAATAAATCAACCGAAGTTATGGTTTATAATAAAACATTCTTTGATGCCTTTGATTTAGATACACCTGAAACTTGGGATGAAGCTATTACTTTAGGTAAAGAAATTATAAGCATAATAAAAGGTGAATCCAGCAAGCTTACAAAGGATGAAGATAAAGTAAATCATTTTAAACAACTTTGGAATTATACTTATTCAAAAAATGGAGAAGACACCACAGTCACTTTTGATTTCCAAAATGTTGAAGAAAAAGATTTTTATCCATTATCATACGATTCACAAGCGAACTTCTTTATAACAATGTGCTACCAATTCGGTGGTAAATATACTGAAATGGGCGATACAATTGAAGAAGGTTACATGAAATTTAAAGGTGATGCCAAGGTTATTGAGGCCTTAAATTATGTTAAATCTATGAATACTCAACATGTTTTAGGAATACCTTCAACTTGGGACGAACCTCAATATTGTTCGAATGAATTTAAAGCTCTTAAGTCAGTTATGACTATCTCATCTTCAGCTGGTGTAACAAACAATATTGCTGCGGGTGATAAATTTGAAGTTGGTATTGCACCAATTCCTTATAAAGATGCAAATAGAAAATTTGTTATTTCTCAAGGTACAAATATGGCAATCTTTACAAGTGATGCCGAACACGCTTTAGCTTCTTGGTTATTTGTAAGATTTATGACTGGTGGAGTAACTTATAAAGGAGAACAAGTATTTAATCCAGATACTAGCGAATTTGAAGAATCAATTGAAAATGAGAATGTCAATTTCGCAATTGCTTCGGGCTATTTACCTGTAAATATCTCTGGTGAACAATCAACTTGGTATAAGCAATATTTGAATAGCGACCGATCAGTGATTAGTGCTTCTGATAGAGCAAAAATTGATGTACAAAAAATTGCAAGTGATGTTTATGTTAACGAAAATTGGGATAAATTCGTTGATTCAGCATTTATCGGATCTAGTGATATTCGTACAGAAGTCGGAAATATTATTCCATTTATGCTAACTGGTGCTTCCGGTAAACTTTATACAGCGGAAGAAGCAATTAATTATGTCTATAATTTATTACCTGATTATGTTGGATAATTTGGAGAAATAAAATTATGAAATTTACAAAAAAAATATTTGTATTGTTTGCAACATCTTTCATGCTTCTAGCCGGATGTGGGGATGTTAACAATTCAACATCATCCAGTTTGGGAGAGGGTGAAACGGTTGAAAATTATAAAACTACGGTTACGGATAATTTTCACTTAAACAGAAGCTATGAAAACAAAGTGTTTACACAAGATGGTATAGGAGTGGCAACGTTCCGATCTCATACTGATGGTGATACCACAAATTGGTGGATAGGAACAGAAAAAATTAAATTCCGCTATTTAGGAGTCAACACTCCAGAATCAACAGCCAAAATGGAACCATGGGGTTTACCGGCCTCTCAATTTACTAAAGAAAAGACATCTAAAGCAAAATTAATTGTATTAGAAAATGATGTTGAAGCTTATGGAAAAATGGATAATAACAATGTGCGATATTTAGGCTTTGTGTGGTATTCAATGGATGGAAATCCGGAGAACTTGCGATGTTTAAATCTAGAATTAATTGAATTAGGTTATTCATTAAATCAAATTTTTGAAGATACGCCTTTATGTCCTTATTACAAAACTTTTGCCGCTGCTGAAGAGCATGCAAGAGCAGTAAAGATTAGAATTTTTGGACAAAAAGACCCAACATTTGATTATTCAGATGATGTAGTGACAATATCTTTATTTGAGTTACGTAGAAATTATTATAAATATGGAAAAGTCGAAGAAGATAACGAAGAAGGCTTAGATCCATCTGCAGGTAAGCAATTGAGAATTAGAGGCTTAGTTGTTGGTATGATAGGTGATAATATGATTCTTCGTGACTTACAAAGATATAAAGAAGAAGATGAAAACGGCCAAATAATCTTTGAGCAAGAAGAAGATGATATGCTTGCGGGTATATATTGCTATGCAGGATATAACACTTCTCTTGCCGGATCTGTTAAGGTTGGTGATATCGTATTCTTCTATTGTCGTGCTAATAAATTTAATGGCACAATGCAATTATCCGACATTAAGACAAGTTTTACAGATCGCAAAAGACCGTTTATTAAAGAAGGAAACATTCTTGAAAATCCAGCTTTATTAGAAACATATCCGGAAGCGACCATTGAACCATATGAAATGGATACAACTACTTTTGATACCTCCTATCAAGGTGATACGCGATATAGCGATTTCAAAAATTTTGAAGGACGCTTAGTTAAAACAAAAGTAACTGTAAGAAATATCGAAAGTGGCGACTATGATGAAGATGGAGAAATTATTGAAGGCACAGAATTTACCGGATATTATAAAATGGATGATAGCGGTAATTATACCTGCTATGCCAATTCACAAGCTTCATTTAATAGTAATACTTATGGTGAACAATTTTTAACTTTAAATATTCGTGTTGATGGAACACAATATCCACGAATTAATCCAGATTTCTTTAAGCCCGGAAATACATATGAATGTTATGGTTACTTATCGCCATATTATGAAAAATATCAGTTAATGCTTTTAAATAATACAAATGAAGCATATGTTGTTGATTTAGGCGCATTATAATAAATAAGTAAAAAGGAGAAAAAAATGAAAAAATTTAAATTATTTGCAATGGCCTCAATGCTCGTGTTTGGTGGAGCGTTGGTCTCGTGTGGCCCAGAAGATAATATTGTTAAAGAAGCGGCATCTAAAATTACCTTTAATGTAAAAAGGATGACAGATGTGCAGTATCAATTAGCAGGTACGTGGATTGTAAAAGTCGATAATGAACCATATACAGTTAATGTTGATTGGGCTGGCAAACCTGCAGAAAGGTTTACTTTTGAAAGAAGTGAAGATGGAAGTACAGTTTATGCTAATGTTAATTTGCCTGATTTAAAAGCTGGAGAAAGCGATATTCCTTGCACTTTAACAGCTACTGTTACTTATAAAAACGCCAAGGCAACTAGAGAATTTAGTTCAACTCTTGTTGCGGTTGAAAAAATTAATGCAATGACAGTAGCAGAAGCTAAAGCAGCTAATATTGACGATGAACTAAATGTTCGGGGTGTTACAGCTAATGCACACTCAGATGGCAATGGCTTTTTCTTAGTAGATAAAACTGGTGCTATTTATGTTTATGATAAGGCTGGTGCCCATAAAGGAAATTTAACTTATGGAACAGAAGTTATAGTTAAAGGTAAACGTGCAGTCAATAACAAAACTATTAATGGAACTACTGTACCAGTTGTGCAAATGACATATGAGAGTTTCACAGTTGTATCAAGTACAGTCAAAGATGTTCCTGTTGATGCGGCAACCGACTTAACAATTGCGGATGTGCTCGCTTGGGGTAAAGATCCAACCAGTGACACATTTGTTAATCATGCCGGTGACTTCTTTCACGTAAGAGGCAAGTTAGCGACTTATGGTTCTTATACTCCACCAACCTATGAAGCGATGGATGAAAATGGCAAATATTTAAGCTTCTATGCTAATACATATAATAATGAATCAGAAGGATATGTAGAAGAATTGAGTAGTTTAATTGGTAAGACCTGCGATTTCTATTTAGCTGTCTTGGATATTAATACAAGCTCAAGTGGTAACACAACTTGGAGAGTTGTCCCAGTTAAAGTTGTATCAGTGGAATAAACTCTATATTTGAAAGTAAAAGTGGCGTATAACATTGCGTTATACGCCTATTTTTTATTTCTTGAATATAATGCGTTTTATTATATAATAAAAAAGGTGATGTTTGTGAAAAGAAAAGTTTATCTTATATTTTCCTTGTTAATGTTAACAGGTTGCTATACGCCACATATTGAAGCTGTGGATTCAATGGAATTAGACAAAAATAGCATTGTGTCAACAAATAAAAGCAGTAGTAGCGTATGTGATTCCCGGTATTCATATGGAAATAAAGGAACACCAAAGAATTTAGATGAAAATAATTACTATTATTCTAAAGATGATGTAGCACTTTATTTAGTTACGTTTCATAAATTACCGGAAAATTATGTAAATAAAGATGGAGATTTAAATAAAGCCGGTAGTAGCACACGGATTGGAGGAGACTATTTTAGTAACAGAAGTGATGATTCGCCAACAGGATTATGTTTACCAGCTTATGCGAATTTAACGGAATGTGATGTTGATTCCAGTGGCACAAGTGGAAGCAAAAGAGGAACTAAGAGACTAGTATATTCAATGTCTTTTAAAATATTTTATACCGATGATCATTATGATCACTGGCAAGAATATTTGGGTTATAATAATTGGGGGCCGAGATTTTCGAGTGGGTATTTTATAGAAATATGTAAATAGTATTTTAGAGGTGCAGTATGTATAAGTTTTTTCAAAGATCTATAAATAATCTCATTATTTTTATATTAACAATTGGAGTTACTTTCTGCTTATTTTCTTGTGATGAAAAAGTGGATTTATTAACTTTAGCTTTGGATAGTTTAAAATTAGAAGTTAGCAATATTAGTGGTCCTATAAATTTGGCCAAACAACTATTTTATAATTATGAAGGAACCGATTATTGTTTTGATATAACTTGGTCTTACACTAATGAAGAAAATTGGAAGGATTTAATTGATTGTAACTCCTATTATTTACTTGAACCTAAAAAAGTTTATGATGACTTTCAATTTGAACTTGTTGCAACAATAGCAAAAGATAAAAATATAAAATCAAAATCTTTTTCTGGACATTATTGTAATATAGACACGCCACTTACAGGTATAGACTTATTATATTCTTTAAATGATAATGAGGAAGCAACCATACAAGGAATAGCAATAAGTATTTATGACGATAAGCGATTTGTTTTTCAAGATGAAAATAAAAGTATTGTTGTGCAAGCTGAGAATAGTAATTCACTTTTATATGAAACTATAATAAATATTACTTTAAGAGTTAGAAAAACAAAATTGAATCTTAATGGCCAATCTTATGACAAAGTAACTGCTGAATTTATAAGTTATAAATTAGCAAGTGGTGTTTCTATTGAAATACAAAAGAAATATAAAAACTATGACTTGAAAGAAATTTATAATGCATATATAACGCCGAATAAGGAAAATTTTGATAAACTAAATCAAGTAATTATCAAAACAAGTGGTTTAATTGATTCCGATGACCAAAATTATTTTGTTGTTAGCGATAATGCCAAAATAAAAATAGCAAATGTTGATGCATCAGATTTCAAACTTTTGCTAGGTGAATGTATAGGTATGAACTGTTCAATAGATTTTTTTGTGAATCCAATTATTGAAGAAAATGTATTGGTGGATTATGAATTTCTTATTATAGATATATTTTTATAAATGATTAGTAAATGCTTGAATATCTTTGCAAAATATTGTAAGATATTTAAAGCAAAATGGACCGTTAGCTCAGCTGGTAGAGCAACTGACTCTTAATCAGTGGGTCACAGGTTCGAATCCTGTACGGTTCACCATGTTGTTTAAAACTTGAACATCTTGACAATAAGATGTTCGTTTTCTTTATGTGAGGATAGTATGAAGAAGATAAACGAATTTGATACGATTATAGATGTCTTACAAAAAAATTATATTTTAGCGGCAGTAGCAATTTTTAATATGAAAGCTTATTACGTAACTTTTGTTCACAATAAGGTTGTCTTTAAAAATGAATTTTTAACTTTTAAATTAACAAAAGAAGATTTTTTTAGAATATTTTCGGAATACAATTTTTATTTAATTGAGGATAAAAAAGACTTTAAAATAAACCAAGAATTTGATAAAACGACACTAAAACAATAATTATTTCAAGATTCTTTTTAAACGAATAGATAATTTGGCAACAATTTCATAAGGAATTGTTGCATATTTTTTTGCGAGTTCAATAACTGGCAAATTGTTACTAATTATTTCAAAGCAACTTTGTGATGCAAGTTTTTCTTCAGAAAAAATCATTAAATGATCCATACACATAACGCCAATTTGCTTGTAAATTTTATTATTAAAAGAAACTTCTATTTTATGAGAACGATTTAATCCATCGGCATAGCCAATAGGAAGAGTATATATGTAACCATCATTAGGAATAATTTCACCATCGTAAGAAACTTTTTCTGACGCGTTTACTTTTATTTCATTGATAGGACATGCCTTAAGAGATAATACAGGCTTGAGTTCTAATAAATCACTTAAACCATACAAAGCTAGACCAATACGTATCGCGTTAGTGATGTTATTCTCTTTGAGCATTGTCGCAGTAGCCTGACTATGTATTAGAAGTTTTTCGTGTGGTATTTTTGTTAAGGAATCTTCAAATAATTGGTTTTGCAAATCATAACTTTCTAACGAGGCAAAATGTGTAAAAATACCTCGTAAAATTAATTTAGAATTCTTGATTAACTCCAATGCCTCTTCAATTTCCTGAATATTGATACCATCGCGATTCATGCCCGTGTTAATTAAAAGATGAATGAAGATGGGAAGATTTGCCGCAACTACTTTTCTCAAATAGTCGATACTGACAATAGTTAATGTTATACGATAGTTTGAAGCAAAATAAAAATTGTCACACACACCTAAAAGCAAGATTGGTGTAAAAATCAAATTTTTTCTAATTAAAGCTGCTTCCTCAAAAGTAGATACTGCGAACATTTTTGGATTTTGAGGCGCCAGAGTTTTTGCCACCTCAATCAATCCGTGACCATAAGCATTAGATTTGATTACACAAATAATTTCCTTCTTTGTTTTTTCTTTGATTGTTTTATAGTTATATATTAAGTTTTCTTTATTAATTTCGACAAATGCACGCATACTTATCACCAATAAAATATATGAAAGCGGTGCAAAAATTTTAAATAAAAATAATAAAGATAGTTAAATAAATTAAAAATAAGAATGATATTTTTTAGATAAAGAGGCTATAAAAATATTAAAAGAATTCGAAAATGACTAGATTTATTAATAATGTTTTTTTATAGCAATAACTTTAATAGCTATTAATAAAATTGCTAAAATATAAAAAAGTCAAAACTTTCAATTTTAGTTATTTTTTTTTGTAAATAAGTATTGTATACTTATTATGGTTTTTATGGAGGTCTTTTATGGAAATTAAAAAAACTTTTTTATCCGTAGATGGTAATACAGCGGCAGGCCTAGCTTCTTATGGATTTACCGAAGTTGCAGGCATTTACCCGATTACACCATCTTCACCTATGGCTGAACTTGTTGATGTTTATGCTTCACAAGGTAAGCTCAATTTCTTTGGGAACACTGTAAAAGTTGTAGAGATGCAATCAGAAGCTGGTGCTTCCGGAACAGTTCATGGCTCATTACAAGCGGGAGCTCTATCCACGACTTATACAGCATCTCAAGGATTATTATTAATGATTCCGAATATTTACAAGTGGGTTGGCGAATTGTTGCCGGCAGTTTTACATGTATCTGCTCGTTCACTTGCTACTCGGGCTTTATCAATCTTTGGCGATCATCAAGATATTTATGCTGTTAGACAAACTGGTATTACAATGCTTTGTTCTCACTCCGTTCAGGAAATTGCTGACTTAGCGCCACTTGCCCACTTAATTGCAATCAAGGCAGAAGCACCTGTCTTACATTTCTTTGATGGATTCAGAACTTCACACGAAATCCAAAATGTTGAATTCATTGATGAAGAAGAGTGGAAAAAACTTATTGATATGGAGGCTTTAGAAAGATTCCGTGCAAGAGCTTTGAATCCACATACTCACCCGGTAACTCGGGGTGGAGCAGAAAATGATGACATTTATTTTCAAGGAAGAGAAGCACAGAATGCTCATTTTGATAAAATTGTTGATATAGCTGCTGAATATATGAAGAAAGCAAGCGAAATGACAGGACGGAACTATGCACCATTTACTTTTTATGGTGCTAAAGATGCAACTAAAGTTATTATTGCGATGGGCTCAGTTACAGAAACAGCGACTGAGGTTATCGATGAATTAGTTAAGCAAGGTGAGAAAGTAGGCTTAATTAAAGTTCATCTTTATCGTCCTTTCTCTGCTAAATACTTAGTTAAAGTATTGCCGAGTACAGTTACCAAAATAGCTGTTCTAGATAGAACAAAAGAATATGGTGCCTCCGGTGAGCCATTATATTTAGATGTAGTTGCAGCTTTAGAACAAATGGGACGCAAAGTTGATGTACTTGTTGGTGGTCGTTATGGATTATCATCTAAAGATACACAGCCAAAACATGTTAAAGCTGTTTATGATTTTTTGGATTCAGAAAAGCCATGGACTAATTTTACAGTAGGTATCAATGATGATGTTACCCATTTATCAATACCGGTTGATGATAACTTCCATGTTAAAGCAAATTACACATCTTGTTTATTCTATGGATTAGGTTCTGATGGAACAGTATCCGCGAATAAATCATCAATTAAGATTATTGGTGATGCAACTCATCAATATGCACAAGCGTATTTTGCTTACGATTCAAGAAAAGCCGGTGGCGTAACTCGTTCACACTTACGTTTTGGTAAGACTCCAATTCATTCTACATATTATGTGCAAAACGCAGATTTTATTTCATGTTCGTTAGATACTTACATGTATAAATTTGACATGCTTAAGAATTTAAAAAATGGTGGAACATTCTTGCTAAATACTGATTTAACAGATGAAGAATTAATTAAATCAATGCCAAATCGTATGAAACATCAATTGGCAGAAAAAAATGCTAAATTTTATGTCATTGATGCAAATAAAATTGCAAAAGAAATCGGCATGGGTCGTCACACTAATACAACCCTGCAAGCATCTTTCTTCTATTTAAATCAAAATATTATGCCTTATGCAGAAGCTCAAGAATGGATGAAAAAGTTTGCCTATAAGAGCTATGCTAAAAAAGGCGATGAAGTAGTGCAAATGAACTATAAAGCAATCGATGCTGGAGCAGAAGGTCTTCGCGAAGTTAAAGTTGATCCAGAATGGATTAAATTAAGTGCTGCACATGTTATGGAAAAAACTGGTGATGATTACTTTGATAGCTATGTAAATGTTATTGGTTCTTTAAATGGTGATGATTTGCCTGTTTCAAAATTTACCGAATTCGAATTGTTAGATGGAACCATGAAAAATGACATAACATATCGTGAACAACGTTCTATTGCCGATAGAGTTCCACTTTGGATTAAGGAAAATTGTATACAATGTAATCAATGTGCCTTTGTTTGCCCACATGCTACAATTAGACCTTTCTTATTAAATGAAGAAGAAGTTAATAAACTTCCAAATATTGCAAAAGATGATTTAATGGATGCAATGGGTGGTCCTAATGTCAAAGGATTAAAATTCCGTATTCAAGTTTCAGCTAAAAACTGTGTGGGATGTGGATTATGTGTTACACAGTGTCCAGGAAAAATGGGTAAGAAAGCTTTGGAAATGGTTGAAGCCAAATCACAATTCCCACAAGAAGAAGCGGCGGAATATTTATATAAACATGTTGAATACAAGACTGATAAATTCCCAATTACTACGGTTAAAGGCGCTGGTTTCTTAATGCCATATACGGAAGTATCCGGGGCTTGCGCAGGTTGTGGAGAAACACCATATTATCGATTAGTCTCACAATTATTTGGTAAAGATATGTTAGTTGCTAATGCAACTGGTTGTTCTTCAATTTATAGTGGTTCCACACCTTTAACACCATTCTGCACTGATAAAAATGGAGAAGGTGTTGCTTGGGCTAATTCTTTATTCGAAGATAACGCTGAATTTGGCTTTGGTATGCGTATTGCCACAAATTATAAATTAGGACAAATTATTCGTATTTTCAATGAAAATAAAGAAGAGGTTGAGCCTGAATTAAAAGAATTAATTGATAAATGGTTAACTAATTTTAAAAATCGCGACTTTGTACGTACATTTGTTAAAGATCTAGTTAAACTTGTCAAAGCAAGTAAGAACGAAGGAATTAAAGAGGTTTTGGAATATGAACGCGATTTAATCGACAAATCCGTATGGATTGTTGGTGGTGATGGCTGGTCCTATGATATTGGTTATGGTGGCGTTGACCATGTTATGGCAAATGATGAAGATGTCAATATTTTAGTCTTAGACACTGAAGTTTACTCCAATACAGGTGGACAGTCCTCAAAATCTTCTCAAGCTGGATCAATTGCTAAATTTACTGCTTCTGGTAAGAAAACTGCCAAAAAGTCCCTAGCCATGATGGCGATGGCTTATGGCACAGTCTACGTTGCTCAAATTTCCTTAGGTGCAAATCCAATGCAAGCCATTAAAGCTCTTAAGGAAGCTGAAAGTTTTGATGGACCTTCTTTAATCATTGCTTACTCACCATGTGCGAATCATGGTATTAAAGGTGGACTAAGTAATGCAACACGTGTTGAAAAAGCAGCAGTTGAATGTGGATATTTCCCAATCTTCAGATATGATCCGCGCCTTGAAAAAGAAGGTAAAAACCCAATGCAATTAGATTGCGGAGAACCTAAGTTTGAATTATTCCGTGACTTTGTTATGGGTGAAACTAGATTCTCACAACTTCCGAAAGTTAATCCGGAACACGCAGAAGAGTTGTTAACAAAGTCTTGCGAAGATGCTAAGGCAAGATGGAAACGGTTAAAGAGGCTTGCGGCCAACATAACTGAATAAAAAATTAATAAAAAGCCACAATAACATTGTGGTCTTTTTTATTTATGGTATAATGGTAAATGGTGAGAATTATGAAAAATAGTAAATTAATTGAAGCAAATTTATTTGGAAGTGAGCAAATTATATGTTCTGCAAAGCAATCTAAAAGATTGCTGTTATGGCTTATTAAAAATTTAATCATTTTTATTTTGGTAATGGGATTACCAATAGGTCTATTTTTGCTTTTACCTATTGTGCCTGCTGAATGGAAAGATTTTGTAAATGCACATCAATATATTTATTATATATATGCGGGAATTGCCGGTTTGTGGTTCGTAATTCTTTTTGTAAAATTTTTAATTAATATTTCTTATTTAGCTTCTTATCAGGTCTTTTTGACCACAAAACGTGTTATTCTAGTTCACAGCGGTCAATTAACGACAGTTTTCTTTAATTCAATTACCAGTGTGACGATGAAAGCCGGAGAAAGTGATGGAAGTCGTGCTCGTGCAACAATAGAAATTGAAACTCCCAGCGCAAATTACCACTTAAAAAAGATGAAAAATGGTAATCGACTTGTCGGCATGCTTACTAATATTTTGTTGGGTGGTACAATCAAAATTAAAACTAATAGTGAAGAATCAAAGCCAGACACAAAAGATTCAAAGGTTGAAACACCAAAAGAAAATGCCAAAGTTGAGACTAAGACCACCATTAAACCAAATGTCAAATCTGATAAATTACCAAAAACAGAAATGGATGCGTCAGATCAATTGATAAAAAAAACAGAAGCAAAATCTAATGAAACTTTGCTTGATAAAGCAGTAAAAAACAACGAAAAAAAACTTGATTCAAAAGGCGACTGATGGTCGTCTTTTTATAGACAATAGCAAATTATATATTTTTATTAGAGCGTTGCTTGATATAAAATTTAAACAACGGGAGTGAAGTTTTATGAAAAGTAATAATATAGTCGTGAAAGGTGCACGAGAAAATAACTTAAAAGATATCACTGTTACTATTCCTAAAGATTCTTTGGTCGTATTTACCGGTTTATCAGGATCTGGAAAATCTACTTTAGCATTTGATACGATTTTTAATGAGGGACAAAGAAGATATATTGAATCTTTAAGCAGTTATGCCAGACAATTCTTAGGAAGTTTTGAAAAACCCGATGTTGATTCTATAGAAGGTTTATCTCCTGCAATTTCCATTGATCAAAAAACAACATCTCACAATCCTCGTTCAACGGTAGGAACTGTTACTGAAATTTATGATTATTTAAGATTATTATTCGCAAGAATCGGTATTCCTTATTGTCCATATCACCATGAACCTATTGTGGCTTTTTCTCCTAAAGAAATGCTTGATATAATCTATTCTTATCCCTTGGGTGCAAGAGTGCAAATTTTATCTCCTATTGTTCGAAATGAAAAGGGTACCCATAAAGATACACTGGCAAAAATTAAAGCACAAGGATTTGAACGGCTTAGAATAGATAAAGAAACATTGCGTATTGATGAATTAAAAGATCTTGATAAAAATAAGCGTCATGATATAGATATTATTATTGATCGAATCGTATTAAAGGAAGAATCGAGAAGTAGAATTTATGAAGCACTGGATTTGGCTTTGGATTGGTCGCATGGTTACGTTACTTTGTTAATCGATAATGATGAAAAATTGTTGTCTGAACATCATACTTGTAAATATTGTGGTTTTTCTGTCCCAAAATTAGAACCTAGATTATTTTCGTTTAATTCACCGATGGGATGTTGTCCCGATTGTCATGGTCTTGGTATAAAAAGGCAAGCCGCAGAAGATTTACTAGTTCCTAATCCAAATTTATCGATTAATCAAGGGGCAATCGTAATTTATAAAAATATTATTGGAACAAAAAATCTTGATTGGCAGGAATTTGCAATGCTTTGCAAGCTTTATAAAATTCCTTTAGATATTCCTTTTAAAGATTTAACCTCAGAACAAAAGAAAATAGTTTTTGTAGGATCTCCTAATATTCATCAATATACTTTAGTTTCATCTTCCGGTAATGTCATGCATCGAAATAACTATATCGAAGGTGTAGCAAAAAAGGTGGAAAGACTTTACCAAGAAACTAACTCAGAGATGAATAGAGAGTGGTATGGTAGATTTTTGCGTGATTATGAATGTATGACATGTCATGGTGCACGATTAAGTAATGAAGTATTAGCTGTAAAAATAAATGGTTTGAATATTTATGAAACAACTCTTTTATCTATTGCTGAACTATTAGAATATATAAACGATACAGAAAGTAAATTGAGTGCACGAGAAAAAGAGATTGCTAAAATGATCTTAAAAGAAATTAGAAATAGAGCGGAATTTTTAGTTTCGGTAGGTCTTGATTATTTAACTCTAGCTCGTATGTCAATGACGCTTTCGGGTGGAGAATCGCAACGTATTAGACTTGCGACACAAATTGGATCGAAACTATCTGGTGTTTTATATGTTTTAGATGAACCAAGCATCGGCCTCCATCAACGAGATAATGATCGATTAATTGCTGCATTAAAAGAAATGGTTGAATTAGGTAATACACTAATTGTCGTTGAACATGATGAAGAAACGATGCGAGCAGCTGATTTTATTGTGGATATTGGACCGGGTGCAGGTGTACATGGTGGAGAGGTTGTGGCATCAGGATCAATACAAGATATCATAAATGCTCCAAAATCAATTACCGGTAAGTATTTAAGTGGTGAAATGTTTATTCCGATTCCTCCGAAAAGACTGAAGGGTAATGGAAAATTTATTACAATAAAAGGAGCAAAAGAAAACAATTTAAAAAGTGTCAATGTAAAAATACCATTAGGTTGTATGGTACTAGTAACAGGTGTGTCCGGATCTGGTAAATCTTCCTTGATTAATGAAGTTTTATGGAAAGCGGCATATAAAAGTTTAAATAAAGATTCAATGCTAATTCCCGGCCGGTTTGATTCGATATCTGGATTAGAAAATATTGATAAAGTAATTAATATTTCTCAAGAGCCGATTGGGAAAACTCCAAGAAGTAATCCGGCAACATATACGAAAGTTTTTGATGACATACGCGATTTATTTGCCGAAAGCATTGAAGCAAAAGCACGAGGATTTGATAAAGGAAGATTTTCTTTTAATGTTGTCGGTGGAAGATGTGAAAATTGTGAAGGTGCAGGAGTTACGCGCATCAATATGAATTTTTTACCAGATGTTTATGTTAAATGTGAACATTGTGGAGGATTAAGATATAATGAAGAAACATTGCTGTGCACTTATAAAGGAAAAAACATTGCTGAAGTACTAGATATGACCATTGAAGATGCCTTAAAATTCTTTGAGAATAGACCAAACATAAAAAGGAGATTACAAACTTTATATGATGTTGGACTGGGCTATGTTAAATTAGGACAACCAGCGACTACGTTGTCTGGTGGAGAAGCGCAACGCGTAAAATTAGCTTATGAATTGCAACGTCGCCCGACTGGTAAAACTTTATACATTTTAGATGAACCAACAACAGGGTTACATACTGATGATGTAGCTCGCTTAATAAAAGTTTTACAAGCAATTGTTAATAATGGTGATTCTGTAGTAATTATTGAACACAATTTAGATGTGATTAAAGTGGCTGATTATATAATAGATTTAGGACCAGAAGGTGGGAATCGTGGGGGCAACATTATTGCTAAGGGAACACCGGAAGAAATTTCCGAGAATCCGAATTCCTATACAGGAAAATACTTAAAACCATTACTTAAAAAGGAACAAGAACGCCTTAATAAGTTAAAGTATAATTTGTAATTGCCATAATTTAGTGTTAGTCTATTAGCGATGGAGGTATTTTTATGAGAATAGTAGGAGCAGTATTACTTGTAATCTCTATTGTCGCTTTTCTTTTACTTTTGTTTTATAAAAAGAAAGGATTGCTCGACAATAAAGTTTCTAACAAATTAATTATGATCATAAGCGGAATTTTGGGAGTAGTTACCTTAGCTTCACTTTTGTTATTCGCTTTTGGAATTATTGCAGAAAGTAAACTGGAAATTTCGACATGGAGAACAGTTTTTGTTGTTTCGATGTCGTTGGGATTAACGGGAATTTTTTATTTTTTCTTTTTATCACTATGGTGTCGAAATCACATTCTAGTTGATAAGGAAAAAAGCCAAAAAATAATAAAGATTTTTAATATTACAAATATCCTAAGTGTGGTTTTAATTTTTGTTTTTGTGACGTTATATTTAGAAAGTATCTCACCATATTTGACTTATCCTTTAAATAAACTCATTATTTCGTTTGGCGATAATCGGGGAATTACTTATTATGCTGTATTTATTGTTACCGGTGCTTTAACGACTTATTTTATATCCGATTACTCTGTAGCTAAAGCTGGATATGGGCATGGAAAATTGGAAACTTGTCTTTATCTTGCTTTTCCATCAGGAATCATAGGAGCAAGAATATGGTATGTAATTGCGAACTGGAGCAAAGAATTTGCGGGCTATGAATTTGGCAAAGTTTTTCGTATTTGGGAGGGCGGATTAGCCATTCAAGGTGGAATTATTTTAGGCGCTGCCGTTGGTATAGCCTATATGATGTGGAAGCATAAAGAAATTCCTATTTTAATGTTAATCGATATTGTTGCTCCGGCAATTTTATTGGCCCAGGCCATTGGCCGTTGGGGAAATTTTATGAATAAAGAAGTTTATGGTAGTACCGTCTTGATTGATGCATTTCCTTGGTCAATTTTGCCAACATGGATAAAAAATCAAATGATGGTTACCGGTGATCCGACCAAAATGTATGTTCCCCTGTTCTTAGTGGAAAGCATTTGTAATGTATTAGGCTATTTCTTAATTGCTTTTGCAGTTGGAAAGGGATTGAAAAAATATCTTGTTCCTGGTGATCAAGGTCTATTGTATTTGGTGGTTTATGGCATAATCAGAGCCTTCTTAGAACCTTTAAGGGATCCGGAATTCATTATGGGTGAGGCAGATGGTGTTATGCGCTCCAGAAATATGTCCATCGCTTTTATTGCTATAGGTATATTAGGAATAGTTGCTCTTCATTTGTGGCATTATTTTAAAAAGAAGAAAGTTCAAGACACAACACAAAAATTGTAGTCTATAACCAATTAATTATGCGTATTAATAATTAGAGGTTCATGATTATGATTTTTGACATGCATACGGATGTTTTATATGATATTATTACTAAAAACCATAGCTTACAGTATCATATTAACGAAATGAAAAATTATAAAGGAGCAGTATTAAATTATTATTTTAAGGGGAATGAATCTTATGATTCGTTCCTTTTTGTATTAAGTGAAATTAAGAAATTTTATCAATTTAATAAAAAAATATTAAGAAAGCATAATTTTATTTTGGGAATTGAAGGTTTAGGACCTTTACGTAGTATAGAGGATCTTAATTATTTATTAAGTGCGGGAATAAAGGTAATCACTTTAACTTGGAATGATGAAAACTTATTGGCAACAGGAACATATACCAATAAAAAAAGAGGTTTAACGACATTTGGAGAAGAATTTATTAATAAACTATCCAAAACAAAAATAATTTTAGATTTATCTCATTTGAATAACAAATCATTTAAAGATATTTTAAAAGTTTATCAAGGAAGGATGATTGTGTCTCATGCAAATGTTAAAACTCTTTGCAATAATGAACGAAATTTGTCAGATTATCAATTAAAAATGATCAAGAAAAAGAAAATATTAGTTGGAGTAAATTCTTATGCTAAATTTGTTGGGCAAAATAAAAATATTGATAGTTTCGTAAATATTATAAATTATTTACGTCAAAAACTAGGTATTGACTATATTTGTTTAGGACTTGATTTTGATTATTATCTTGAGAGTACCAAAATTACAGGGGCAATAAATGGTTTAGAGTCCCCTAACAAGTTAATTTGCTTGCGAAATAAATTATTGGAAGATGGTTATACAAATAGCGATATTAAAAAACTCTTCTATTATAATGCGCTTTCCTACTTTAAAAGCACACTTATTTTGTGATAAACTACATTTTAAGGTGATAAATTATGAATAAAGAATTTTCTTTTACTGCAAAAGTTAAAGAAGAGATTGCTTCGCACGTTTATGAAGGCGTTGAATTGCGGGCTCTTTTATCATCCTTTAGTAAGCTAAATGGTAAATTGGTCATTGAAAACAATTTAACGAAAATTGTTTTGCAGACTGAAAATGCAAAAATTGCAAAATTCATATTTTTAGCGTTTCAAAATCGCTATTCGATATCACCACGCTTTGCTTATCTCCGTAGTATGCATTTTCAAAAAAAAATAATCTATCATATTATTATTGAAACAAAGGTTGAAGAAATTTTGATAGACTTGGAAATGCTTAATTACGAAGGTAATACAAAATCATTCGTGCGCAGTGAAAAAAGTTTAAACGGCTTTTTAACGGGAGCATTTTTAGCATCTGGATCTGTCAATAATCCTGAAAGTTCAAACTATCATTTAGAGATTTCAACAAGCGAGGAAGATTTAGCAAAATACATTGAGAATGTTTTTAAAAGAATACGTTTTGTTAAATTTACACCAAAGATAATAAAACGGAGAAGTCAATATATAGTCTATTTAAAAAAAAGTGAGCAGATAGCAGATTTTTTGAAATTAATCTCGGCTTCAGAGGCATGTTTAGATTTTGAAAATGTGCGTGTTAATCGCGATTTTTATAATAATGATAATCGTTTGCAAATTTGTACGAACGCTAATATAACGAGAGCCGCTAATGCATCAAGAAAACAAATTGAAGAAATTAAATTTATCGATAAAAAAATCGGAATAAAAAATATTCCTAACATAAAAATGCAGCAATTGATGATATTGCGTTTAGATTATGATGGTGCTTCTATGGCAGAGCTTGCTGAATTATTATCTGATTCACTAGATACAAAGGTTTCAAAATCAACAATTAATCACCTGTTTAGAGCTATCAAAAATTTAGCAAATCGTTTAAAGGAAGGAGAACAAGATGATTAAGTTAACTACTTATTCACAACTAGGAAAAAGAATAGAATATTTGCGCAAGCAAAAAGGTTGGTCACAAGAAGATTTGGCTCTTGAAAGTCATGTAAACAAAAACTATATTTCTGATTTGGAAAACGGTAGGAGAAATCCGAGTTTGATGATCTTAGTAAGAATTTCGCATGCGTTAAAAATAACCTTACAAACGTTATTTCAAGGCATTGAGTAGAAGCACCTCATCAATTATTCCATATTCTTTCGCTTCGAAGCTAGACATAAAATAATCACGATCGGTATCTTTGGCGATTTTTTTTACATCTTGATTAGTATGCTTAGCTAGTAATGTATTTAGTTTATCTTTAAGATATAAATATCTTTTGGTCATAATCTCAATATCACTTACTTGACCTTGTGAGCCACCAAGTGGTTGATGAATCATAATTTCTGTGTTTTCTAGTGCATAACGCTTCCCTTTATCTCCAGCTGACAAAAGGAATGCGCCCATTGAAGCGCATAGGCCTATTCCAATAGTTATAATTGGTGCTTCAACTTTTTTTATAATATCATAAATGGCAAGCCCGGCATAAATTGAACCACCGGGAGAATGAATATAAATTGTAATAGGGTCAGTTTGACTGATGGCGTTTAGGTAAATTATTTCTGAGACAATAAGCGATGATAATTGATCGGTTATTTCATCATTTATTAAAATTATTCTTTTTTCTAATAGTAAAGAAAATATGTCTTTACTTTCTTTTCCGGTATAGTTAGTGGTAGTTATTGTTGGAACGATTGGCATAGTATAATCCTCATTAAAATGATAGACAAAAATTAATTATTTATTCATAAATAATGAGTTTTTAAACGCTTTCAAATTATTTCTGATTATAATAGTTTATTTTTTCTAAATTTTTGTATTATAATATTTACGCATTAGTGCAAAGCACTATATAGTTAAAGGAGAAAAATATGAAGACAATCAGAGATTTACAAGTTACTGGTAAACGCGTATTAGTACGTTGTGATTTTAACGTACCTCTTAAAGATGGTGAAATTCGTGATGATAATAGAATTGTCCAAGCTTTACCTACTATTAAGGAACTTATTGAAAAAGGTGCAAAAGTAATTTTAATGAGTCATTTGGGAAAGGTTGATCACAAAGATCCAATAAAATTAGCAGAAGGTTTAAAGAAAAATACTTTAGCACCAGTTGCAGTTCGTTTAAGTGAATTATTGAAAAAAGAAGTGACATTTTCAAATGACACAAGAGGAGAAAATTTAACATCATTAGTTAATAAGATGAAAGATGGTGATGTTTTACTTATTCAAAATACTCGTTTTGAAAAAGGTGAAACTAAAAATGATGCGGAGCTTTCGCGTGCTTGGGCTGATTTGGCTGATGCATTTGTTATGGATGCCTTTGGCTCCGCACATAGAGCACATGCCTCAACTTATGGAGTACCGGAAATTTTAAAAGCAGAAGGCAAAGAAGTCGCAGTCGGATATTTGGTGGAAAAGGAAGTTGTCAATTTGTCTAAAGTTGTAGAGTGCCAAGAAAGACCTTATTTAGCGATATTAGGCGGTTTTAAAGTTTCCGATAAAATAAAGGTCATAAATTCTTTATTAAAAAAATGTGATAAAATTCTAATCGGAGGAGCCATGGCTTATACATTCGTTAAAGCTCTTGGAGGAAATGTTGGAACATCACCCGTAGAAATGGATCAATTAGACTATGCTCGTGAAATGTTTGCTTCGGGTAAAATTTTATTGCCGGTAGATACCATTTGTGCGAACGATTTTGACAATCCTACCGAAGTAAAGACTGTGGATACTAAAGAAATTCCAGAGGGATTTGAAGGATTGGATATCGGACCTAAAACAATAGAATTATATAAATCTGAAATTGCTAAAGCTAAAACCATTTTCTGGAATGGACCAATGGGTGTATTTGAGAAAGATGCATATCAAGCAGGAACTATCGCAGTTTGTAAAGCTTGTGCCGAATTAAAAGGTAAGGCATTTACAGTAATTGGCGGAGGAGATTCTGCAGCTGCTTGTAAACAATTCGGTTATAACAATGATTTCTCACATGTATCTACAGGTGGTGGAGCATCACTTGAAATGATCGAAAACGATGGACATTTACCTGGTATTGATGTGATTGGATAATAGATTTATGAAAACAAGAACAAAATTATTACTTGGCAACTGGAAGATGAATAAAACACTAAAAGAAGCAAAGGCTTTTGCTAAAGATAGTGTTGAATTGTCGGTATTAGCTAAAGAAAACAATATAGAGTTAGGGGTCGCTCCTACATTTTTATGTCTTGAAGCAGTAAAAAAAATTAATCCAGATATAATAGTTGCTGCGCAAAATCTGCATTACGAAGAAAAAGGTGCCTTTACCGGTGAAATTTCTATTCCAATGCTTAAAGAAATTGGTATTAATTGGTCTATTATAGGACATTCTGAAAGACGGCAATATAATGGAGAATCCTCTTTATCTTGTAATCGTAAAATTTTAGCTATGATTGCTAATGATATGATTCCGGTATATTGTTGCGGAGAAACTCTTGAAGAATATGAATCAGGCATAACTAAAGCTATTGTTCGCGATCAAATTAGAACCGGACTTGCCAATGTTGCAAAAGAGAAAGCTAGCAAAATAGTTGTTGCATATGAACCAATTTGGTCGATAGGTACGGGTGTTAATGCGTCGAAAGAAATTGCACAAGAAGTATGTGCTTTTATTCGTGAGGTGTTGGAAGAAATGTTTGGAGCAACAGTTGCTAAAGAAATTAGAATTTTATATGGTGGCTCTGTAAAACCAGAAAACATTAAATCTTATCTGAGTGCCAAAGATATTGATGGTGCCCTAGTAGGTGGAGCATCGCTTGATATTCAGTCGTTTAAATTATTGCTTCAAAATATTTTATAAGATACAGTTTTAGTTCGACTATGGTTAGATTATTAAAAAAATCTAACCTTTTTTTACATATTAAACTCATTTTATGCTTTGTGTTTCGTTTTGATGCAACATGTATGCCAACTATCAACTAAAATGTTATTTATTTTTTATTTTATTTGAAATTACATAATAATTTGATATATATTTTATGGTATATTAAAAACAACGTAAAATTTTACGTAATAATTTCTTAAAGAAGGTTTATTTATGAAAAAATGGTTAAAATATTTGCTTATTGCATCCAATGTTTTGTTATTTGGTTGTAATCAAGCACAAAATTCCATTACAAATAGTAATGGTTCTAATACTAATGTTCCTAGTTTGAATTCTTCTAGTTCGCAATTGCTTTTTGATAGCAATTTAATTGGGAAATGGTATATCCATTCAACAAATATGGGTGTTTTAACTATAAACACTGAATTTGAAATTTTTAATGATTATTCTTTGATAATCCAAAACGTCCATTTTTCTTTAATTGGCTTATATGAAAATTTTGAAGGTGCATATCAGTTTAGAAGTGATAGAGGTATTACCACTTTTATAGTTTCCTATGATGGAGAGGGTGTCGATTGGGGATTTTCTGACACTGCCGGGCAAAGCGATTTTGGCTATGCTATGCGAAATCCTCTCCAAGGTGAGTTAACTTATGACTACGTAGGAAAAAATTGGCCAATGGAAATGATTAATGAGTGGCTAGAATTAGATGGTAGCATACCTTCTTATCCGAATAAAATGTATTATTTATTAAATGGCGATTCACAAATATACAATGCTAAATATTCGATGATCGATATATTTGATGTTCCCAATGATGGTTTAGAAACCTATCTAAATATTTTGCTTACCAATGATTTTATTCAGGATGAAGAATTAAATGGATTCAAAATTTTTCATGATAGCAATAAAAAATATAAATTACGCATCATATATTTTAGTAATGACAATAATTTGTCCATTTTTGTTTATGATTTTAATGTCAATTTTGAATAAACATCAATTTAATATTGACTTAAATGCCAAAAAAGAAGAAAATTAAAGTAATTTTTTAATATAAGGAGATAATTTTATGAAAAGAAAATTGTTAATTTTACCATTATGTCTCTTGATGTTAGTAGGATGCAATGATAATAATTCCACTAATTCCAACAGCACACAAACTAGCCTTCCTTCTAATAGTGCAAATAGTACCAATGGCCTGCCATCTACATTTATTCAAAATCCAGACACTGGTACGATAACTTTCAATGAAACGCTCGAAATTTTGGAGGCTGCTGCGGCTCAAGAAGCTTTATATGCTTCTAATGCTACTGTTAAGGATACAAAATATCAGGGTGACATCGTCTATGTCAGTGAAGAAAATTATGAAATATTCACTGATTATTCTTCTTATTCAGAAGGAACGATTACTATGACACTTGATGAAGAAGTGGAAGAAGATACTTTCATCCGTCGTTCAATGGTTGTTAACGACAAAATCGAGGTAAATAATGTTGTTAATATTTATCCGATGTTTGCACAAATAACTGACTATCGTAACGATACAATTACAAATAATTCATATACTGACAGTGCTTCGAAAGTATATTTGATTGATACATTAGATGAAGCAGTGAAAAACAATTTGGATGCATCTGCTTACCTTTTGACAAATCAATATCCGGTTCAAGCCTCCGCAAAGGTTGCTTATAATACATTATTATTTATGGAAAATAATATCGTTGGCAATGTTTACGTTTCTCAATTAGGTAAAAATACTTTATCCTATACAAAATCTGCTTCAGGATATACTTTATCATTCCAAGCTAATTTTAGTTATAATGGTGACTGGGATGACGAGGATACTATATATAACAATATAAGTCTTACACTAAATATGAATTCGGATTTGAATAGATTATTAGCAGTTACATATACTCATACAATGGATGATGTTGTTAACAGTGACGAATCTGATCATTATTTTACCGGTTTGGCCATGGAAGCCAGTGTAGCTTTTAACACACGTCAAGCCGTAAAAAATAATATTACTAATGCAAATGATTATTTCTTAGCAAAAACTGAGGATGTCGCACTTATAGCATCATTAAACGGAAATCGTGTTGTTTTAGATGGAAGCGAAATTCCTGCTAATGCATCATATATTTGGGCTAAGGCCAAAAATTATACACCAACTTTAGCGACTAATCTTGATTTAACTAATTATGGATCTTCAAACTCTAGCGTTATTGAATTTGAATCTGACGGATTTTTAAAGGTGAATGGTCTTGGTACTACGACACTATCTTTCGTATATTTTGAAAAAGGCGAGGATGACGTCTATCGTCAAAAAATAATAAATAAAGAAGTTACTGTTGTACAACCGGCACCAACAAGCGTTAATTTTTCTTATAATTTTGATGTTGAAGGAGACACGCTTATTTTAGGAGAAACTTATAATTGGAATACATATGTTGCTCCAACTCAAGCAAATCAAAGTATTACGGCAATAAGTAATAATCCGCAAGTGATTGAAGTCAGTGTTGATGAAAACTATGATCTTGTGCTTGTTGCAAAAAGCGTGGGAGAAGCCACGATTACTATTACATCTACTGAAAATCCATCATTAACTGCACAAAAAACTTTAAAGGTTATGGATGGCTCTCAAGATTTGGAGCGAATTATTTCTTCGAAAACTTATGTATTTGATTATTATGGTTTCTCTAAAAAACAATACACTATGCATTTAACCTTTGATGGTAATGGTCATGGCACAAGAGTTGATGAAATATTTACCGAGGCCACTCCGGTTTCGATAACAGATCATTTTGATTATGCCATAGATGGTACAAAAATTACATTTAGTAATTGGCAATTAGATAAAACCTATGAGGAATACTTTGGAGATATTGATACGATGTTTGATTATGCAACAATTTTAGAAGATGGTAAGGTTATTGATACATACACGGAAAACACCTTGAGCCACAAAGTGTTTAATGCTCAATAGGTAAGTTTTATGAACAAAAAAATAATTTTAATTACCTTATTGTCTGCTGGATTATTTTCCTGTTCGGATTCTAATAGTTCTAATAGTTCGCCAAGTATAATATCCACTGAACCAACTGTGGCAGAGCTATTGACAACATTTTACGAACACCTTTCTTCATTAGAGGGAAAAGTAAAATCTACGGAACAAACGATATTTTCGGTTCGATATTATCTTACAGATGCAACCCCATTAACTATAGGGATGAAAGAAGTATCGACCACTAATCGCTATATTAGTGATCAAGGACCTATTGTTGTTCAGAAGGGTTCTGTTGGTTTTGCGGATAAAATTGATGATCCGATGAGTAATAAAGATAATTTTGAAACGCAAACCTTTCACGATGAAACAAAATTTTATCGCATTACTGATTACGATTCCGAAGACTATACGGATACTAAAGCAGTTTTAAACTATGATACAGAATATGAAGAGCAAAATTTAAATATTGGTTTTCCGATGACTGAAAAAGTAAATATTGAGTACATGATTCAAGTTTATGATCAACCGGGATTTCAAATTAAATATAAAAATATGGATGGATTTGTCAGTAATGGCACATG
Organism: uncultured Bacilli bacterium; assembly: GCA_947625975.1. Taxonomy (GTDB): domain Bacteria; phylum Bacillota_I; class Bacilli_A; order RFN20; family CAG-826; genus RUG131. The sequence goes on from CANQQL010000014.1 coordinate 28,397, forward strand.
GGATTATGCCTATGAATTGATCATTTTTGAAGAAAACACTTCCGTTCCTGCGCAAGTTATTGGCTATCATAATAAACTTAGTATTCAAAACAATATAATTTTAAAGGTTGAACAAGAATATTATAATGAATTGTATTCTGGTGGTATCAAGACAAATTGGGTTGAAACTACGATGGTTAAAACTTATACTCAAGGTGAATTTGACACATTTACGGGAACGCGGTTTGAACCTAACAGTTATAATAGTTAAAAAGAGGTAAATGCCTCTTTTTTTAATTTTTAGTAAATTGAAAGCGGTTTAACTGGCAAAAATTAAAAAAAATTTAAAAAAATGCTTGTATTTTAATTAATTTTGTAATATTTTTTTAAAAAATAAAGTTTTTTCTATAATTTTTAGAAAGGGGATAATTTTATGAAAAAAGCCAAGTTTTTTTTATTAGTTAGTACATTCATGTTGGCAGCATGTACTACCGACAACGGTTCTAATCTTTCGGATAATCCTTCAACTGTTGTCACTACAACTGATTATAATGTTATTTTGCCAACCAACTTATCGAGTGCTTTTGTTACCGCATCAAAGCTTAAGGCTAAAGAAAACGAAGAAGTTACAATAAGTGTAGCGATAACTGATAGCGATTTTTCCATTACAAAGGTGGCAATGAATGGAACTGCTTTAACGGGAACCGCAGATGCAGTTAATGCAAATGTATTCAATTACAACTTTTTAATGGGTACTAGTGATGCAACAATTACTGTTGAAATGTTTGATAAGACAGTAAAAGATCATGCGATTGTATTTGAAGATAATAGCGTAGCTTTCCCTATAGGCCTTCCAGAAGGGGCGAATGTTGGAGATGTCGTTTCCTTTAAATGCAGTGTCTTATCAGGCAATGAACTTGCAAAGTTAGAAGTATTAGATGATACAGATACTCCTGTTCAATTAGATGGTAGTCAATTTGCCGGTTATTCTTTTGAAATGCCGGATAGTGATGTTAGAGTTGTGGCACATACTTTAGGTGGATACTTTAAGGTATCTGTTAGCGAAGATTTATTATTTGAAGAAAATGAAGATTCAAAAATTAGTGATGTTGTTTATGGATTTTTAGATGAAAACGATAAACTTAGTGATCAACTGTCTACTTTTATTAGAGCAGGAGATACGATTAAAGTTGTTGGAAAACACCAATATGCTTATGAAGGCGTTCATTATTTTGCAAATGGTGTGGAAATGCTACATGATGAAGAAAGTGATTACTATACTTTTACCAGTACTATGCCTGGCAATAATGTTGAAATTAGAGCAGTTGCAGAATCACGTACTCTTTCTGTAGAAATAGACACGAATACTGAAGCAGTTCAAGCATTTGTCTATCTAGCCAAAGATACAGAAAAAACTCCAATTACTACGGCAAAGCCTGGAGATACTGTAAGAATTGAAGCTAAGGTTGTTGAAGGGAAAGAAAACGATTTTGCGATTAGGGATATCAATGGATTTTTTGATGTTTATGAGAATAACCGTTCTCAAAAAACCACCCAAGATAAGATTGCAACCTCTGCTGTATTATGGGCAGGATCAGGATCATATTACACTTTTTCTAATGTTGATGATAATACCAAAGAATTTACAATTCCATCTTCGAAATACTATGCCAATAATAAACTCACACTCACTTTAGGTGTATCTGATTTAAACAAATACCAAAATGCCGATTTCCTTGGTACTTGGTATGCACAAGAATTCTTTAATTACAAAATATGGGATAATGGTCATGGCACATTTACTATTAATGGCGCCGGATTATTTACAGGTACAGTTTTAAATAATATTAGTATTGAATCTGGAGAGGCAACTGATCATGTGTTTGGAATGGCAGATGGTAGAACATTGCTTTTAAGTGATGATTATTCTTTTGGCGCTATTCAATATGATAACACTAGTAATCTTACAAATATGAAGGAATTATATGTTTTAACAAAAGGCGAAACCGCACCAAAATATGAAACCTTTACTGATGCCACTAATCAATTTTTTGTAACAAGAATTTTTGTTGGCGGAGAATGTATTGGAGCTGTATATGCTGATAATAGTATTCAAGATGCTGTTAAGTTTATGCTTGTAACTGTTGAATTAATCGATGGTACAACTTCAATTGCTACTGATGGCGCTAAGTTTTTTGTTAAGAAAGATGGCACTATTGTAAAATCTGTTGGTGTAGGGGCTGAATATGGTGAATATACCGATGCGGAAGGCAAAGTTTTAAAATTAGATGGAAATGGAATGGCAACTCTTGATAGTCAAGAAGGAACTTATGTTGTAAGAACTGACAATATTGAGGTAAAAATTCAAAACGTTAAATACGTAATCACTATTAATCAAGAAGACATGAGTTTTGTCATTGTATCACAAGAAAACGTTGAACCAAGCGATGATCCATTTGCAGGATTAAGCTTTAGTGGGCAAGCTACAATTTACGATATGTGGGATGATAGTGAGAGGAATAGTTTTACTGTAACATTTACTATTACGGTTGTTTTCAATGATGATGGTACATTGAATTTCACGCAACAATCTAATAAATCTCAAGTAACTTATGCGAATTTTGAATTAACTTCTGTTGCTTATACATATGACGCTGACGCGGGAACTGCAGAATTCGAATGGAGCAAGGGTAACTTTAATGGAACTTGTACGATGGTTCTTGAAAATGCCGGATCTAAATTGAAATTTACTTCCGAATTACCAAATGTTGACGATGGTCAAAACACAATCATTAGTGCAATGTAAATATTCCTTTATTTACAAAAATTAATTAAGTGTTGATTTAGCCGGATAAATACAATAGTTTATCCGGCTTTTTATTTAGCAAAACTATAAAGTATTAAATTGGGAAAAACTTTAAGTAGGTACAATATTGAAATAATGGATATATGATTAATTGGCACTTAAAGGAGAATAAAGAAGGACATTAATTTGTTAATCTTTTTTTATAAAAGTGATATACTAAATAATATAAAGGAGGATAATTTTATGTATGTAGATGTGACTTTAGAAAATTCTTCATCATTTTCATTGGCAAAAGTATTTGGCTGGCTGTTTCTAGCTATGGCTATTACCGCGGCTTCTGCTTATGGATTTGCATGGCTACTAATGTCTGGTTTAATAAGTGCAGATGCATTTTTAATGGTTATGATTGCAGCGATAGTTTTAATGTTTGTTGAAACATTTGTTATGCAATTTCGCGTTATTAGAAATAATAAAAGCCTTGTAGTTCCTTATATCATTTACGCTTTATCAATGGGCTTGATGCTTTCTACAGTTATTGTAGTTGTAAATTCTTTTTATATTGCGCTGGCTTTTGGAATTACGGCAATTTTATTTGGTGTTATGGCACTATATGGATATTTAACAAAAAGAAATCTTAACGCAATGGCGGGAATTGCCTTTTCTTTGCTTCTCGGATCATTGTTTATTTCACTTATAAATTGGCTTGTTAATAGCTCGACAATTGATTGGATAGTTTCATTTGTCAGTTTTGGCGCCATTATGCTTTTTGTAAGTGTCGATATGTGGAGAATTAAAAAAATTGCGGAATCAGGAATAGGAAATAGCAATTTATGCTTGTATTGCGCTTTTGAACTTTATATTGATTTTATGTATATCTTTATGAGAATACTAAGCTTTATGCAACGAGCTTCAAATAATCGTTAAAATTATTCACTTTAATAAGGCACTGAAAAAGTGCCTTTTTCTTTAATATAAATAAGACCTTGAAATTACGAAATTTTACTTTTTTTGCCTTTTAGATAAAAAAATAAAAAAAGTAAAAAAAACACTTGCAATAGAATTTTGATTGTGGTTAAATATTAAAAGTTGAGCGATAAAAAAGCTTAACAAATTATTTGATTCTAGGACGCAATAAAAGTCGATAAATATTTTTAAAAAATATGTTGACTTGCCATAGTGCCAGTGCTAGAATAAAAAAGCACTAAGGTTTTAAGGCCTTAGGCATCTGATCTTTGAAAACTAAACAGAATAAACAACAACGTCAATTTTGTATAAACAAACCAGAAAATAATAATGAACTAGGAAATATAAACTATGAGAGTTTGATCCTGGCTCAGGATGAACGCTGGCGGTATGCCTAATACATGCAAGTCGAGCGAGGATTCCAGCAATGGATTTCGAGCGGCGAACGGGTGAGTAACACGTAGGTAACCTACCTTTAAGTACGGAATACCCGAGAGAAATCTCGGCTAATGCCATATACGTGGTTGGGAGACATCTTCCTTCCATAAAAGGAGCAATTGCTTCGCTTTTAGATGGACCTGCGGCGCATTAGCTAGTTGGTGAGATAATAGCCCACCAAGGCGAGGATGCGTAGCCGACCTGAGAGGGTGATCGGCCACATTGGAACTGAGACACGGTCCAAACTCCTACGGGAGGCAGCAGTAGGGAGTTTTCGGCAATGGGGGCAACCCTGACCGAGCAATACCGCGTGAGTGATGAAGGTCTTCGGATTGTAAAACTCTGTTGTGTGGAAAGAATGATAGGAAGAGTGGAAAACTTTCTATTTGACGGTACCACACCAGAAAGCCACGGCTAACTACGTGCCAGCAGCTGCGGTAATACGTAGGTGGCAAGCGTTATCCGGAATTATTGGGCGTAAAGAGTGAGCAGGCGGTTATTTAAGTCTGGAGTCAAATGCTGTGGCTTAACCATAGTTCGCTTTGGAAACTGAATAGCTAGAGTGCGAGAGAGGTAAGCGGAATTCCATGTGTAGCGGTGAAATGCGTAGATATATGGAGGAACACCAGTGGCGAAGGCGGCTTACTAGATCGTAACTGACGCTCAGTCACGAAAGCGTGGGTAGCAAATAGGATTAGATACCCTAGTAGTCCACGCCGTAAACGTTGAGAGCTAAGTGTTGGGGTAACCCAGTGCTGAAGTTAACACATTAAGCTCTCCGCCTGGGAAGTACGCTCGCAAGAGTGAAACTTAAAGGAATTGACGGGGGCCCGCACAAGCAGTGGAGCATGTGGTTTAATTCGATGCTACGCGAAGAACCTTACCAAGACTTGACATACGGTCAAAGGCCCTAGAAATAGGGAGATAGTTATGGCCGATACAGGTGGTGCATGGTTGTCGTCAGCTCGTGTCGTGAGATGTTGGGTTAAGTCCCGCAACGAGCGCAACCCTTGTC
>CANQQL010000015.1 GCA_947625975.1 uncultured Bacilli bacterium
ACCATTTTTTTATTACAATTCATATCGCAACACCCTTGTCCGTCATGTGTTGCTTTTTCGATTGAGATTAACAAAATATCACAAAATTTTAATAAATTTCTTTTATGTTAATATTAATTTTGTTATACTAATTATGTATCTGAGTTACAGATTCCATATAAATGTCGTCGATAAGTTTTAAACAAGCGTAAGCTTTTAAATACATAATCGGATAATAGTTAATATTTTTATATACTAAAACGATATTTTAGGGTATTTTTGCCAAAGATATACTATTTTAATTATTGGAAGAAAGGAGAATTTAAATGCCAATAACACTAGAAGGCAATACTGTTTTAATTGCAGTTATTGTCGGTATTATATGTTTATTATTAGGCGGTGGAGCAGTATTCCTTTATGTACAGTTAAGAGGTCAAAACGCCGAAAAGAACGCCAAAAAAATCATTAAAGATGCGGAAGTAAAAGGCGAGCACATTGTGAAAAACGCTCAAATAGATGCCAAACAGGCTGCCTATGAATTACGTATCGAAGCGGAAAAAGAAATTAAAGAAAAAAAGAATGAATTGAATCAAACTGAAAACAAATTATTTCAAAGAGAACAAGCAATTGATCGTCGGGATATTGCTTTATTAGAAAAAGAAAAGTCTATTGAAGCAAAAAATGAAGATGCAAACAAAAAGTTGAAAGAACTTCAGAGAAAAGATGAACTCCTGCAAGCAAAAATCGACTCAATAATTGTTGAACTTGAAAAAGTATCCAATATGTCAGTCAATGAAGCTCGCGATGAAATATTTAAAAGAGTCGAAACGAAGCTTTCAAAAGAAATTTCAGCCTTTATAAAAAATAAAGAAGAAGAAGCAAAAGCGGAATGCAATAATAAGGCCAAAGAAATGCTGGGAATGGCAATTAGTAAGTATGCTCAAGAAGTTACTATTGAACGAACAGTGTCCGTTGTATCTTTGCCTAACGATGAAATGAAAGGTCGAATCATTGGACGTGAAGGGCGTAACATTAGATCTTTAGAACAATTATTAGGAGTTGACTTAATCATAGATGATACACCGGAAGTTATCACTATTTCTTGTTTTAATCCTATTCGAAGAGAAATCGCTCGTCGTTCTCTAGAATATTTAATAAAAGATGGACGAATTCAACCGGGAAGGATAGAAGAAATTGTAGAAAAAGTAAAAGGTGAGGTTGACGAGATTATTGAAACCGCCGGACAAGAAGCGGCGTTTAAATTAGGAATAGCTCGAATGTCAAAAGAATTACTTCACTATGTCGGCAGATTGAAATTCCGTACATCATATGGACAAAATGTCTATGAACACTCTATTGAAACTGCTTTTCTTGCCGGCGCTATGGCGGCGGAATTAGGTCTTGATCAAAACTTGGCAAAACGAGCTGGTCTCCTTCATGATATTGGCAAGGCCGTAGATTTTGAAATGGATGGTAGTCATGTAGAAATTGGAGTTCGATTGGCGAAAAAATATGGTGAATCAGAAGTTGTAATTAATGCAATTGAATCCCACCATGGTGATGTAGAAGCAAAATTTATCATTTCTAATTTAGTGCAAGCTGCCGATACACTTTCTGCTGCAAGACCTGGTGCAAGAAGCGAAACATTAGAAAATTATATTAAGCGTATTGAGCAATTAGAAGAAATCTGTAAATCATTTGAAGGCGTTTCTTCATCTTATGCCATGCAATCTGGGCGGGAAGTTCGTGTTATGGTTGTTCCGGAAAAGATTGATGATTTACAAGCTTATAAGTTAGCTCGTGATATTCGTGAAAAAATTGAGAATGAAATGACTTATCCAGGACAAATAAAAGTTTCGGTAATTCGAGAATACCGCGCTATTGAAACAGCAAAATAAAACAATGGACCAAAGTCATTGGTCCATTTTATTTGTAAAAAGGAGTTGAGACCATGAAAATTTTAATGATTGGCGATATAGTTGGAAAAAATGGTCGTCAAGTTGTTAAGAATGTTTTACCTAAGATTATCAAAAAATATAATATAGATTTTGTTATTGCTAACGGAGAAAATGCCACACATGGTAAAGGCTTGATTGAAAATCATTATAATTTTTTAGTTAATATTGGTATTGATGTGATAACTCTAGGCAATCATTATGACGCAAAGAACGAGATTGAAAATTATATAAATGGTGCAGAGCACCTTATTAGACCATATAATTTAAAAAATGAATTTCCAGGTTGTGGAACCGCGATATACGATGTTAATGGTTATTTAATTAGAGTCAGTAATATCTTAGGTAGCGCATTTATGCGTACTGAGGTTCTTTCTCCCTATGACTCGATTAAATTTATTTTAGAAAAAGAAGAAAAAGCCGATATTCATATTATTGATTTTCATGGTGAAGCAACAGGGGAAAAGCAAAGTATAGCTTGGGCTTTTGATGGCTTAGTCAGTGCAATTATAGGTACACACACACATGTTCAAACAAATGATGCAAGAATTTTGCCAAATGGCACGGCCTTCATGTGTGATGTGGGAATGTGTGGACCATATAATGGAGTTTTGGGATCAAAGAAAGAAAATGTAATTTCAACTTTATGGTTGAAAGAACCCAAGCCATTTATAGTAGAAGATAATGATGATTCAATTTTTAACGCTGTGGTAATTGATGTAAATGAAGAAGATGGAAAATGTAGAGCAATTTCACCAATTTTTCTTGTTGAAAAATCATAAGTAATATTTAACTTTCATAAATTTTCTTAAGGAGAAAAATTATGATAGAATTAATTAAAGTTTCTAAAAGTTCAAATGTTAATGCCGTAGCAGGTAGTATCGCAAGTATTATGCGCGAACAAGCACAACTTATTGTTCAAACAGTAGGAGCAGGATCTCTCAACCAAGCAGTAAAAGCTATAGCAATTGCGAGAGGTTATTTAACTCCTAGCGGAATTGAATTATATTGTTATCCTTCTTTTAAAGAAGTGCTTATTGAAAAAATGACTAAAACGGCAATTAGATTAACTATTATAAAGAAATTAACGAAGTAGGAGTGATGTAAATGACATATTGTAAAGTAGTGCATACGCCAGAAATGAAAGAAGCCGCGAAACGCAATAAAGAAATAATTAATGCAACATATAAGAAATTAGAAATTTCCGAGAAAATGCGAAATATAGCCAAAACACGTTCCTACTATATTCGAACTTATGGTTGTCAGGCTAACGTTCGTGATGAAGAAACAATGTCGGGCATTCTTGAATTTGCCGGTTTTACTAAAGCCAAGAGAATGGAAGATGCCAATGTTATTATTCTTAATACCTGTGCCGTAAGAGAAAATGCCGAAGACAAAGTTTTTGGCGAAATAGGGCAGCTTAAAGGATTAAAACACAAAGGCGTAGATCGATTAATTGCTGTTTGTGGTTGTATGATTCAGCAAGCACACATCGTCGATATAATCCAAGACAAATACCATCAGGTAGATTTACTTTTTGGTACTCATAATATTGATAATCTTCTTAATTTATTAGAAGAAGTATATGATAAAAAAATACGATTAATTGATGTAGAATCAAAAATGGGTGAAGTGATAGAAGAACTACCCACTACACGAATAGATCCATACAAAGCCTTCGTAAACATCATGTATGGTTGCGATAAATTTTGTACTTATTGCATCGTTCCCTACACCAGAGGTAAAGAGCGTTCTCGCAAAATGAAAGATATTTTAAAAGAGTGTCAGGAATTAATTAACAATGGTTATCAAGAAATTACGCTGATAGGGCAAAATGTAAATGCCTATGGTAAAGATTTAAAAGATGGATCGAGTTTTGCTTTACTCTTAGAAAAAGTGGCTAAACTTGGCATCGCTCGTTTACGATTTACGACTTCACATCCTTGGGATTTTAGTGATGAAATGATAGACGTTATAGCAAAATACGATAATATCATGAAAGCTATTCATCTACCGGTTCAATCTGGCAATGATGAAATATTACGTCGTATGGGTCGTCGCTACTCATCAAAGGATTATAAGCATTTAGTGGATAAAATGAAAAGTAAAATTTCGGGACTTGTTTTGACAACTGATATTATTGTTGGTTTTCCCAATGAAACTTATGAACAATTTCAAGATACTTTGAAAATGGTGGAATATGTTCAATATGACGGAGCATTTACATTTATATATTCGCCACGAGTCGGAACGCCGGCAGCAAAAATGGAAGATAATGTAACCATGGAAGAAAAACATAAGCGTTTTGATGAATTAGTTCTAACTGTGGAAAAATATGCAGTACCAAAATCCAAAGCATATGTAGGGAAAGTTTTAAAAGTTTTGGTCGATGGTTTTTCCAAGAAAAACAAAAATGTTTTATCGGGATATAGCGAAGAAAATAAATTAGTTCACTTCAAAGGTGATGTGTCGCTAATTGGAAAAATTGTCAAGGTTAAAATAATTGAATCGCACCTTTATAGTTTAATAGGAGAATATTTAGATGAATAGCCTTGAAAAGCAACTAGAAAAAGTAAAAAATATGTTATTTGAACAAGAAAGTGTTAAAACTTATTTTTCTTTGAAAATGCAAATTGAGCAAAACGAAGAATTAAAAACGCTTCGAGAAAATATTAAATATCATGCTCAAGAAATGACAAAAAATATCAATCACGATGAGGTTTATTTGAAAAATAAAAAATTATACGAAGAAAATCTGAAAGCGTATAACACGCATCCGCTGGTTATTGATTTTAATCAAGTGTCTGAGGAAGTTCAAAATCTACTCGAACAATTGAAGCATATATTAGAATAGGGAAAGGATACTTTCTCTTTTTTTGTTCGTCATTAGCACTTCTGGGCTCGAAATTTCATATATTTTATTGGGTGATTATATGAATCGGGAAATTATTGCTAAAACATTAGTAGGAAAGGGAAAACTAGCTTTACAAGAAAAGCAAATTATAACACTAGATGAGAACGTTTCCAAACCTTTGGGATGTTGGATTATTAATCATAAATTTGAGACAACTCAAAAAGGCAAAAACATTGAATTAAGCGGAACTTATGATATTCAAATTTGGTATGCATATGACGATGATCAGAAAACCAATGTTTTCTATAAAACTGTGCCATTTAATGGAATGTTTATGGTTTCGTGGAAAAAAATAAAAACTATTGATGATGAAACAAAACAAAAAGTTCACGTAATTAAATATCCAACGGCGACAGGAATGAATCAAAAAAGCGAGCATGAAGTAGAAATTATCATAGAGTCTGTCTATTTTGTTGATGTATTTCAAGATTCTATTCTTACAATTAACACTTTAGAAGAAGATAAAGATGATGAAATAATCGATGAAGAAATTATCATGAACGTGAATCCCAATTATCTGACAAATAAAAAAGAGAATTAAAAATTAATTAATATAATTTTTAAGATATGTTATCATTAAAAAAATGAGAGATTTTTTCGAGGTGAAGCAGTATGAAAGAAAAATATTCTCCAATGATGATGCAATACTTAAAAATTAAAGAAACCTATCCGGATGTTTTAATATTATTTCGACTTGGAGATTTTTATGAGCTATTCTTTGATGATGCTAAAATCGCTTCTAAAGAACTTCAATTAGCCTTAACAGGAAAAAATGCTGGTGCAGATGAAAGAGTTCCAATGTGTGGTGTTCCTCATCATGCCATAAAAAGTTATATTGCAAAATTAATTAATCGTGGCTTTAGAGTTGGCATTGTTGAGCAAATGACTGATCCTGCTTTATCCAAAGGATTGGTAGAAAGAGATGTTGTTCAAATTATTACCCCTGGAGCCTTTATGGATGTTAATACGGATGATAATAACTATACTGTTGCTCTTGATGAAACAGACTATTGCTATGTTTTAGCATTTTCTGATTTATCTACTGGCGAAATTAATGTAATGAATGTAGAGAAAGATCTAAATACGTTAATTTCTGAATTAGATAATATTTTAACACACGAAATTATTGTTAAAACTTCATTTGATAAAACTACTTTAGATTATATTAAAAGTAAAAGAAATATTTTAATTTCCTTTGAAGATAAGGATGAAATAGAACTTGAATTTGAAGGAATATTGCAAGAGGTTAAAGATTTGTATCAAATGCGAGTCATCATGCGCCTTATAAATTATTTTAGAAAGACCCAACGCAGAGGATTGGAGTATTTACAGGTAGCACGTGTTTTAAAATCCAACAAATCACTGCAAATAGATGCTTATTCGCGTTTAAATCTTGAATTGACACGAACCATCAGAAGCGAGGAAAAATATGGCTCATTATATTGGTTACTAGACGAAACGAAAACCGCTATGGGTGGGAGATTGCTTAAAAAGTGGATTTCTAAGCCTTCCTCGGATATTGAAGAAATTCTAAATCGTCAAAATATGATTCAAAGTTTTGTTGATAATTTTATGATTAGAAACGACGTGCGCATAATGCTTGATGAAGTTTATGATTTAGAGCGTTTAATTGCCCGAATTTCTTTTGGTAATGCTAATGGTAGAGATTTACTGCAATTAAAAAATTCTCTAATTCCTTTACCTAAGATTAAGAGTAGCTTAAATAAATTAAATAATGCTCAAATCAACGAAATGATAGCTAAAATGTCAGATTTTTCGGAAATTGTAAATTTATTAGAAAAAGCCATTTCCGAAGATGCACCGATTACTATTAAGGATGGAGGAATTTTTAAACCTAATTATTCTCAAGAATTAGATGAAATAATTGCGTTGTCTCACGGTGGCAAAAAATGGATTGCCGAACTGGAGGAACAAGAGCGAGAAAGAACCGGAATTAAAACTTTAAAGATTGGTTATAATCGTGTTTTTGGCTATTACATTGAAGTATCAAAAGGCGCTAAAGACCAAATAAAAGAAGAATGGGGATATGAGCGAAAACAAACCACAATTAATGGTGAGCGTTTTATTACGCAAGCATTAAAAGAAAAGGAAACATTAATTCTAAATGCGGATGAAAGAAGGATGCGTTTAGAATATGAATTGTTCGTGGATATTCGTAAAAAAATTCAGGAAAAAACTTCCCTTATTCAACGACTAGCAAATAATCTTGCAATAATCGATGTTTTAGCATCTCTTGCCGAAGTTAGTGTTCAAAATAATTTTGTGAGGCCTAAATTTAATTTTTGCAAGGAAATTAATATTGTGGAGGGAAGACATCCGGTAATTGAAAAAGTTCTAAAAGAAAAAAGATATGTTGCAAATGATGTGGTATTTAATGAAAAGACGGATGTTTTATTAATTACTGGGCCTAATATGGGTGGAAAGTCTACTTATATGCGCGAACTGGCTATTATAGTAGTTATGGCCCAAATAGGATGCTTTGTTCCAGCAAAAAAGGCCAATTTAATGGTTTTTGATCAAATCTTTACAAGAATTGGTGCAAGTGATGATCTTGTTTCAGGCCAGTCGACTTTTATGGTAGAAATGAATGAAACAAACAATGCGTTAAGACATGCGACAGAAAATTCTTTACTTATTTTTGATGAAATCGGCCGAGGAACCGCAACATTCGACGGCATGGCTTTGGCACAGGCAATTATTGAATATATTACAGCACGTATTCATTGCAAAACAATGTTTTCAACTCATTACCACGAACTGACAAATTTAGAGAAGGACATACCATCTTTGAAAAATGTTCATGTTTGTGTTAAAGAAAATGAAGATGATATTACATTTTTATACAAAATTCAAGATGGTACAATGAACAAATCGTATGGTATAAACGTTGCACGTCTGGCTCATTTGCCAGATGAACTTTTAGCGAGGGCTAAAGAGATTTTACTTACTCTTGAGCAAAAAGATGTTCATACATCCACAAATGTTATGGTAAAAAAATCGGAAATCGAAGAGGAATGGATTAAAGACGTGAAGAATTTAGATCCTTTAAATATGTCACCTTTAGAAGCACTTAATTTTTTATATGAACTAAAAAAGAAAATGAAAAAGTAGGTGAATATATATGGCAAAAGTGCAAGTTTTAGATACTAAATTAGCTAATATGATTGCGGCCGGAGAGGTTGTTGAGAGACCAAGTAGCGTGTTGAAAGAATTGGTGGAAAATAGCATTGATGCCCAAGCTAAAAACGTATCAGTTTATATTTATGAGGCGGGGCGAAAGAAAATTGTAGTCGAAGATGATGGAATTGGTATGGATCGTGATGATGCGGTCGTGGCCTTAAAGAGGCATGCAACAAGTAAAATTTCATCAACTTTTGATTTATTTCGTATTAAGACACTAGGTTTTAGGGGTGAAGCTTTGCCTTCGATTGCTTCCGTTTCCAAAATGAAAATTACGACCTCAACAGGAGAAGGAATCGGCACGGAATTAATTGTCATTGATGAAGAAGTAACCATAAATGATGCTCCATTAAGAAAAGGAACAGTTATCGAGGTTGAAGAATTATTTTACAATACACCGGCACGTTTAAAATTTTTAAAAACAGATTATACGGAAAATGCTAATAATATAGAAGTCATGAGCAGAATTGCGATGGCTCATCCAGAAGTTTCTATTAAGTTTTTTATTGATGACCGCAAGCAATTTGTAACAACCGGAAGAAATGATTTACTAGAAGTAATTGCGAATATTTACGGATATTCCATTGCAAAATCAATGATACCTTTCAACTTTGTAACAAACGATTTTAAAGTAACAGGTTTTTTAGGAAAGCCGGATATTGCTAAAGCTTCACGATACTATACGATTACTCTTCTTAATGGGAGAAATGTCTACATGCCCAAAGTCCAAAAAGCTATAGCAGATGCCTATTCAGACTTTATTCCGCCTAGTAAATATCCTTTTGTAGTTTTAAATTTTGATGTTGATTTTGCTTTAGTCGATGTTAATGTTCATCCCGCTAAAAGAGAAGTAAGATTTTCTAAAGAAGAGGAATTGCGACTTGCATTATTAGAACAAATTCCGCAAACTTTAAAACCCAAAACTATTTATGATGATGTAAGTATTACTAAGGAAAAAGTGACACATGAAGATATTGAACATATGGAGTTGTTTAATGAAGATGAATTAAATATCGCTTCAAGAGGACATGAAACTACTTTTAATGAAGGAGAATATGTTGCTGAGCATAAGATTCCGGAAGCATTACAGGAAAATGAGGTAAAAGATAAAAAAATAGTTTCTTATAATGAAGAAATTCAAGATATAAAAAGTGAGCAACAAAGTGAAACAAGAAAAGTCTCACCTATTAAGCCATTAGCGCAATTAAATCGCACTTATATAATTGGCGAAGACTATGATCCATCAATTGGAGGCTTTTATCTAATTGATCAGCATGCTGCAATGGAAAGAATAAATTATGAGTATTTCAGTAAATTATACGGAACTAAAATAACTACGATGCAACCTTTAATTCCAGAAGTAATTTATCTTCGACCTAGTGATGTTAAATTATTTACCCAAGAAAAAAGAGAACTTTTAAAGTTAATGGGCTTAGAATTTGAACCATTTGGCATGAATGCCTATAAAGTGATTACAGTTCCTACTTGGATTCATCGAGATGAAGAAAAAGAATATATTGATGAATTACTGGAAATGGCACTTCATGATGACAAAGTAGATGCTTTTAAATTGCGAAAACACGCGATTGCTACAATGGCTTGTAAGGCATCATTGAAAGCTAATATGAATTGTTCATTAGAAGAAGCGAAAATTATGCTTGATCGGTTGTTTAATTGTGAAAATCCTCACAATTGTCCACATGGGCGACCAATTATTATAAAATTTAGTAAGTATGAATTAGAAAAATTGTTTAAAAGGACGGGCGTATGATATTTGTAATTGCAGGACCAACTTGTTCTGGCAAGTCGTCACTTGCGATTCGCCTTGCTAACGCGATTGATGGTGAAATTATTAATGGCGATGCTTTTCAAGTTTACAAAGAATTAAATATAGGTACCGCTAAACCGAGTATTGAAGAACGAAAACAGGTTCCTCACCATTTATTTGATTTTATTTTGCCAAGTAAAGAGTATAATGTAAAAGACTACCAAAGTGAGGCGCGAAAGCTTATAAATAAATTAACAAAACAAAATAAGCACATTATTATTGTCGGAGGTACTGGTTTATATCAAAAAGCTACATTATACGATTTTGATTTTTCCAAGGAAATAAAAAAAGCAGACCTGAGTGATTTAAAATTTATGTCAAATGAAGAATTATATAAATATTTAGTTACAATCGATGCAGAAGCTGCGAGGTCAATTCACCAAAATAATCGTAAAAGAATTTTAAGAGCTATTGAAATATATCGTTCTTCTGGTAAAAAAAAGTCGGAAATTATTAATTCGCAAAAACACAAGCTTATTTATAAAACAATCTTCATTGGCTTAAATATTGAACGAGATATTTTATATGAAAAAATCAATAATCGTGTGGATATGATGATAGAGGAAGGTCTTCTTGAAGAAGTAAAAATGCTAAAAGCAAAATACGATGTAAAAAAGCATGCCTTTCAAGCAATTGGATACAAAGAATTAATAGATTACCTAAATGGTAAAACAGATTTAAATGAGGCAATTGAGCTTATAAAAAAGCATACTAGAAATTATGCAAAGAGACAAATGACTTATTTTAAAAACCAATTACCAATGGTTTGGTTTAATAACGAAAATGATGCGTTTATTTATGCGAAAAGCAAAATTATTTAGGAGGAAAAACTATGGAAGAAAATTTATGGAAGATAACGGACATTGCCAAACGGGCTAAAATTTCTGAAAAATATGTCGAGCCATATGGATTTTATAAAGCAAAAATAAATATGGATATCATGGAGGAATTAAAAGATAAGCCTAATGGTAAATTAGTTCTTGTAACGGCAATTACTCCGACAAAAGCTGGTGAAGGAAAAACTACAACGTCAATTGCTTTAGCAGATGGACTTGCTCAAATAAAAAGAAATTGTATGTTGGTTTTGCGTGAACCTTCTTTAGGACCAGTATTTGGGATTAAGGGGGGTGCAACCGGAGGAGGAAAAGTTTGTATTGCGCCAAGTGAAGATATTAATCTTCATTTTACCGGAGATATGCATGCCTTAACTTCTTCTATCAATTTGATTTCGGCAATTTTGGATAATCATATTTTTCAAGGTAATGAATTAAATATTGATCCGAATAAAATTGTTTGGAAAAGAGCGATGGATATGAATGATCGTGCTTTAAGAGAAATAACTGTTGCGCAAGGTAAAAACAATGGTGTTATTCGTCAAGATGGATTTGTCATTACTGTGGCATCCGAACTTATGGCGATTTTATGTTTGGCAGAAAATCCTGATGATTTTATTGAAAGAGTAAATAAAATAACAGTGGCTTATACTTTTGATGATAAGCCTATTACGGTTAAAGATTTGAAAATATCTAAAGCAATTTTAAAACTCATGCGCGAAGCTTTAAAGCCGAATTTGGTACAGACACTGGAACATAATCCTTGTTTAATTCATGGGGGACCTTTTGCGAATATTGCTCATGGATGCAACTCTATTGTGGCCACAAAGTTAGGACTAAAATTAGCTGATATTGTGGTTACTGAAGCAGGATTCGGTGCGGATTTGGGCGCCGAGAAGTTTTTAGATATAAAATGCCGATTCGGTAACTTAAAACCGGATATGGCTATAATGGTAGCCACTATCAGAGCTTTAAAGACACATGGTGGGGTAGAATTTGAAAATTTAAAAGAAGAAAATGTTGAAGCTATGTTAAAAGGGTGCGCTAACTTAGAACGTCACTTAGAAAATATTAAAAAATTTGGTTTACCATTTGTTATAGCTATAAATCATTTCGCGGATGATACAGAGAAAGAGATTAAAGCACTTACTAAATGGTGTAAAGATCGAAACTATCCAGTTTCATTCCTTGATGGATTTTTGAAAGGTGGAGAAGGGGCAATTGATTTAGCTAACAAGGTCGCAGAGACTCTCGATACAAAAAAATCCCACTATCATCCGTTATATGATTTAAACTTACCTATTAAAGAAAAAATTATTAAAATTGCTACAGAAATTTATCGAGCAGCGAATGTTGTATTCTTGGATGATGCGGAAAGAAATATCAAAAAGTTTGAAAAGATGGGATTTACAAATACTCCGGTTTGTATAGCAAAGACTCCCCAATCATTTACAGATAATGCTAAAATCATTGGAGCACCAGATGGATTTACACTTACGGTTAGAGATGTAACTTTATCTAGCGGGGCCGGTTTCATTGTGGCTCTAACAGGTAGTATTTTAACGATGCCCGGACTTCCGAAAGTTCCAGCTGCGGTGAAAATGGAAGATATCTAATATGGATTTTGTAAAAATATCAATTGGTGATATAGTCGAAATGAAAAAAGAACATCCCTGCATACATAGATGCAAATTATTTGAGGTTGTTCGTATTGGCGCAGATGTAAAACTTAAATGTCAAGCATGCGGGCATGTTGTTATGTTAGATCGCGAAGCATTTAATAAAAAACTAAGAAAGATAATTTCAGAAAAATAAACAAAGGCTCTCTATATTATTATAGGGAGTCTTTTTATGATAAAAGTTCAACATCTTAGCAAAGAAATAAAAGGAAAAATTATATTAAAAGATTTGTCTTTTGTTTTGCCTGATAATGGTTTAATTGCAATTTATGGCAAATCAGGATGTGGAAAGACAACGCTGGTAAATATTTTGGCAAACTTAGATAAAGACTATACAGGAGATATAATTTTTAATAATTATAAATATCAAGATTATCCTTACGAAATATCTAAAAACATTGGCGTAATTTATCAGAATTACAATCTTCTCAACAATTATACGGTATTTGATAATATAAAAATATCGGCACTTATAAATGATAATTTTGATGAGAACAAAATTATAGCATTATGCAAAAATTTTAACTTAGATAAAAAAATCTTACACAAAAAATGCCGGTATTTATCTGGTGGAGAAAAGCAACGAATTGCCATAATGCGTGTTTTAATTAATGAACCGTGTATTATTCTGGCTGATGAACCTACGGGATCATTAGATTCAAAAAATAGCAAAATTGTCATGGAATTATTAAAAAAAGCAAGTCAAACATCACTGGTGATTTTAGTAACTCATAATTTAGAACTAGCCAAAATATATTGTGATAACATATTAGAATTTTCAGCATTAAATAAACAAAATTTAATCACTACCAAAAAAGAAATAAATTTAATAAATAAAAGAAAAAAAGATAAATCCTTTTTGTCATTAATAAAATGCCATATGGCGACAAATAAAATTCGGCATATTTTAGCAAGTATAACTTTGATATTTTCTTATACCTTTACAAGTCTTTGTCTTACTTTCGTCTCAGAGGTTCGAAATATTGATGGCTTTTCAGCAAATTTTGCCGATCGTTCCGTATTCACAATATCTAAAAGTAAAAAAGAGAAAATTGAAAATTCGGTGTTCTCGTATACGCAATTATCTAGACCGACAATAAGCGAAATTTTGTCTTTAAAAAATATTTTACCGGACTTTACATATTATTATGATTTGAGTGTTTTTTATCCAAGAATAGTAAATATCGTTATAGATGAGCAAACTATTGAGAATGTTTTATTTTTACCATGTTTTGAAAATTTAGGTCAAAACGAGATTAAAATAAACAATTCATTAAGTAAATTAATCAATACATCAATAATAAATGTTAAATTAGAAACATATTTTCAATATAAAGCGGAAAACTTTTCATTCAAACGTAATTTGAGTTTAAAAATCGTAAATGTTATAAATGAGATTTCGCTTATGAATAGTCCTAAAATATATTATAACTACTATTGGGCGTATGATGATTTAAATAAAAATGCTTTGGAGTCTTATCAAAAAACATATTTACAGATAATAAAAGACGCAAATGGAAACGATCCTTTATCTAATTATCAGATGATTATCAATATAAAAAATTATCAAAATATTCCAAAAATGTATGAAATAATTAATAAAGGTATTACGAATTATGAAATATCATCTAATGCTCACAGTATAGAAAGCACCATAAATGAACTTGTTAAAGCTTTTCTCCTTGTTTTATTATTATTTGAAATTATAACGTTAGTTTCTAGTTTTGCGATAATTCTCTATATTACCTTATCAATTATATTTGATTATCAAAAAGAAAAAGTTATTCTTATTAGTTTAGGAAAGAATAAGAATTCTTTTTTTATTTTGTATTTTACGGAGATATTTATATTATTTGTTTTTGCTTTTGTCATGAGTTTATTGGCTTTATTACCAGCAAATAAAGCACTCCAATCAATAAGTAATAGATTTTTTCTACCACTTAAATGCAATCTTTTTTGGCCAATTATAATTTCTTTTCTTTTATATGCTTTATTAATATTTGTAATTACTTTTATCGCAAATGAAAAATTAAAAAAAGAAAATTTAATTAACTTGTTGAGGAACGAATAATGATCAAATTACTTAATATAACTAAAAAAATTAAGAACCAAACGATTTTAAGTAATATTAATCTAACTCTACCCGAGACAGGCCTTATAGTAATTTGCGGTCCATCTGGATGTGGGAAATCCACGTTGCTTAATATTATGGCGGGATTAGATGATCAATATGATGGAATTTGTTTAATAAATGGAAAAAATATTAGAAATGAGGAAATCAGAGTTCCTTATGTCAATCAACAAAATATGACTTTAGCAGATGAAAATCTTATGAGCAATGTCGAAATTTCATCAAGTTTTGCCAATAAAAAAATTTCAAACGCCAATTTTAACAAGTTATTAAAAGAACTAGATTTAAGACAAACGCTCTGCAAGCAAAAAGCTAAAACATTTTCTGGTGGAGAAAACCAAAGACTCGCACTTATTATGGGAATTGCCAAAGATTCTAATATATTAATTTGTGATGAGATTACCTCAAAATTAGATCAAAAAAATGCGGAATTAGTTGTAAAAAAATTACAATTATTAGCAAAATCGAAACTTATCGTTCTTGTTACACATGATTATGAATTGATTAAAAATTCTTATCAAATATTGATAAGAATGGAAGATGGTAAAATTTTGTCTTATGAGCAACGGAAAGAAACTATAGGTAGTGATAAACATGCCAATTTTGCGTACAAAAAACTCAATATAAAAAAAATCATTCCCATAGTTTTTCATAAAATTGTAGCCAAGAAGAGGCGAGTATCACTATGTATAGGATTATTATCTACCGGATTAGTGGCATTTAGTTTATCTCTTTTTATTTCCAATGTCTTGAAAAAAAATTTAAGTGAAGCTTTTTCTTCACTTTTTGGGAAAAACGAAGTTGTTATGCGTTATAAACTCAAAAACGAGGAAAAAAAACTAACTGATGTTAATTATGAAGAGTATAAATATATATTATCACACTATACAGAATATTTTTCTTCTATAGGTGTAGATTATAAAACTAATATAGATGGAATTTTGCCACAAAACGATTGCCAAATATTAAGAGGCAATAAATCATTATACATGCCAAATCTGAAAATAGGCGAGATTAATTGCTTTGAATACATAGAAGGAACTCTTGATAATGATGAGATAATTTTGTCCCTTTCTCAGATTGATTTAAAAAATATTTGCTTATTTTTAAATTTATCTAATACAAACGTAAATTTACTTAACAATTTTCTCATGAGCAATACAATTCTAATGAGTTTTAAAGTCGGCAATATTAGTTGGAACTATTCGGACACCATTACCTTTAAAATTTCTAAAATTGAAAACGATGAAGAAACAAAAATAAAGCATTCAAATCCATTATTCAATCAATATATCTATGAAGATTTAATGCGCTTCAAAAATATAGATGAAATTGTGGAAGAAGTGCCATGGGCATTAGACAAACAATATTTTTTACGAGCGTACGATGTAAAAAACTTTTTAAGATATAGTTTTTCGGATGATTTTTTTAAAAAATATTTACCGGCCCAATACAAAGATTTTATAAAATTCTATGACTGCCAAGCATTAAGTATAAATAATAATGATATAGCTTTAAATATATTGAATAAAGTTGAAACAAATAATATCAAACTCTCTACAAATGGTAGCTATTTAATTTTGGAAAATGCCGCAATGTCAGGCTTTAGTAGCGATTTTTTACTAACAAATGATGCCCTATTGCTAGATAATACTGTAGAATTTAATTCAAGCGTTGAAAAAGGCAAATCACTTAAATATCCATCCGAAATTTATGTTGGAAATATCACTAATTTGGCGGCAAAAAACATTAATTTTTCTAGTGATTTAAGTAATATTCGCGGAAACCTTCCTACGCAAACTGAAGAAATTGTTATCTCTACGAGATTAGCAACAGAGATGTTTGGAAAAGATTGGGAAAACCAAGATGTATATGTAGCATTTTTAAAAAATAAGATAGATAGTAATAATGTAATTAAAAATTACTTTTCGCGAGCAAAACTTAAAGTTGTTGGAGTAGTTGAAAGCGAACAATATTTGATCTATCAAAACTTTTATTGGCTAATAAGTTTTTTTAGAGATTATTTAGAAATTGAGAATCAAAATTTGCTTGTTGATGCTGTGCAATTTACCATCACTGAGCATATAAACTCAGCAGATTTTGTGGCAAAATTAAATAGCAATGAAATCTTTACTTATAAGAATGTGACCGAAAATATTTCTTCAACTATTCAAGACTCTATTGATATTTTAAGATGTATATTGTTGGTATTTTCCGCTTTTACTACTTGTCTGGCAATTTTAATGCTGATTTTAATTTTATATTTGTTTAATAAAGAAAATAAAAATGATTTTGCTGCTATATATGCTATGGGTGGAAAACATCGAGATGTTATGAATTATAAATATATTTATTTGGTGTTTATAATTATTGCGGCGTTTATCTTTTCAACGGCAATTTTAGTAATATTTTTCTCTTGCTTTAAATATCAGAAATTAATGTTTTTCGAATATGCAGCTCAAGATTTACTAAACATTTTTTGGCATTTGTGTATAATAGTTTTTTTGCTTATTTTAATTTTAAGAATTTTTTTTATAATTATTATACAAAATGACAAAAACTATATATGTCATATAAATTATCATGAATAATTTAGTGTTTACATTAAAAAAATTAGTGATAAACTATATGTGAAGTTGTTAGGTCGTTAAAACCAAGGCTTCAGAAAGGATCATGTTTATGAAGGGGACAGTTAAAATGTTCAACGCTGAAAAAGGCTATGGCTTTATTCGCACCGAAGATGGTAGAGATGCATTCTTCCATTATTCTGCTCTTGTGATGGATAATTACAAAACTGCTGAAAAAGGTGAAGCTGTTGAATTTGATCTCGAGGAATCCGAACGGGGATTACGTGCCAACAATATTCATAAAATCTAAAATTGATATTGTGTAGCCATCTTATTATAGATGGCTTTTATTTTTTTTATTGGTTGTTAAAACTAATAAATTCATAAAGAATTTTTATAGATTTATAATCTCGTTTAAGAAGATGAAAATCAATTAATTTTTGTCTTGCTTAAAGTTTTTGAAATGAGACAATAAAGTAAGATGCTTTTTAATTATCTAGTTTTTATTGTATTTTTATTCACTTTATACAATATAAATTGTATAATTATATGAGTTTAGAAGTAGGAGTGATTTGTTATGGGACTAAAAGCAGGAATTGTTGGTTTACCGAACGTTGGTAAATCTACTTTATTTAATGCCATTACTAATTCCCATGTGGAAGCTGCTAATTATCCTTTTGCAACAATTAATCCTAATAATGGCATAGTATCAGTACCTGATCAAAGGCTTGATGACTTAACTAATATTTTTCATCCAAAAAGGAAAATCAATGCAACATTTGAATTTTATGATATTGCCGGTTTAGTTCGAGGTGCATCTAAAGGCGAGGGATTAGGTAATCAGTTTTTAGCGCACATTCGGGAATGTGATGCGATTGTAGAGGTAGTTCGTTGCTTTGATTCAAATGAAATAATCCATGTAGACAATACAGTTGATCCAAAAAGAGATATTGAAACAATAAATTTAGAGCTTGTTTTAGCTGATCTTGAAACAATTCAAAAAAGAATTGATAAAGTAGCTAATAAAGCAAGAGTGGCTAAAGATAAAGCCTCAATGTTTGAAATGGATATTTTAAATCCCTTATTCGAGTCGTTACAAAAAGGCTTGCCGGCCAGATTGGTAAATTTGTCTGATGAGCAAAGACAATATGCAAAAGTTAATTTTGGTTTACTTACCTTAAAACCGATAATTTATGTGGCAAATGTGGCTGAAAACGATTATGCGAATATTGATAAATGCGAATATTATCGAGTGGTGAAAGAAATCGCGAGTGCCGAAGGAGCGCAAGCAATTCCAGTTTCTTGTGAAATAGAAAGTCAATTATCGGAATTAAACAAGGAAGAAAGAGAGATGTTTTTGACTGAGCTTGGTGCTACTGAATCTGGTTTGGACAAAGTTATTAAATCTGCCTATACACTTTTGAATTTGCGTACTTTTTTTACGGTTGGTGAGGATGAATGTCGTGCTTGGACATTTAAAGAAGGCATGCTTGCTCCTCAATGTGCAGGAGTAATTCATACTGACTTTGAGAAAGGATTTATTAAAGCAGAAGTTTATACCTATGAAGATATTATGAAATATAAAACCGAATTAGGTGTTAAAGAAGCTGGAAAATTACGCATAGAAGGCAAAGATTATGTTGTTAAAGATGGTGACATTATGCACTTTAGATTTAATGTTTAGAGGTGATTTAAATGTATCGAATTGGTTTTGCAAGCGATATACACCGGTTAGTATCTAACCGTAAATTAATTTTAGGCGGAGTAGAAATTCCTTATCATTTAGGCTTGCTAGGTCATAGTGATGCAGATGTAGTTTGCCATGCTTTATCAGAGGCAATGCTTGGTGCATTGGCGCTCGGAGATTTAGGCACATATTTTCCTGATACTGACATGAAATATAAAAATATTGATTCTACAATTATTTTAAAAGAAGTTTATAATATGGTAAGACAAAGAGGATATCAATTAAATAATGCCGATATTTCGATTAGTTTAGAAAAACCTAAATTAAAAAATTATATTATGCAAATGCGCATAAACTTAGCTAAAGTATTAAGTGCCGAAGTTGATAAAATTTCGATTAAAGCCGGTACAAATGAAGGCGTTGATGCGGTTGGAAGAGAAGAAGCTTGTGTTGCTACGGCTATAGTGCTTTTAAAGAGAGGAGACTAACTATGACAAAAAGAGTTCGCGTGCGATATGCACCTTCACCAACTGGTTTTTTACACATTGGTGGAGCAAGATCTGCCCTTTTTAATTATTTATTTGCGAAAAAAAATAATGGTGATTTTGTGTTTCGCATTGAAGATACAGATGTAGAACGAAATGTTAAAGGTGGAGAAGAAAGCCAACTTAACGATTTGATGTGGCTTGGTATTATTCCTGATGAATCACCGATGAAACCTAATCCTAAATATTCTCCATATCGTCAAATGGAACGCTTAGATATATATCATAAGTATGCTCAATGGTTAATTGATCATGGCTATGCATATGAATGTTATTGCAGTGAAGAAGAATTAGATGCGAGTCGTGAAGAACAATATGCTAGAGGAATAAATGCCCCAAAGTATGATCGGCATTGTCTACATCTAAAGGAAGAAGAAAAAGAAAAATTCCGCAAAGAAGGACGTAAGCCATGTATAAGACTAAAAGTTGAAGATCATCTTACTATTTCTTTTGAAGATATGATACGAGGTAAAGTGTCGTTTAATAATGATGATATTGGCGATTGGGTTATTATGAAATCCAATGGAATTCCTACTTATAATTTTGCAGTAGTTATCGATGATCATTTGATGGAGATAACACATGTTTTGCGTGGTGAAGAGCACCTATCTAATACACCGAAACAAATACAAGTATATAAGTATTTCGGATGGGAAGTACCAACTTTTGGACATATGACCATTATTGTCAATGAAAATGGTAAAAAATTATCGAAACGCGACAATAATATTTTGCAATTTATGTCGCAATATCGTGAATTAGGTTATTTACCGGAAGCAATATTTAATTTTATTCTTTTACTAGGATGGACTCCAAATGAAGAAAGAGAAATTTTCACGATAGACGAAGCAAAAATTATTTTTGATCCTAAAAGAATGTCTGCATCACCTTCAATGTTTGATCAACGTAAATTAAATTGGATGAACGCTCAATACATTCGAAAATTAAGTGATCAAGAATATTTGATATTTATTAAACCGTATCTGGCAAAGGTTGTTGATTTAGAAAAATATAGTGATGAAGAACTTCTTTTTATGGGAAATATGTTTAAAGAAGAAATAACTTTTGGTGCACAAATAATTGATTTATTGAGACCATTATTTAATTATCATTTAGAAGAAAATGATGAAATAAAGGAAATTTTAAATTTACCCTCCACACCAATGGTTTTACATTGTATAAAGCATCTTTTAGAAAACGTGCCAGATCTGGAAGCGGACACCTTAAAGCAACTATTTAAAAATGTTGCTAGCGAAACAAATACCAAAGGAAAATTTTTATATATGCCAATTCGCTTAAAATTAACCGGTCAAATGCATGGAGCGGAATTGGTTAAAATTATAAAAGTATTGGGTAAAAAAGAAGTATTAAGCAGACTTAATAAATAGAGTAATATGTTTTAGATATACTTTTCCCCCTTTTTATATTAAATGGTTTTAAATCATAATAAGGCTCGTAAAAGTTATCTAATTTATTTTCTGTTAAACTATCGGCTATCTCTACAAATAGTTTTTTGCTAAGAGAGCCGTTTTTTAATTCATTGTTTTCGTCATTTCCTACATATACGACGATTGTATAATCCTTATTAAATCCTGCCACCCAAGAATCGGACAAAGTAGAGCCCGTTTTAGCTGCAAAAGTGTGTTTCGTCTGGTAATTTATTAATGATGGAGATGTGTATGATGTAAGTGCCGAATCAAATGGACTTGTTAACATAAAATTAACGGCTGAAACATATTTGGGATTTAACATAAATGTAAAAGAAGAAGGAGCATTATAAATAACTTCGCCATTTTTTAAAATGGCTTGTTTTAAAAGTGTAGGTTTATAGTACTTACCCTCACTTGCAAATGTATTATAAATACTAGCTAACTGTAAGGGAGTCATCGTATTAGTACCTAACCCAATAGTGGGATTTTGCTCGACATTTTTAATGCCAAATCTTTTTAGACAATTTGCAAGTGTTTTGCTTCCAATTAATAAAAGTGTTTTGGTGGCGTAAATATTATCTGATAAAGCTACAGCTTCTACCATCGTGATTGGCCCATTTGCATATTTGTTTGTGGCGTTAGAAGGCGAATAATCTCCGATATCTTCTAAATTAAAATTTGATTTTTGCGATATTAACTCAGTTTTGGTGTCGAGTCCGGCTTCTAAAGCAAGGTAATATAAAAGAGGTTTAATCGTGGATCCGGTTTGACGATAAGATGATATTGCACGATTAAATTGCGAATTATTATAATTAACGCCACCTATAAGACATAAGACATCTCCACTATTAGGCTTCATGACAATCACGGAAATTTGATTTTCTTGTTCATTGATATTAAAAGATTTAATTATGGTGTTGACTTTATTTGTGATTTCTAAATCCAAAGTGGTAAACAAGTCAATACCAAATGAAGAAGTTAAAGAATTTACTAACTTGTGTTCTTCAAGAATTTGTTTGATTGCATCAAAATAATATAGAATATTTGAATTATTTTCACTTGGCTTTACAAACGTATAAGCTATGTTTTCATTCATAGCTATATCATATTCACTATCAGAAATATCATTTCTTTCTAGCATAATTTTCAGTATTTGCTCTTTTTTTCTTTTGCTCTGGGCCAGATTAATATCCGGAGAATAATAGGATGGTGCAGAAATTATTCCAGTTAATACCGCACATTCTGCTAAAGTCAAATCTTTTGGGGCTTTATTGAAAAAATAATGACTTGCTTCATCGATTCCATAAATATTGTGGCCAAAGTAGACCGAATTCAAATAGGCTTCTAATATCTTTTCTTTGCTATAAGACATCTCTATTTTTCTAGCAATAAAGGCTTCTTTTGCTTTTCTCAAGATGTTTTTTTCATTATTTAAATAAAGGGTTCTAGCTAATTGCTGAGTGATGGTGGATCCACCAGAAACAATTTTGCCTCTTAAAATATTTTCAAAAAGACTTGCAAAAATTCTTTTATAATCAAAACCATGATGCTTATAAAAATTACGATCTTCTGAAGCAATTATACTCTTTAACATATATGGTGATATTTCTTTTAGATTAACATAGTCACTTATACCATTAAAACGATATGAGAATGCATAGTCATTTTCATTGTCATAAACTGAAAATTCATTATTATGCTCAACAATGAATGAAGGCCAAAGAAAAATAATGGCATTACTTAAAACTAGAAATACTATTGGAACAAATATGATAAATTTTAATAATTTCTTATGTTTCATCAAATTTATTTTTTCTAAATTATTCGAAGTTATGCATAATATTGAACAAAATAATTATTTATTTATAATATAAGTGGTGAATCAAGTGCCTAAAGAAGTTAAAATTGAACAAGTTCAGAAAATCAACGGTGAAACAATAGAATCCTCTTTTGAAGGAAAAATTGTCAATGAAGAGACAGATCTTTTTAAAATCATCTACCAAAATGAAAACAGACTACATTGCCTTATTATTCAAAAGATATCAGATACGGAGATTTCATTTGGTACTTTATTACAAATGAATAAGTTAAAGTTAAATGAAATAAGAAATGTAAAATATGAAGTTGATGGACATTTTATGGAATTTGCCTGTAGATTAACAAAGTTTTCTTTTAATGAATCTTTAATAGAAATTCAATATGATCTTCTTATAGATAAGGAAATAGTTAGCCATCACATATTAAAAATAACATCTTTTTTTGAGTAATATTTTATCAATTGCCGGTTTATACTTGAATTTTAAAAAAAAATAGTTCATTATTTATTAGTTGAGTATTTAATAGTATACTATTAATACTCACAAGGAGGAAACTTATGACACAAAAATCAATGGTCGATGTTGCATATGAATATGCTCAACAATTTGAAGAATTAATTCCATTTAAAGCATTATGGCAACACGTTGTAGAAGAATTAGGATTTAGTGAAGATGAAGCAAAAGCTAAAATAGGTATTTTTTATACAAATCTTTCTTTAGATAGCCGTTTTCATTGTGAATCAGATAATACATGGATTTTAAGATCTAAATTATTATTTGATGTAGCTACAAAGAATACATTCTTAGTCGATGATGATACGGATAACGATATGGAAGAAGAAGATGAATATGAAGAAGATGATGAGGAAAATGAAGAAGAAGATGAATCATCTTTAGAAGCTGATGACGATGATGAAACGCTAAATAGCAATATGTATAATAATGACGATGATGATGACGAAGAAGTCATGTAAAATAAAGAAGGAGAATTAAATATGGGATTAGTAAGTATGAAAGAAATGCTCATTAAAGCGCGCAATGAGCATTACGCAGTAGGTCAATTTAATATTAATAATTTAGAATGGACACAAGCAATTCTTGATGAGGCACAAGCCTTAAATGCGCCTGTTATTTTAGGTGTTTCCGAAGGCGCCGGTAAATACATGGGCGGTTGGCCGGTTGTAGCAGCTATGGTTAAAGCTTATATTGCGGCGAAAAATATCACAGTTCCTGTGGCATTACATGTTGATCATGGCACTTCATTTGAAAGTGTAAAAAGTGCAATTGATGCGGGCTTTAGTTCGGTTATGATTGATGCTTCACACTATCCTTTTGAGGAAAATGTAGCAATTACTAAGCAAGTAGTCGAATATGCTCATGCACGTGGAGTATCAGTAGAGGCAGAACTTGGAAAAGTTGGAGGACAAGAGGATAATATTGTAGCAGAAACTATGTATGCGGATCCTGAAGAATGCCGAATTTTAGTTGAAAAAACTGGTATTGATTGTTTAGCACCTGCTCTTGGCTCTGTACATGGTCCTTATCATGGTGAACCAAAATTAGGTTTTGATGAAATGGAACATATTAATAAATTATTAAATATGCCATTAGTGCTACATGGTGGTTCAGGTATTCCTGATGATCAATTAAGAAAAGCCATAGATCGCGGAACAGCAAAAATTAATGTTAATACTGAATCTCAACAAGCATGGACAGCGATTGTTCGTAAAGTATTGAATGAAAACGCTACTGTTTATGATCCACGTAAAATTATTGGACCGGGTAAAGAGGGAATCCGCGAAGTAGTTCGTACAAAATGTAAAGTCTTTGGCTGTATAAATAAAGCGAATTAATAAAATGCCTTTTTAGGCATTTTTGTTTATAAAATGGAGATAATATGATTGAAGAAGAAATATTTAAAAAAATAAAACAATATGACATAATTACCATTTTTGGTCATGTCATGCCGGATGGTGATTGTTACGGATCGGAAATTGGCCTTAAAGAGGCCATAAAAGCAACCTTTCCGAGGAAAGAAGTTTATGCAATCGGAAGTGGTTTTTCCAAATTAATTGGCTTATTAGGTCCCCTAGATTCCGTTGATGATGAAATAATCAAAAATTCATTAGCCATCGTATTAGATGTTGGAAACAAGGAACGTGTAGAAGATCAAAGATTTGTATCCGCAAAAGAAATTATCAAGATTGATCATCATATTTTTGTTCATAAGTATGGAAATTTAGAGTTTGTAGATGAGAAAGCAATTGCTTGTGCACAAATCATAACGCAGATAATTAAGCATAATAAAATGGAGATTACTAAAACTGGAGCTGAAGCATTGATGCTGGGCATTACAACTGATTCAGGTCGCTTTCTCTATGGTGATACCAATAAAGAAACATTTGAATCGGCGAGTTTTCTTATGTCCAAAGGTGTAGATTTGCGTACGTTATATGATACTCTCTATACTTCAACATTAAAAGATGTAAAGTTCAAGGGATATATTTTGAACAGTTTTATCACTAAAGGTCCGGTTTGCTTCATTAAAATGACTTTAGATGAAATAAAAAAACTGGAAGTCGATGCTGATTATGCGGCGAGCCAAGTCAATCTTATGGCTGGAATAGAGGGATTTCCTATTTGGGCGACATTTGTTGAGAAAAATCAGGATTTAATTCGCTGTGAATTAAGAAGCCAAGATACAAACTACAATGTTCAACTAGTGGCAAAAAAGTATGGTGGCGGAGGCCATATTCAGGCAGCAGGTTGTCGGGTGAGTAATTTTCAAGTTGTAGATAAATTGATTGATGATTTAATACTTCTTACAAAAGGAGAATTTAAAGATGTGGAAGAATGAATTAAACGCAGCAATTGAAATTGGTTTAAAAGCTAAAAAGGAAATAATGAAAATTTATAAAGCTGGTTTTGAAGTGGAAATAAAAGATGATAAATCGCCAGTTACTTTGGCAGATAAAACCGCTGATAAAATGATTCGCGAACATTTATTGAAGCTCTTTCCTAACTATGCAATGTTAACTGAAGAATCAGAAGATAATTATAAGAGATTAGATAATGACTACGTTTGGATTGTTGATCCGGTGGATGGTACAAAAGATTTTGTTGCAAAAGACAATGAATTTACCACAAATATTGCGTTATCTTATAAGCATGAAATAGTATTGGGAGTGGTTATTATTCCGGCCAGCGATGAATATTATTATGCTCTTAAAGGCGAGGGTGCTTTTAAAGTAAAAGGAGATAAAGTTACCAAAATTCATGTTAATGATAAGACAACAAATCTTACTGTTTTGGCTTCGAGATTTCATAATTGTCCAAATGAACTGGAAGTAATTAAAAAATATCAAGACAAAATTAGTCAAGTGAAATACTACGGATCATCAATTAAGGCTTGCAAAATTGCATCAGGAGAAGCTGAAATTTCTTATCGCTTGTCTAGCGGAACAAAAGAGTGGGATACTGCCGCAATCCAAATTATTGTGGAAGAAGCAGGCGGAGTATTTGTAAAGCCTAATGGGGAAAGAATGAGGTATAACCGCCAAGATGTTTATAATCGTGAAGGTTATGTCATTGCAAATAAAAAAGCCAATATTTTATTATAAAAGAATCGTAATTGCGATTCTTTTTTTCTTAAATTTCATTTATATGCATAAAATTTATTGGTGATTAATTTGAAATTTAAAGTTTCTAAAATCAAAATATCTAAGTTCGGTAAAGCATTATTTTTGCTAGTGACATTTATTGTTTCCTCGATTTATGGAATAAGTATGACAAATAAAAGCTTTAAATCGCACATTTTGGATTATGCAACTATGCAAGCACAAAAAGTAATGACCTATATTTCTACTACAATAGTTGAAGAATTAAATAATGAATATCATATTGAAAGCAAAGATCTTATTACTTATAACACAAATAGTGAAAATCTTGTAACAATTGATTTTGATACAAAATTTTTAAACAATTTTTTGAAAATTGCTACGGAAAATACTTTATCTTTAATAAAAAAAGTTGAAAAGGGCGAATATGATAATAAGTTTTTTCCTGAATCTGAGACTTACAAAAACAGCACTGGAATTATCTATGAAATACCAGTTGGTCTAGTTACGAATAATATAATTTTGTCTAATGTTGGTGGCAAGATTCCGATAAAATTTGAAAGCTTAGGTAGCGTAGAAGGGAATATAGTAAGTAAAACATCTTCTTTTGGAATAAATAATGCGTTAGTAAATATTTATTTGAATTTATCCATAAATACACAAGTGATTGTTCCAGACTCTTCAAAAATTCAAAATACTCAGATAGAAGTCCCTATTTTTATGTATATCATAAATGGCAAAGTGCCTTCATATTATTATGGCACTAATATGGTTTGTAGCAATATTTCAAGTGAGGTGGAATTGTAGTGAGAGCTTATATATTTGACAAATATGGTTATTATGAAGATGAAGAATTTGCTACGGAATTTGATTACCAAGGATGGCATTTTAAATTAGAAAAAACAGATAAAACAGAACAAGAACTTTCTGATTTAAATGATTATTTAAAAAAAATGGAAAATCTTTTTTTCGGAAGCGGAGTCTCAATTATAAAAAATCGTGATGGTAATTTTCTATCTGTTGCAGATTTTGGGAATTGTGCCTTAGTTTCTGTAAAAGATTATAATTTAAGCGCGAACGATTTATTAAAACTCCATATCTATTTTAAAAACGAAGAAAAAGAAGCAAAATATACTATTAAGGAAATGGCTAAACTTTGGGAAGATAAAATTGATTTAATCGAAGAAAGAATTTTGCCATCGTTTAAGATTGACGATTATTCTTACGAAAAGATAATGACAACAATTATTTTTGCTATTGGTTTGGCGGAAAATGCGTTGCAATATTTAGCCGAACTTATTTTAGATTATGGTGATAATATTGAAAATCTCACTTTAGTTCATAAAAGATTTTACCAATTTTCAAGTTATGAGTTTTTTTCGCCCTTTAATCTTGTAATTGATTCTCCGATGCGGGATTTGGCCGAACTTTATAAAAGTGGCTTTATTGATAATCAAAGATTATTGCAACTACTTTCGAATTACAACCCCAGCACGAAAGAAGTAGGTCTTCTTATAGCAAGAATCCTTTATCCGACGCCTTTATTTGACATATTGGATGAGTATTATACCTTGAAGAAGGATATGAAACTCCAAATTTTAGAATATAAAGAAAAAGCCTCTAAATTCTTAGAGACCGTTAAAAACTTGGAAAAGTTGCTTGTCGAATATTATAATATCAGACCGATAAAATGGATGAATGAGTAAACTCTAACTCATTTACGTTCACTTGCTAATTTAACACCTAATACACCAGGAACTTCTTCCATTAGAATCATTTCAATGCCATCAGAAATTGTGGTATCAATCATCATGCAATCGGCACAGGCACCAATCATGTTTATATAAACAATGCCATCTTCAAAAGCTACAAACTCAACATCGCCACCATCGCGTCTAATAAATGGACGAATTTTGTTTATTGTTGCCTGAATTTGTTCTTCAATACTTACCATATTTTCCTCCAAGTACTAACTAAAAAGTTACTAAATAAAACACTATGTTTAATAATAAAAAGCGCCTAATTTAATAGACGCGTTTTTTTCTCATGGTGCCCGGGACCGGAATCGAACCGGTACGGTATCGCTACCGCAGGATTTTAAGTCCTGTGCGTCTACCTATTCCGCCACCTGGGCTTTAGATGGTGACTCGCCGGAGATTCGAACTCCGGACCCCTTGATTAAAAGTCAAGTGCTCTACCGTCTGAGCTAGCGAGTCATGGCTGGGGTAACTGGGATCGAACCAGTGAAATGACAGAGTCAAAGTCTGTTGCCTTACCGCTTGGCTATACCCCAATAAGATGGTGGAGGAAGGTGGATTTGAACCACCGAACCCTAAGGAACTGATTTACAGTCAGCCGCGTTTGGCCGCTTCGCTATTCCTCCAATTATTACATATATAATGGTGGATGTTGAGGGGATCGAACCCCCGACCTCTACCTTGTAAGGGTAATGCTCTCCCAGCTGAGCTAAACATCCGCAGTAATTATACATGCTTTTATAATATATCATTGACCTATAAAATAGTCAATAATTTTTATATTTAAATTTTCGGAAAATAACGATTGATTTAGTAGCCTTTTTTCCCTAATAAATGAAACATATTTTGTTTATAAACTTCGACTCCCGGCTGGTTAAACGGATTTATATCGAGTAAGTAACTCGACATTGCACAAGCACGCATGAAAAAGTAAAAAAGTCCACCGATGTGATAGGCATCCATTTTGCTAAGACTTATTACGATATTTGGAACTTGCCCTACTTCAACATGTGCTTTAATCGTTCCTTCCATTGCCTTTTCATTAACAAAAGATAATGTTTTACCTTCTAAATAGTTTAATCCATCAAGATTTAAGTCATCATGAGGTATTTCAATGTCTTGAAGGGGATTTTCCACTTTTATAATGGTTTCAAACATAATGTTAGAACCCTCTTGAATAAATTGACCTAAAGAGTGTAAGTCGGTTGAGAATGTTACAGATGATGGAAACAAACCTTTTCCGTTTTTTCCTTCAGATTCACCAAATAATTGTTTTAACCATTCACTAATGTTTGATAAAGAAGGCTCGTAAGTAACGAACAATTCGACGGATTTATTATGATGATAGAAATAATTTCGCATTACGGCATATCTGTAACAATCATTAGTAGCAATATCATCATTGTCGTATTTAATCATCGCATCATATGCACCATGTAGCATCTCTTTTACATCTATCCCGGCACAGGCTATTGGAAATAATCCGACAGCGGTTAGAACCGAATATCTTCCCCCAATATCATCTGGTAAAATAAATGTTTCATAACCTTCATTATTACATAAGGTTTTTAAAGCACCCTTAGATTTATCAGTAGTAGCAAATATTGCCTTCTTTGCTTCTTCCTTACCAATTTGTTTTTCTAAAAGATCTTTTACTAATCTAAAAGAAATTGATGTCTCTGTTGTAGTACCAGATTTTGAAATAACGTTGATAGCGAATTTTTTGCCAGTCAAATATTTTATTACTTGTGAAATATAGAGTGGTGAGAATGTTTGACCGATAAAAACTATTTCAAGTTTATCATCCGGATACAAGCCACGTAATGCTTCAATGGTAGAGCGTGCTCCAAGATATGATCCGCCAATACCACAAACTACTAGAATATTAAAGTTTTCACGTACGAAAGAGGCACATTTAATTATTTTTTCTAATTCTTCTTTATCAAAGTCTTTTGGCCAAGTAGTCCAACCAAGAAAATCATTACCTGCGCCAGTTTTATTATTAATCATTTCATTAATTTTTTTTACTTGCTCGCGATAATCTTCAAAATTTATGTTTTCAATAATATTTGTATAATCTAATTTAATCATATTTTGTTCCTCTAAAGATTTATTAATCCAATAATTTAAATTAATTTTTAATTTTTCAAAATCTTTTTCATTGTTTGATATCTTAATTCTTTTAGGTTTATTAAAACTAAGTGGTTTTTTTATTTTTTGCCTTTTACGATCATCTAAGGCTTTTAGCGAAAGTTTTAAATAATTATTTTTTTCTTCAACACCTAAGACTTTCACGCGGATAGTATCACCGATTTTTACGTAATTTTCAATATTTTTTACGAAATTATCTGAAATTTCTGATATGTGGATTAATCCAATTTGCCCATTTTCAAAGCTTACAAAGGCTCCATAATTTTGTATGCCGGTAACTTTTCCGAACACAATATCATTTTCTTTATAAATCATTTTTGGTCACTCCTTAACAATGCTTCAAGGAGAATTAGATCGCCAGGAGTAGTGACCTTGAAATTTGTTTTGTTTCCATCGACAATGTAACATCTTTTATTAATTAATTGCATAAGCTGAGCATCATCTGTAAACGAGACTAAATCGCGTTTTTTTGCTATTTCATGTGCCCTTAAAATAATTTTGAATTTAAAAGCTTGCGGAGTTTGGATTTGGATTAAATCATCGCGGATAATATTTTCTTTAAAACGATGATTTTTAATTTTTACGATGGTATCTACAACTTTAATTCCCAGAGTTGCGCAACTATGCTTTTTGGCCATTGCAATTAAATTATGGATATTATCCGGAGCAACTAACGGACGAGCAGCATCGTGAATTAATACTATGTCATCTTGGGAAGCAAAATCTTTTAAGGCTTCCAATGCATTATGTGATGACATTTGACGGCTTTTTCCTCCTTCGACTAATAATTGGACTTTTTTAAAAGAAAACTCATCAATTATTTGGTATATTGTTGTAAAATATTTCTTTGATGTTACGATGACAATCTCATCAATTTCATGGTTAGTTTCGAAAGCATAAATTGTGTAATAAATTAATGGTTTACCTAAAACATTGATAAACTGTTTGGGTGTTGTGTTTTTCATTCTTTTACCAAAGCCGGCTGCTAATATAATGGCATAAGTCATACAATCACCCTTTCACAATTTTGTATTATAGAATAATTATAGACTTAACAAAAGAAAAAGTGAATTTATAATTCACTTAAATTGTCGAAAAATAGGCTGTGTTCTAGAAAACGACTGCTAAAAGACATTTTTGATGTATTCCCAAGATAATTTTTTATGTTTTCCATATAA
>CANQQL010000016.1 GCA_947625975.1 uncultured Bacilli bacterium
ATACATTTATATCTTAATAAATTAATATCTTGGATGCTAGTCCAATTTCTTTTCGATTGCTAAATCGATTTTGTTCTCGAAACATTTTATATAAACTAAAAAATTTTCATTGAGTATTAAGCTAAATAAAAGTATAATTTATTTTAGTAATTAAAAAACAATTTAAGCATTTGTTAGAAGCTATATATAAAACCAATTATGGAGGAAAAAATGAAATTAAAAATTATAACCGACTCATCTTCGGATTATTCACAAGAACAGGCAAAAAAATTAGGAATAGAGCTAATCCCTCTAACTTTTACCTTTGATGATAAGACTTATCGAGATGGCATAGATATTGAGAAGAATGATTTTTATGAAATGCTTATTAAAAAGAAAAAATATCCCAAAACATCCCAACCTTCACCATCGGTATTTGTAAATTTATTTGAAAAAGCCAAAGAAAATGATGAAACAGTTTTAGTGCTTTTAATTGCCGAGTCGTTAAGCGGAAGTTATCGTAATGCTCTTATCGCTAAAGAGGAAGTAGGATATGACAAAATTTATGTGGTTGATAGTTACACCACAATTGCTGGTCTGCAAATACTAGTAGAAACTGCTTTGAAAAAATATCAAGAAGGTCTTAATATTGAAGAAATTGTTGAATTTATTAATAAACTAAAACAAAGAATTGTCGTTATTGCATGTATGAATACTTTGGAATATTTAGCTAAAGGCGGTAGGTTATCTGTTTTTGGTGCAATAATTGGAAATCTAGTAGATTTAAAACCGATTATAAAATTTAAAGTAAATGGTGCAATTTCTGTTTATGCAAGACCATTTGGAAAAACTCGCGCCAATTTAGCACTTATTCGATATCTTCAAGAGCACCCACATGATGAAAATTATAAATTTTATTATTATTATTCATATGAAAAAAGTAATTTGGATGTTTTAATGGACAAAATGAAAAAAAATAACATTAATATAGAGGGTGATATAATTAATTTATCACCGGTTGTGGGTACTCATATTGGTCATAACGCATATGGATTTGTTTATATTGCGAAAGAAGACAATGTAAAATAATCAAGGAATTGAAGTGGTAGTTATGAAAATTATAAAGTTATTATTTAGCAAGGTTTTTGTCGTTTTTCTCTTGCTTATTTTACAAATTTTTCTTATTTTTACTGCAGTATTCCTTTTAGAAATTTTTCCACTTTTTCAGCTTATCAGTGTCTTAGTAGCATTGGTAATATTCTTTTATATTATAAACAAAAAAGAATGTCCAGAATTTAAAATTCCTTGGCTTGTTTTGCTTTTTATATTACCTTTCTTTACAATTATGATGTATTTACTTTTTGCAAATTCTAAAATGTCAAAAAGCGACTATAAAAGATTACAGCAAATTCATGCCATGACTGATAATTATACCTCAAAATCAACGGAACAGGTTGAAAGTGTTTTAAAAGATAATATAGGTATCGAAAAATATTTAGAAAAAAATGCCTTTTTAAATGGGCATACCTGCAATCGTATAACTTATTACAAAGTTGGCGAAGATTTTTGGAAGGACTTATTAGTCGAGCTTGAAAAGGCAAAAAAATACATTTTTATGGAATATTTTATCATTGATGAAGGAAAAATGTGGAACAGCATTCATGAACTTCTTCGAAAAAAAGTAGAAGAAGGTGTGGAAGTTCGACTGATGTATGATGATATTGGAAGTGTCGGAAAAGTAAAAAATAGTTTTTATAAAGAATTAAGAAAAGAAGGAATAAATTGTTATAAATTTAATCCATTTCGACCAATTGTCTCGGGTGTCTTTAATAATAGAGATCATCGTAAAATTACTATTATTGATGGGCAAGTTGCGTTTACTGGTGGAGTTAATTTAGGCGATGAATACATTAACGAAAATAAGAGACTTGGTCACTGGAAAGATACTGCAATTAAAATCGAGGGATCAGCGGTCGATAACTTATTGGCACTATTTTTACAACTTTTTGATATGAATGCAAAAAAAATTACACCAGATTATGAAAAATATTTTCTTAAAGAACATATAGCTTTTGAAGATAAAGGATACATTCATCCATTTGGTGATGGACCAAAACCATTTTATCAAGAACAAGTAGGAGAAAATAATTATATTAATTTGATAAATAATGCTAAGAAATATTGCTATATCACTACGCCATATTTAATCCTTGATTATACTTTTACGAGTGCTCTAAGAAATGCAGCATTCAGAGGAGTCGATGTTCGTATAATTACGCCACATATTCCTGACAAAAAAATTATTTTAACCATGACTAGGTCAAACTATAATTATTTATTAAAAGCTGGAATTAAAATTTATGAATATACTCCGGGATTTATTCATGCCAAAATGCTTATCGCAGATGATTTATATGCTTTCGTAGGTACTATTAACTTAGATTATCGTAGTCTTGTCCATCACTATGAATGCGGTGCGACAATGTTTGATGTCCCTTGTATTAAAGAGATAAAAGAAGATTTTGATCAAATTATTGAAGTTTCACAAGAAATTACATTAGAAAATTTTAAAATGGGAAAAATAGCAACCTTAATTTATGCTTTATTAAATATGTTTTCTCCAATGTTATAAAAATAGGGAGAGAAAATAAGGAATGGTTACTTACTCACAATGCAGTACATACTGATTTATATGATCGTCTGGATATTATGCCATTCGACAAAATCGAAAATTTCTTTCGTAAGTATTTAATTTAACCTTTTCCAAACCGAGCAATAGCTTATTGTACACTATTGCTTTTTTAGTTAAGCAGACTATTATTATATTTAGATAAATTATTCTTATTTTGGAGGTAAAAAAATGTGTACATCTGTATCATTTAAAACAAAAGATCATTATTTTGGAAGGAATTTGGATTATGAATTTTCTTATAATGAAACTGTGACAATAACGCCACGTCATTATGTTTTCAACTTTAGAAAAATGGGAGTTATCAAGAGTCATTATGCCATGATTGGTATGGCTTTTGTGCAGGAAAATTATCCTTTATATTATGATGCCACTAATGAAAAAGGATTAAGCGTTGCGGGCTTAAATTTCCCTGGTAATGCCACTTATCGCGATTTTGACAAAGCGAAAGAAAATATTAGTCCTTTTGAATTTATTCCGTGGATACTTTCACAATGTAAATCCATTAAAGAAGTTCGGCAATTACTGAAAAACATAAATATTTTTAATGAAAACTTTAGTGATCAATTACCATTATCTCCACTACATTGGATGATTTCAGATAGTGAAAACACAATCGTTGTGGAAACGACGAAAGATGGACTTAAAATTTATGATAATCCAGTTGGAGTCATGACAAATAATCCAACATTTGATTATCATTTATTAAATTTGACTAACTATATGCATATAACGAGTAATGACCCTGTTAATAATTTTTCAAATAAAATAGATTTACAAACTTATAGTCGAGGAATGGGAACAATCGGATTGCCCGGTGACTTATCATCTGCATCACGTTTTGTAAAAGCCGCTTTTACAAAATTGAATTCCATTACGGGAGATTCTGAATCCGAAAGCATTAGTCAATTCTTCCATATTCTTGCTTCAGTTGCACAGCAAAAAGGATGTTGTCATGTAAAAAATGGTTACGAATATACAATCTATTCATCTTGCTGCAACACTACTAAAGGAATTTATTATTATACAACATATGAAAATAGCCAAATTACAGGTGTCAATATGTTCAAAGAAAATTTAGAAAGTGAAGATTTAGTTAGTTATCCTCTCATTAAAGGACAAAAAATTAATATGTTGAATTAAGTATATTTAATTACAAGGACTATGTCTTTGTAATTTTTTTTATAAAACCCAATTATATTTTCAGAATTATTATGTATTTATCTTAAAAAATGATAAAATATACAAAACAAATTTGGGAGGGAATTATGGAGAAAGCAAGAGTATTTTTTACTAAGAGTATTACAAAGGAAAGTTTGGTTAAAATTTATGATGTATTGAATTGCGAACTAA
This sequence comes from uncultured Bacilli bacterium, assembly GCA_947625975.1. Lineage (GTDB taxonomy): Bacteria > Bacillota_I > Bacilli_A > RFN20 > CAG-826 > RUG131. The sequence continues at coordinate 4,022 of CANQQL010000016.1, forward strand.
AAAATCGAGTTGCAATTAAGATTTCGACCGGTGAGCCGGGAGGTCATAATTTTCTTAATCCAAAACTTATCGAGGGATTAGTGAAAAAATTAAATGGCACCATTGTTGAATGCTGTACGGCTTATCGGGGCAGAAGGTTTGAGGCTCAAGAACATTGGAAAGCTATTAAAGAGCATGGATTTATGGACATTGCCAATTGCGATATTATGGATGAATTTGGCGAAATTGAGATACCTATAATCGGTGGTAAACATTTAAAGTTCGATATTGTAGGCGAACATATAAGAAATTATAGTTCAATGCTAATGCTTTCGCATTTTAAAGGACACGCAATGGGTGGCTTTGGTGGAGCTTTAAAAAATATGAGCATTGGAGTTGCTTCGAGAAGAGGCAAAACATGGATTCATACGGTTGGTAATACCAAAGAACCAGATGAATTGTGGAATTATGTTTCAGATCAAGATGGTTTTTTAGAATCAATGGCGGAGGCTTGTAAGGGAGTGCAAGACTATTTTAAAAAAGAAAATTTAGCTTATATTAATGTTGCTAATAATTTATCAATTGATTGTGATTGTGATTCAAATCCTCATGATCCAGAAATGCAAGATATTGGTATTTTTGCCTCTTTAGATCCCGTAGCCTTAGATCAGTGCTGTTATGATGCCATAATGAATTCGCAAGATAAAGGAAAAGAAAGCCTTGTCAAAAGAATGCTGGAAAAGCACGCCATCAGGACAGTTGAATGGGCGGCAGAAATTGGTGTCGGAACACGAAATTATGAATTAATAGATATTGATAAATAGGGGAGGAAAATAGAATGTTAGAATTAGTATTAAAACAAAAAAATGTAAATTTTAAAACTAGAGTGGGCATTAAGACCGTTGTGTCCTTACTAGTCATTATTTTAGCAATTGTTTTACCGCAAATTGTGCATATTTTTGCAGGTGCTACCGGAGGAGTTCTTTTTCTTCCAATGTATTTGCCAATCCTTTTAGGTGGCTGTCTATTAGGCGCTTATTGGGGTGTAGGAATAGGCATTATTGCGCCCATTTTAAGCTTCCTATTCACATCGTTGTTAGGTAACCCAATGCCTATAGCAATACGACTTCCATATATGGTTTTTGAGTTAGGAATCTTTGGCTTAGTTAGTGGCTTATTTTCAAAGCTTATTTTTAGAAATAAATGGTTTGTTTATCCGGCCATTATCTGCGCAATTATATTTGGACGTTTAGCTTTTTTAGGTTTAGCATTTATTTTTCAAAATATTAGTACAATTCAAGGTACGATGGCTTGGAATCAAATATTAAGTGGTTATGCGGGAGTTATTATACAAATTGTTGTCTTACCGCTTATTATCTTTGCTTTATTAAAATTATTAAAGAAAGATTAAAAACTAGGTACATAAGATATGAGTAATTTAGATGTTATTTACCAAAGAAGTAGCATTAGAAAATATCAAGATAAAGCTGTTGAAAAAGAAAAAATTCATGAAATTTTAAAGGCAGGGTTTGCTGCACCAAGTGCGCGGAATTTAAGACCATATCATTTTTTAGTCATTGATGATAAACAATTGATACTAAAAATATCTAAGCTGTCAATTGGTAAAAAAATTATGGAAGGTGCACCGGTAGTGATTGCGGTATTAGGGGATTTAAATATAAATTCTACGATGGAATTTGTTATGAACGATACTTCTAGTTGTATCCAAAATATGTTACTTGCTATCGAAGGACTGAATCTAGGTGGATGCTGGTGTGGGCAAAGACGCGATGAAACAGATAAGATGAATGCTAAATTACTTAATTTGCCGGAAAATGTCTTTGTTTCTGGCTATATTGCTTTGGGTTACAAAGCAGAAGAAAAAGTTCAAAAAGATCGGTTTGATGAGAAAAAAGTTCACTATAATTGCTGGTAATGTCACTTATTTTATTATCAAATTAAATTTTTGCTTTAAATGTGATATTGTTAATTGTCTTTAAAATATGTATTATTTTATTTATGACGTAAGGAGTAGATTATGAAAAATATTTTAATTATTACGGATTCAAATTCGGGTATCAAAATAGAAGAAGGTAAAAAAATGGATGTTTTTGTCATTCCTATGCCTTTTTTTATTGATGGAAAGGAATATTTTGAAGAACTTACCCTCTCTCAAGATGAATTCTATAAATTTCTCAGTAATGATGCCACTAATATTTCCACATCTCAACCATCTGCCTATTATTTACGCGATCTTTTTAAGAATTTTTTAACTGAATATGAAAAAATTATTTTTATTCCTATGACTTCGGGCCTTTCTTCAACATGTGCTTCTGCGACTACGGTGGCATCGGAATTTGAGGATAAAGTTTTTGTCATTGATAATTTAAGAATATCTGTTACACAAAAAGAAAGTGTTTATGAAGCAGTTAAAATGCGTGATAAAGGATTTAGTTGTGAAGAAATAGTGCAATATTTAAACGATACAAAACACATAGCTTCTATTTACATTTATTTAGATACATTAAAATATTTAAAGAAGGGCGGTCGCATTAAACCTGCGGCGGCGGCACTTGCCAATTTTTTAGGTATTAAGCCGGTATTATTTACTCGCGGTGATAAATTCGATACTTTTGCAACAGTTCGTAGTTTAACACAAGCGAAAAAGAAAATGATTCTTCAAATAAAAAAGGAAGTTACCAGCGAATTTAAGGAATTTTACGAAGCTGGTAAAATGGTTGTATCTATTGCTCACACGCAAAACTATGACGAGGCTTTAAAATTTAAAGATGAAATTGAGGCGAATATACCAAATCTTCATTTTCGCTTCATTGATGCATTGTCATTGAGCGTATCTTGCCATATTGGAGCAGGAGCTTTAGCCATTGCTATTTCCATAGATTCATATTTAGATTAAAGGAAAAAACTGTGATACAAGATTTAGAAATTGCTCAACAATTATTGGAAAAGAACCAAGCAACCTTAGTTGTTGTTTTTCAGAACGATTATAAGATTTTTTATGATCGGGGCGTTAAACCTTTATTATTGCTTTTAAATAACAATTGTGATTATCGAAATTATTGTGCTGCAGATCGAGTGATAGGTAAAGCGGCGGCGTTTTTGTACGTTAAATTGGGTTTAAAAGAAATTTATAGTGAACTAGTTAGTGAAGAGGCTTTAAAAGTATTTGCGAAATATAAAGTAAACATTACTTATAAAGAAAAAACTCCGTTAATTCTCAACCGAAAAAAAGATGGATATTGTCCTATGGAAACGGCGGTTTTACAAATTAACAATCCGGAAGATGCTTATTTGGCCATTAAACAAAAATTGCAGGAATTAGAAAAAATGAAATAGTGCATATGAGTGCTTTGGCTAATATTTTGTGAAATTCATATTCAACATATTATGTGGGTATTATTAAAGAAATTAAAATGCTAAATAATACACACATAATTTTTAAATTTTATTTATAATTTAAGCAAAGGAGTAGTAAACAATGGATAATCAATTTTCGCGCACTCAATTATTATTTGGTAAAGAAGCCATGGATGTTCTTAAGGAAAAAAAGATTGCAATTTTTGGTATTGGTGGAGTAGGTGGATATGTTGTTGAAGCTCTAGCTCGCAGTGGAATTTATAATTTTGTTTTAATTGATAATGATGTAGTCACTATTTCAAATATTAATCGTCAAATTATTGCCACTTTTGATACTATTGGTCAATGGAAAGTGGATGTAATGAAAAAACGTATTCTTTCAATTAATCCTGAGGCTAAAGTAGAGATACAAACTTGTTTTTATCTTCCTCAAAATGCTAAAGATTTTAATTTTCAAAATTTTGATTATGTGGTGGATTGCTTGGATACTATTACCGCAAAAGTGTCCTTAATATATGAGACTAAAAAATGTAATGTGCCCATTATTTCCGCTATGGGAGCAGGAAATAAACTAAACCCTTGTTTACTAGAAGTAAGTGATATATTTAAAACTTCCGAAGATCCGCTTGCAAAAGTTATTCGTCATGAATTACGAAAACTAAATATTAAAGATTTAAAGGTTGTGTATTCCAAAGAAAAACCTTTAACTTTAAGCAATAAGTATATAGATGAAACAAGTAAAAAAGTAATCCCCGGTTCCAATGCTTTCGTTCCTTCAGCCATGGGATTAATAATCGCTTCAGAAGTTTTAAAAGATTTAATAAAGATCTGATTTTTATAAAATTTAACACAAATTTTTCCATTTACGTTTTTAAAATGGCAATTTATGCCTTGCATATTTAAAAAGTTCAATAAAATTTATACAATTAAACATAAAAGTTTTAGGAGTAATCTTATGAAGTATTTAACGTTTGTCGTGCCATCATATAATGCTGAAAAATTTCTTCCGAAATCTTTGCCCTCTCTCTTAAAAGGCGGAGAGGATGTGGAAATTATTGTAGTTAACGATGGATCAAAAGACAATACACTTGTTATCGCTAATGAATATAAAGAAAAATATCCTACCATTGTCCGTGTCATTGATAAAGAAAATGGGGGACATGGTTCCGGTATTAATGCTGGTCTTGCTACTGCTGAAGGGCTTTATTTTAAATGCGTTGATGCCGATGACTGGCTAGATGAAGAAGCATTAAAAAAGACCTTAGATTTAATTAAAAAGCATTATCAAGCCAATGAATCACCGGATTTATATATGACAAATTATGTTTTTGAGAGACCAGACCTTAATCAATGTCGCAAAAGCGGAATTTATAATGAATTTCCTAAAAATAAATTTTTTACTTGGAAAGATGTCAAACATATTAAACCGACAAAATATTTAATGATGCATATGCTAATATTTAAAACAAGTGTTTTAAGGGAAAGCAAAGTGAAACTTATCGAACACACTTTCTATGTCGATAGTTTGTTTAATTATGTACCTCTTTTTTACACAAAGTCGATATACTATTTGGATGTAGACTTGTATCGGTATTATGTTGGGAGATCAGATCAATCTGTGTCTTTGGCGAATATGAGAAAAAATTATCAACATCAACTGAGAGTAATAAGAGAAATGTCCTTATGGTATACGCTTGATGAATTAAAATCGCTTTCTAAAAAGCATTATAAATTTATCTTAAATGATTTGATAGCAAAATCATTTCTTACTTTGTTTTATGTAACGATTGGCAACAAGGATACAGCATATAGAGATTACAAATTATATTTCAAAGAATTTAAAGAAAAAAACCGCAAGCTATATTACAAACTTAGATATCGCACATCACTGGCTTTTCCATTTTTACTTATCAGACCACTAAGAAATTTTGTAGTTAAAATAGGATATAAAAAAATTATTAAAAAAACGGGGTGGAACTAGTATGGATTACAAAAAAATCATTAGCGAGATGACTCTTGAAGAGAAAGCGTCATTAATGTCGGGAAAAAATTTTTGGGAAACACAAGAAATTACAAGACTAAATATTCCATCTATATTTTTGGCTGATGGTCCACATGGTATGCGAAAGCAAGCTGCTGCCGCTGATCATTTGGGATTAAATGTGTCCATTCCTGCGACATGTTTTCCGACCGCATCTACAATGGCAAATACTTGGAATGAAGAGTTAGGTGAAACACTAGGTAAATATTTAGGTGAAGAAGCTGTTGCTCAACATGTTAATGTTGTTTTAGGACCGGGAACAAACATGAAAAGAAATCCACTTTGTGGAAGAAATTTTGAATATTTCTCGGAAGATCCGTATTTGGCGGGGAAAATGGCGGCGAGCTACATTCGAGGAATTCAAGCAAATGGCATTTCTGCATGTGTAAAACATTTTGCTTGTAATAACCAAGAAGAAAATCGCATGACTCTTGATAGTGTAGTAGATGAAAGAACATTCCGTGAAATTTACCTTACAGCTTTTGAGATTGCTGTTAAGGAAGGAAAAACAAATTGTATTATGTCCGCTTATAATTTAATAAATGGAGTCTACGCGAACGAAAACGAGCATTTGTTAAAAGATATTCTTCGTAAAGAATGGGGATTTAATGGTGTCGTGGTTACTGACTGGGGTGGCAATAATGATCGTGTTTTAGGTCTTAAGGCAGGTAATGAACTAGAAATGCCTTCTGCCTCAGGAGATACTGTCGAAGATATCGTTAATGCGGTTAAAGAAGGAAAATTAGATGAAAAAATCTTAGATGAAAATGTCAATCGCCTCTTAGGATTAATATTTAAAACTTCAAAAGTTTTCACTGAAAAAGTGCCTGATTTTGATGTAGAAAAGCATCATGAATTTGCCAAAATCGCGTCGGAAGAAAGCATTGTTCTTTTAAAAAACAATGGCGTTTTACCCTTAAAAAGCACAGATAAGGTCGCTTTAATTGGAGATTTCATCTACAATCCACGTTATCAAGGTGCCGGTTCTTCGGTAGTTAATCCTACTAAATTAGATAAAACTATCGATTTGATAGATAAATGTGGATTGCAAATTATTGGACATGCAAAAGGTTTCAAACGTTATGGCGATAAAAGCAAAGGTTTATTAAAGAAAGCTGTAAAACTTGCGAGTTCTGCAGATGTGGTTGTTTGTTATTTGGGCTTAGATGAGGTAACGGAAGCGGAAGGCCTCGATCGTCGGAATATGAAGTTAGCGCAAGTACAAATTGATTTACTGAAAGAGATTAAAAAACTCGGAAAGAAAATTGTTGTAGTTCTTTCTTGCGGTTCCGCAATTGAACTTGATTTTGCTGATGATGTTGATGCACTATTACACGCTTATTTATCTGGCCAAGCCGGGGCAGAAGCAATTTTAAATATTTTAAGCGGATTGGTTAATCCATCGGGAAAATTATCAGAAACATATCCTTATAAATTAGAGGATGTGGCTTCTAATGACAATTTTCCAAGCCATAAGCGCACAGTTGAATATCGCGAGGGATTATTTATCGGTTATCGCTATTTTGATACAGCTGATGTGCCAGTAAGATATCCATTTGGTTTTGGCTTGTCGTATACCAAATTTGCTTATTCCAATATCAAGGTGGATGAATCTGGTGTTTCATTTGATATTGAAAATGTCGGAGAAATTGAAGGAAAAGAAGTTGCACAATTATATGTTGCAAAATCAGATTCCCAAATTATCCGAGCAAAAAAGGAATTAAAAGGATTTAAGAAAGTTAATTTAAAACCTCATGAAAAGAAAACCATTTCTATTGCGTTTGATGATAAGACATTTAGATATTTTAATACGCTAACGAATAAATGGGAAATAGAAGGTGGCACATATAGTATTATGATTGGCGCCTCATCTTTAGATATCAGGCTAGAAGGAAAAATTGAAAAAGAAGGATCTACAGATACGCTTTCTAATCTAGTTAAGGATTTACCAACTTATGCCAGTGGAAAAGTGCGAAATGTCAGCGATGAAGAATTTGAAAAGTTGTTAGGTCACCAAATACCTGACTCCGAAATCCCGTTTATAAATAAGAGAAAAACGCGAATAATTGTGGATTATAATACCACAGTGCAAGAATTAAGATATGCGAAAGGATGGGCGGGCAGATTTTTTGCTTGGACTATTCGTTTTGCAGTTAAATTTTTAAAAGTTTTTGGAAATAAAACTATGGCGAATACATTAATCATGGGTGTTGTACATCAACCGATGCGTGGTCTATCCCGGATGACCGGAGGAGCGATACGTTGGCGACAATTAGATGGATTGATAATGATGTTTAATGGGCACTTTTTTGCGGGAATGCATAAATATTTTAAAGAAGGTCGCGCATATAAGAAAGAACGCAAAATGAAAGAAAAATCAAAGGAGTCAAAGAAGAATGACTAAAGAAGAGAAAACAAGAAGAGCAAAAGAAGGATTAGAATTATTTGCCAAGTTTGAAGAAAAGCATACAGAAAAAATAAACGCCAAACGAGAAAAGCTAAGTCAAAAAAATGGCTGGCAAAAATTTTGGTTTAGGGTAAGCCAATGGCGATTTTTTCAATGGTTTCGAAGATCTTGGTTAAAATTCAAATGCCTTCATCCTAAAGGTGCAGGTTTACTTCAACAAATATTTTATTTTTTAGTCTTTAGTAATGGTGTTACAATTTGGCAATATTTAGTCATGACATTTTTACCTTATTTAATGGGTATTAAACTTGCTCAAACTCCCTTTGTATGGCCGGCAATTCCGCTTGGAAATTGGATAGATGGCAATGGAAACCAATTGTTTTTCGCCATATTTAATGAACCGGTAATTGATTCATTAGGTAATCAGATTGCCAGTAATGGCGATTTATCGCAAGGCGTTATTGGCGGAGGTTTAGGAAATTTCCTTGCCTTTGAAATTGCTGTGTTTACAGCTCAATGTATAAATTTCCCACTACAACGAAATATTACATTCAAATCTGATGGCAATCCTTATTTTCAAGCAATGTGGTATTTTATTGGCTGGGTCGGAGTATCAATCTTTGTCAATGCAGTTTGGGGTATTGCTAATCCTATTATGACATTTTGGGGATGGGCTCCAGCACTTAAAAACCTCCTTAAAACTTTTATAACTGGCGGTATCTCAATGATAATATTTTTCTTCATTTTCAAAATAATTTTTCCACCAAAAAAAGAGAAACAAATAAATTAAGAATAGAAAAAAGATGCTTGAAATTAGCACTTTTTCAAGTGGCGAAAAATTTTTGGCAACCTTTTCTCTAGCTAAGTATGAAATAATATTTATGGATGTGCAAATGGGCAACTTCGATGGAATTGATACCGCAAAAAAAATACGGGAAATTGATAATAGCACAATTATAATGTTTTTTACTGATTTTTCTCAATATGCAATAAAAGGTTATCAAGTTGATGCACTTGATTTTGTAGTAAATCCTAATAACAATTCGTTCTTGTTGCGAAAGTGCGCATTTAAAAGAATTTGGTGTGGACATTTCTGGCTGCCAAACAAAAGAAGTGATTGAAAAGCGACTCAGCAACAGCTAAATCCACCAAAAAGGAAAAATGCTCGTGCAATTTGTAACTGCCTTTTAGGGCAAGATATTGGGGCATACAACACCTGTGGACATCTATGCAAATATTGTTATGCAAACAGGGATAAACAAATTGTGCTAAGGAATATGAAAAAGCATAATCCCAATTCTCCTTTCTTAATAGGAAATTTGCAGAAAGGCGATAAGATAATAGATGCAAAACAAAAAAGTTTTGTAATAAATCAAATAAGTTTGTTTGACTAAAAGGTGCGTGATGACTTGAAGGTACATGTAAGTAAATATAGAAACCTAATATAGATTATTTATGCTAAAATGTTTTTAGAAAAATTACATAGAGGTGATTTTAATGAACGAAGTGGATGAATTTGAAAAATCATTAACGACGACATATCGTATGAAAATTTGGTCACGCTTTGTTAAAGCAATTAAGGAATTTCAACTATTAAAACCAAATGAACATCTTTGTGTTTGTATTTCTGGGGGGAAAGATTCTATGATAATGGCAAAACTCTTTCAAATTCTACATAAATACTCGGATTTTCCGTTTGAAATTACTTATCTAGTAATGGATCCTGGCTATAGTGAATTAAATTTGAATAAAATTGAAAACAATTTGAAAATAATGAAAATTCCGGCAATTATTGAGAAAACAAATATTTTCGAAGTTGCTAATAATCAAAATCGCTCTCCATGTTTTTTATGCGCAAAAATGCGAAGAGGAGCGCTATATAACTTGGCTAAAAAATATGGCTGTAATAAGATTGCTTTGGGTCATCATTATGATGATGTAATTGAAACAACTTTAATGAACATGTTAAATTCCGGTTCATTTCAAACCATGCTTCCCAAATTACATTCTACAAATTATAAAGGTATGGAACTTATACGGCCATTATATTATATTCGAGAAAAAGATATCATCGCTTTTAAAAATCATCATAATTTAACTTTTCTCCAGTGTGCTTGCAAATTTACTTTAGAAAATAGTGAACTAAACAGTTCTTCTGGGGGATCTAAAAGACTTGAGACAAAAATGCTCATAAAGGAACTTTTAAAAAATAATCCTCAAGTTGAAAAAAATATTTTTAAAAGTGCTGCAAATGTTACCTTGGATATGATTCTAGGCTATAAAGATGGTGGCAAATATCACTCATTTTTAGATAACTATGATGAAAAGTCGTAAAATTATTTAGTTTTTAATTTAATAGTTAATGAGCAGTAGCAGTGCGTTACAATTTTATGAAACTAAAATACTTACTATCTTTAAAAAATAAAATCGGATAAGTATACAAAAGCTTATTATTTCGCATGCTAATTTATGAAGTTCTAAATTTATAAAAAACAAATAAAATTTAGCCAATTTTATGAAATAAATTGGTAAGCTAAAATATAAACAAGTCAAAGGAGAATTTAAATGAAAATTACAGAGTCATGCAAAACAATATTTTTAGATATCATGAAAAAAAATAATAGTGATGCCATTAAAATAATTTTATCAAAACAAGATAGTGGGCTAACACTTAATATGGAATGTGTTAACGCTTCTAAATCTGATCGAGTACGATTAATAAATGAAATAAAAATAATTATGAGTGAAGAAACAGAACAGTTACTAGCTGATTATACTTTTGATAAAAGCCCAAACAATAATTCAATTAAACTAATTCATAATTGTTCTCATTGCAATTGTTCTTGCAATTCTGATGAGAATAATTGTAATTGCCATAATGATTAGATTAACAGAAAGACGCTTTAACGACCTTTTTGAGCATTAGCGAATTAACTCATTTTATAAATTATTTATTATGCTATAATAAATAAGGTGATTAACGATATGGCAATTTATCGAATGGCAAATCTCAATTTTGAGTTGAATTTAATTAAAAATTCGATACTTTTGCCATCTTTACTGAAATATGAAACTAAAGATTCGGTTGCGGACATATCTATAACTGTAGAAATAGTGAAAGAAATCCCATTAGTAACAACAGCAAAGGTTATAAATTGTACACGGTTTTATGATTTGTTTGAAGAAGAAGATTTTTTAGTGCAATACCAAAGGAAAGATAAAAATGAGCCGTATTTTGGCTATATAAAGTATGCACAAAACTATTGTAAAATATATATTCTTGAAGATGAGTTAAACGTTATGCAACTCAATGAATACTTGTTAACGCAATATGTGTTTCCTTATTATGTGATGAAATTAAAAACTGCTATTTGGATGCATGGATCATCTATTAAATACAATCATAGTGCTTATTTGTTTTCAGCACCTTCAGGAACGGGTAAATCAACACATGCAAAATTATGGAAACGCTATGTAGATTGTGAAATAATTAATGATGATAAAAACATCATTATCTTAGAAAATGAAAAGTTAGTGATTTATGGTAACCCTTGGAGTGGTAAACACCATCGTGATAATAATATTAGCGCACCTTTGAAAGCAATAGTTTTTCTTTCTCAAGCTAAAGAGAACGCTATTAAAAGCATTAGCCCTAAAGAGGCTATAGTTAAAATGCTTACACAGGTAATTCAACCTTTGGCTAATAAAGGCCTTGATAATTGGTCTAAGATGCTTGATGAGTTATTAAAAATACCCTGCTTTGAATTGCAATGCAATATATCGCAAGAAGCAGTAAAGATTGCAAAGGATAAATTGGAGGTAATAAAGGATGAAACTTAGTAATAAATTTATTTTAAAACAAATTGGTAAAGATACAATGCTACTTCCAATAAACAACGATTATATGAGTGTGAAAAATTTAATAACTTTAAACGAAACAAGTTTAACGATTTATAATTTGTTAAAAGAAGGGTTAGCAAAGGAAGACATAATTTTAAAAATGCTTGAAGAGTATGATATCGATAAAGAAACTTTGTCTAGAGATGTCGAGGATGTTATTGCGAAATTTATCGCTTTGGGAGTTTTAGATGTCTAATATAAACGAGTTAATTTATTTGATGGATGAGGCATTTACTAATGGGTTAAAGTTTGAATTGCCGGTTAACGGTACTTCGATGCTCCCGTTGCTTCATACCGGAGATTTTGTTTTATTGGAAGATATTAAAGTCGCCAAGTTAAAAAAACGAGATGTTGTGCTTTATCAAAGAACAAATGGACAATATGTTTTACATCGTATCTATAAAAAACGTGGTGAAACTTGTACAATGCTAGGCGATAATCAATTAAGAAAAGAATTAATTAATGAAAAGTTGATTGTCGCTAAAATGGTGGAATATTCGCATAATCAACAAAAAGTAACTACTAAAGATATTAAATATCGTTTATATAGTTTTATTTGGTGCATTTATCCTTTAAGATATATTATTTTGAAAGTGAAGTGGAAGTTATTAAAACGAAATATAAAATAACGATAGGATTATTAGCAATTATTAATATTTTACGATCTGCATGTTTGATTGCTGTTACTTTAACCACGCGCTCTTTAATCAATGTTGCCACGAGTGGCGATGAATTGCAATGGCCTAAATTACTTCAATTTTGCATTATTTTAATAAGCTTGGTGGCGATTCAGATTTTATTGCGAGTAGGCTATCAATTGATATTTAATAAATATTCCCTTAGATATGAGTTAGATCTAAAAGAACAAATATATAGTAAGTTTATTGATAAGAATTTAACAGATATTCAAAATATTCATTCAGGTGAAATGTCAAATATTTTCCTGAATGATGTTAGAAATATTGCTGATGGTTATTTTAAACTCATTCCAAGCTTTGTCCTTAATGCCTCTACATTTATATTTGCATTTGTTACCCTTTTAATTATTGATTTTAAATTTCTTTTAATGGCGCTAGCTTTTGGTTTAATTGTCTATTTACTATCGTTACTTTATGGTAAACATATTAAAAAACTTCAAAAAAAAGTTTTGGAAAGTAATGGCAAATTAACGGCCTATATGCAAGAATCAATGGAAAATGCTAAATTATTAAAAGCTAATGCGGTGGAAGATAATGCGAAAGAATTATTGAAAACTAAAACAAGCGCGAATTACAAAATTCGTCATAAATACTATAACTTGGCTATCATTGGTTCTACGGGGATGATGAGCATTTTTAACTTTACTTATGTTTTTACCCTTATTTATGGGGCGTATATGCTATTTAAAATGCCACAGGTGTTTTCTTATGGAACTTTAGTGGCTTTACTGCGCTTGGTCAATCATTTTGAGTCCCCGATATCTTCCATGTCAGAGTTACTAAATCGCTACTTTGCTTTTAAAGTAAGCAAGCAAAGAGTAAAGGAAATAGATGATTTACCCGATGAATTAGAAGGTGAAGCTATTACTGACTTTGATGCTATTGTATTTCATAATGTTTCTTTTTCTTATGATAAATTAGTAATAAAAAATTTATCACTGGAAATTAAAAAGAACGAAATTTGGAGCTTTAAAGGCCCTAGCGGAATTGGAAAAACTACTTTATTAAATTTGCTTTTAGGGTTTATAAAACCACAAAGCGGTAAAATATCAATTAAATTAAAAAATAAGTTTTATGCAGTTTCTAAAGCAACTAGAAAATTGTTTGCATATGTTCCTCAAGAAAACATTTTGTTCTCCGGCACGATTCGAGATAATATTAATTTATTTGCACCTAATAGCAGTGAAGAGAATATTGAAAAGTGCTTAAAATTAGCTATGATTTATCAAGATATAGACAGCATGCCCTTGAAACTTGATACGCGATTAGGTGAACGAGGGGTTGGTTTGTCATTAGGACAAATTCAACGCATATTAATTGCAATAAGTCTTTTAAAAGATCGACCGATACTCTTATTGGATGAATTTACCAGTGCTTTAGATAAGCAAGTGGAAAGTAAGATAATTAGCAATTTAACGCAAATAAATAAAACCATTATTTTGATAACGCATCGAGATATTAAACTTGATAAAATTAAAGAACTAACAATAGCAGGTGAAGAAAATGATTAGCAATTTACGTGTTAAAGAAATTTTAATGGCAATAGATAATAAGCAAAACTTAGAAATTAAAGATGATATAAAAGACGTTTGTAAAATATTTATGGAACAATCTTTAATTCATCAATTATACTCTGTATTTAATGTGGAATATTTAAAAAAATACTATCTAAGCGGTGTACTTGTTAGACAATATCAAGATGAGACTATGGAAGAAATTAAAAATATTTTTAATGAAAATCAAATTGATTTTGTTTTATTAAAAGGCAGTTTTATTAAACGCTTCTATCCGGAACATTTTTTACGTTTAATGGGAGATATTGATATCTTAATACGTGATAAAGATTTAAACTTTGCTTGTGAATTATTACAAAAGCATAATTTTAAAAAAGGATATGAATGGATTCATCATGTTGAATTTAAGAAAAATAATATTGAGTTAGAGTTGCATCATAAACTTTTTTCTACGCAATATAGTTGGAATTCTTATTTTAATAATCCTTGGGATAATGTGGTGAGTATTAATAAACATGAATATGAATTTTCTCCTTTATATTGCTATATGTATTTACTGGGACATTTAGCGAAGCATATGTTAGGTGATGGCGCAGGATTAAGACCATTTATTGATTTTTATTATTTGCTTAAAGAATATAAGATAGATTATGAAGTTTTATGGAATGAAACAAAAGCAATTGGTTTAGACAAATTTTTTAATTCTGTTTTAAATGTTATCGATTATTTATTTGAATATGCGCCTATTCCTTATAAAAAAATTGAGCATTTTGAGGCATATATGCAACATATAATTCAATCTGGTGTGCATGGCCATAGTAAAGAAAGCAATTATTACGCAAATAGAATGGCCGGAAAAAGAGAATCACGCTTTAAATTTTATTGGCATGCTCTATTCCCAAATCGTGAAATTATGAGAAAAAATTATCCGTATTTAAATAAACATCCAATATTATTTCCTATTGCGAGAATACAGAGAATTTTTCGTTGTATTTTTGTGAAAGGAAAGGATGTAAAAATGATTCGAGATTCGAGTGAACAAGCAAGTAAACTAAAAGATTTATATGACGAAATTGGATTAATTAAGTGAGGATACAACTATGAAAACGAAAATGAAAGAAACGCTCTTATATTCTTCAATTGCACTTGTAATGGCCACTATTTTGGGAGTTTGCTTTTTTAATAACTCTAGAGAAAATAATTCGAATAATTCAACAAAATATTTTGAATATATCTATGGATATGTGTATGATGAGGAAAAAATTCCTTTGCAAGGAGTGGATATTGGATTATACGATTATGGTAATAAAGAGTGGACAACCAAAACTGATAATAAAGGCTATTATTGCTTTTATAATTTGTCGATGCAAATTTACACATTAAAGACAATATCTCTTCCTTCCGATGAATATTCAAGTGTGACAAAAGAGATAAATTTATATTTGGTAAATGAAAATGTTTATAATGTAGACGATATTATATTACCAAAAACAAAAAATCAATGGAGTAGTCTTAGTTAATAAAAAATAATTTTGTTGTTTCTAGATTTATAACTTTTTTATTCACAATTGTGTAGTCGCAAGTGCCGATAGGTTTTTTAATTTAAATAAGATGTAAAAATAAGTAATTTGAGCACATAAATAAATATATAGAATATATTGGAAAAGGGGATATTTATTTATGCTAATTAAAAATGCTTTAAATCTTATCGGTAATACACCAATTTTAGAATTATCAAATCAATACTCAAAAAATGTAAAGTATTATGCTAAATTAGAATGTTTTAATCTTACCGGAAGTGTAAAAGATCGTCCGGTTTTTCAAATTATTCAGGACTTATATAGAGAGAAAAAAATTAATAAAAACACTGTCATAATTGAATACACTAGCGGAAATACAGGGATATCACTTTCGGCCATGGCAAATATTTTTAAAAACAAAGTAATAGTGGTTATGCCTAAAAATATGTCCAATATGCGAAAAAGAATGATAAAAAATTATGGTGCTAAATTGATTTTGGTAGAGGGCGGTATGAAAGGTGCGAAAGAAAAGGCTTATGAATTATTAGAAAAATTTGATAATGCTATATTATTAAATCAGTTTAATAATAAGTCTAATTATGAGTCGCATTATAAAACAGCTAAAGAGATTCTCCGCGATGTGCCAGATGTCGAGGCAGTCGTATGCGGAATTGGTACCGCGGGGACAGTAATGGGTATTAGTAGATATTTAAAAGAATATAGACCTTCTATCAAAATTTTTGGGGTTGAACCAAGTGAATCTCCTTTGTTAACAAAAGGTAGGAGTGGTCCACATAAGATACAAGGAATAGGAGCTAATTTTGTTCC
Source organism: uncultured Bacilli bacterium (assembly GCA_947625975.1). Classification (GTDB taxonomy): domain Bacteria; phylum Bacillota_I; class Bacilli_A; order RFN20; family CAG-826; genus RUG131. Next base: position 20,287 of record CANQQL010000016.1, read on the forward strand.
ACCTCTTTTAGATAAAAAGTTTGTTGATGAAATTATTAATGTTTCCAGTAAACAAGCACTCAGTTATCAAAAGAAATTCATAAAAAATGAAGGCGTTTTGATCGGAATATCCTCAGGAGCAGCTTTTTGTGGCGCAATCGAGATAAGTAAAAAATATAATTTTAAAAAGATCCTCTTTATATGCCCTGATTCAGGGGATAGATATTTATGAAAAACATCAAATTAGTATTAATTAATTTACTAGAGAATTGCTATTACGAAATATTTAGCGATTTTTTTGAAAATAAAGTTTCTATAGGTGAAATAAAAAATAATTTGTTAGAAATTTTAAGCGAAGATAAAGCAAAACAATTCATACAATATTATAAAACAGTAAAAAATGATGTTATAGAAGATTTGCATTTTACATACTCTTCAGATCCTGCCTGCAATTCTTTAGAAGAAATAGTAATGTGTTATCCGGGTATTTATGCGACGGCAATTTATAGATTGGCACATATTTTGTTTAAAATAGATGAAAGAGTGTTGGCAAGAATTTGCACAGAATATGCACACTCAAAAACCGGCATTGATATTCATCCGGGAGCAGAAATAGATTCTCCTTTTTTTATTGATCATGGTACAGGAATTGTAATTGGAGAAACAACGATTATTGGTAAGAAAGTCAAAATTTATCAAGGTGTAACATTAGGAGCCTTAAATCTTGAAAACATTGAGGAAATAAGAAATAAGAAAAGACATCCCACAATTGAAAATAATGTAACAATTTATGCACATGCTACAGTTTTAGGTGGCGAAACAATCGTGGGTGAAAACACAATTATTGCTAGTAATGCCGTAGTTTTAAAAAGCACAGAAAAAAATAGTAAGATTATTAGTAAATGTAAACATTAGTGATATAATATTACAAAAAGAGGAATGGTTATGAAAAAGGCAATCTTATTACTGCATGGCTTTGCGACCGACAAAACAGATTTTGATCCCATTATTCCCTATTTAGAAAAAATGTATGATCACATTGAAATTAATAACTTGCCTGGTCATGATGTTTTACAATTAAAAGGATTTACGAAAACTCGCACTATTCATTTTGTAATAGATCAAATGAAAAAATTGCAAAAGGAATATGAAATTGTTGATGTAATGGGATTTTCTATGGGTGGAGCATTGGCAACATATCTTGCCAGCCATTTTAAAGTAAGAAACTTAGTTTTACTTGCACCGGCAGTATTGTATATTAACGCTAACTATCCAATTGCAAGATTTAAGAAATTTTTTGAATATTTAAAGGCTAAGTACTTTGATAATCAAGATGAAAATAACCAAGAAAAAATTGAAGAGTTCAATCAAAGAATGTTAGAAGATCAAGAAGTTATAAAAATTACAAAGCAATATATTTTGCCAAATTATAATTTGAGAACGATTAAAGAATTTCGCGATATTATAAAATTCTGTAAAGATAATATAGGACCAATTGAAGCGCAGACATTAGTTATCATGGGAGATATTGATCAACTAGTTCCGGAAACAGCGGACGAATATCTTTCAAATTATTGTAAGTATAAAATATCTATTACGATGAAAAATGTCTCACATATGATGTTGAGATCTAAAGAAAAAGATAAAATTATAAAAGAGGTTATAAATTTTTTGTCTTAATTAAAAATTTTTAAAATCAAATTTAATTTCCTTTTCATTTAAAGTAATAACTAAATAAGTACCATTTGTCTCATCTCGAGGTTTGGTAAGAGAGCCGGGATTTGCTACATAACAACTTCCGACTTTTTTTAAAAGATGCTTATGAGTATGACCATATAAGAAAATAAGTGCCTTTTTGCTTAAAATGTATTCATCACTTAAAATGTGTTGATGCCCATGTTCAAGATAAATGTCGCCATAAGGAGTTTTAAATTGCTTGGATAAAGGATAATTAAAGTAATCACAATTGCCTTTTACGGAAGCAAAACCATCTATTTGTTCGGGTGGAACTTCGGAATCGCCACAATGTAAGAACATATCAGCATCGTGATTGATATAACGCACCATTTTTATGATTTCAATGTCTCCATGTGTATCGCTTATTACTACAATTTTCATATTCATTCCTCGCGATTTTATTTTAAAAAAATTGCTAAAAAAAATAAACATATTTTTGGTAAATGCTATTAAATATGTTAATATATAAATATGCAGCTATGGTGGAATTGGTAGACACGCTAGAATCAGAATCTAGTATTGAAAAATGTGCGAGTTCGAGTCTCGCTAGCTGCACCAAAAGCGGAAGCAAGCATTATGTCACTTATAGAAGAAAAGGCAAAAGCAAAAAAGGACATCGTTCTTAGTATTATCGTCATTGTTGCCACAAAAAGGGTTTTTGCAGGAAAAAATTGAGCCGAGAAAATGAAGAATGAAAGATAGAAAAATTTGAAACTTTTAAGACAATAAAACAATTTACCTAATAATTGAATCAGATGGTAAATGCAACGATGGAAGTTTTTCGTTTTTTTTTTGAAAAAATCAGAGTAATAAATTTTAATTTGCAAGGAGGAATAAGATGAAAAAAATAAGACAATTATTGATTGTTTTGATAATTTGCATTACACTTGCGGGATTAACGGTTTTACTATATCTTCTCGACCCGGCTTTTATCCCCGATGCTTATAGACTTACGTCAATGGTAATTGTCGTTTCTTGGATTTTTTTTCTCATTCCTTCCATGCTTTTTGACGTATAATTGGCAATAAAATATTTTAAAGACAAATCACCAGAGCATGCTTTTAGGGATGGAGTGCGCATCGGCGTAATTGTGGGCTTCGGCGGAATCATTGTATCGAGTCTGCTCATTTCCCCCATAACAGGAATATTGTGGTATATAAATACTATCAAAAAAATCATCCTATCGAAAAAGAATAAAAATCAATATTACAACTCGGATGAGAACGATATTTTCAATACTCAAAAAAAATGATAAAAATTGAAAATGTCCATTCTATGGCGGAGAAGAATGGATAGAAAACAATGTATCTCTATGAGTAGTGGAGTATGTGTATCCACCAAAGCACAACGCGTAGAGCCATTCTTTTTGTAATGGTATGCCGTGATTGCGGAAGTGTCACTCGTTTTTACTAAAAAATACCTGAAAACTTGCATAAAGAAAGAACGCAGAGAGTAAAGAGAACATTTCAATTTGACGAGTATATGGAGTTTACGACCGTAGGAGAATTACCGTTGCCGCCTCTAATATAGATTGCGAAGGAAGCAAACAAAAGCTCATCAATTACTTTATCAATGCACATTACTCTATGATGATAAAGTCTCTTTCATTTAAATAAAAAAACACCCGGAGTTTTAATAGTTTGAGAAATAGAACAAAACTGAAAAGACTGCCAAGATTTCAAAGCTTAGCAGTCTTTAAATATTTTGTAATTTAATTAATACATATCAGATGGATTCATTCCGGTATCGGCAGTGTCTTTAGCCTCTTTAATTTCACATACACCAGCTTCTGTAGTAATAAATAAAGCAGATATACTTGCGGCATTTAAGATAGCGCTTCTCGCAACTTTTGTAGGATCGACAATGCCTTTTTCGAACATATTAACCCAGACACCATTTTTAGCGTCAAAACCTATATCTTCTTTCATCCTTTTTTGTTTTTCTACGATGGCATCAGCCTCATATCCTGAATTTTCCGTAATTTGTTTTAAAGGAGCAGATAAGGAATCTAAGACAATGTTAATACCTTTTTGTATATCTCCGTTATTAGAGTGTAATGATTTTTTTAACTCACGTTGAATTTCCATTAAGGCACAGCCACCACCGGCAACAATGCCTTCGCTAACTGCTGCTTTTGTGGCATTTAAGGCATCTTCAATACGTAGTTTCTTTTCTTTTAATTCGCTTTCAGTTAAGGCTCCTACGCGAACCACAGCAACACCGGAGGAGAGTTTGGCAACTCTTTCTAAGTATTTTTTCTTATCATAATCACTTGTGGTATGCTCGGCTTGCGATTTTAATTCTTCTATACGATTAGTTAATAATTCTTTTTCACCATAACCATCAATTAAGGTAGTAGAATCTTTAGTAATAGTGGCTTTTTTGACACGTCCTAAATCTTCGATTGTTAAATCTTTTAATTCCATTGATAAATCTTTAGAATAAAATTTAGCACCAATCATAATTGCGATATCCTCTAAAATATTTTTTTGCGCATCGCCAAACTCTGGAGCTTTAGTTGCTACAACGTTAAATGTTCCTCTTAATTTGTTTACGATTAGAGTTGATGTAACTTCACCTTCTAAATCATCGGCAATAATGAGAAGAGGCTTATGTGCTTCTACAACAGATTGTAAGACAGGTAAAATATCTTGTATATTCGTTATTTTGCTATCAGTTACTAAAACAAAAGCATCTTCCATTTCTGCAATCATCTTTTCTCGATCGGAAACCATATATGGAGAAATGTAACCTTTGTTATATTGTAATCCTTGCACTACTTCAAGTTCGGTATCAAAACCTTTCGATTCATCAACGGTAATGACACCATCTTTACCAACTTTATCCATTGCATTAGCAATAATTTTTCCAACTTCGGATGAAGAGGATGAAATTGTTGCTACTGATTCAATATCAGCATTAGTTTCAACTTTGTGAGATTTATTTAATAAAGCATTAGCAACAGATTTAGCAGCAATCTCTATTCCTTCCCTTAAAAAGACAGGATTAGCACCTTTTTCTGTGGCATCAAGGCCACGATGAATCATTGATTGTGCCAGTACTGTAGCAGTTGTGGTTCCGTCACCGGCCAAATCATTAGTTTTATTTGCTACTTCATAAATTAATTTGGCCCCCATGTTTTCAAACTTGTCTTCTAATTCAATTTCTCGGGCAATGGTTACGCCATCATTAGTAATTAATGGTGAGCCATATCCTTTATCTAAGGCCACATTACGACCTTTTGGACCTAGAGTTAAACGTACGGTATTTGCTAATTTATCAACGCCTTTAAGCATTGAAACGCGAGCGTCTTTTGCAAAACGAATTTCTTTTGCCATAATTATTTCCTCCTATTCAACTACTGCCAGAATATCTTCTGCTTGAACTAGAAGATATTTTTTTTCATTTTCTTCGTATTCTACCGTAGAATATCCGCGATAAATAACTTTTTCACCAACTTTTACCGAAATTGGTACTAATGTGCCATTTACAAGTTTACCTTCGCCAACAGCAACAACTTTGGCAACATTGGTTTTCTTTTGATCGTTTGTTGCTGTTAAAATAATACTACCGACTTTCTTTTCTGATGGTTCTATTTCTAATAGAACATAATCATTCAATGGTTTAATCATATTTATCTCCTTTAGCACTCGATTATTTATAGTGCTAAATATATTATATTCAGCAGTTTTAGCAATGTCAACAAATGAGTGCTAAAAAAATTAATTTTTGTTTTTATAAATGAAAACCGTAACAAAGAGCAAACAAATGTGCCGTAATAGACAAGAAAAATTAATAAGTTGAGTTAAAAGGAAAGAAATGGGCAGAGATATAGATTTATTGCTAGTTGGTTGTTATAATATTAAATATTAAGATTAATAATTGCCTTACTAAATGTGCTAGCACACTCTTAACAATTTTTATAGATATATTACATGTTAATTTTTTCTAATTATAGTACAATTGATACGTAGCTTCTTTCCATATTATGAATGGTAAGCGAGTGTAGATTTAACTGTTATATGAAATACAAAGATTTATTTATTAACTTTGATGAAAAGAGGAAAAGAATTATGCCATATGATATTTTTATTTCTTATCGACGAAAATCAACTTGGGAAATGGGAGAATTAATTTATAATTCTTTAAAAACGCGTGGATGGAATCCTTTTTTTGATGCTGAAGAAATGGTACATGGTGAGCATTTTCCTGATCAATTAACGGCGGCAATTACAGGCTGTCAAGATTTTATTTTACTTTTAAAAGATGACGATTTGATAAGGTGCGATGAAGAAAATGACTGGGTAAAACAGGAAATTCATCTGGCGTATAAACTAAATAAACACATTATTCCAGTATTTATAGAAGGTAATGTTAACCTTGATGTGCAAGATGAAATTGCAAAAGATATTTCTAAAAGAGATGCTTTATTTTTAAAAAGAGAGTTTTTTCCTCTTTTTTTCAAAATGCTTATTGAATCTCTAATTGCACTTCCAAATGTGGTTGCGGAAGATGAACGAGCAGTAGGATTGGAAGAGGAAGATTTTTATGTAAAAACTTCGGATCGAGTTGCTAATAAGTATGATACAACAAGATTCAAAACGCAAGAAAGATTATCAGTTCAGCAAACGATTATAATGCCATACAATAATTTAATTTATAAAAAGTATTTTGCTGATAAAAAGGACTTTGAAGTCTTAGATTTAGGCTCGAATAACGGTGATTCAGTTATGAAATCGATTCTTCCTTCTTTTTGTCCACGCCATATAATTGGCATTGAAAGAAGCGAACCCATGCTTGAAGCAGCTAAAAAATATGTAGGCACAACACCATATATTTCATATCAACTGGATGTCGAAGATGATAATTTTATCGATGATATGAAAAGTGTAATGCTAGAAAATAATATTGAAGGCTTCGATTTGATTATTTGTACATTTTTACTCCTTCATCTGAAAAAACCTGGTTCTTTAGTGAAAAAAATAAAAAAACTTTTAAAGCCGGGAGGTATTCTATTTATCCGCGATGTAGATGATTCGCAAACAGTTTCGTATCCAGATCCAGAGAGACTTGTCAAAACATTTAAGGATATTGATAGTAAACTTGCTCATACAGGATATCGGAAAATGGCTAGAGAATTATATATGCATTTAAGAGATGCTGAATATTCTTATATTGAATATATTCCGGAAGAAATATCTACAGTAGGAAGAGATTATGATGAAAGATTAGATTTAATGAACATGAATTTTTCATATATTAAAGAAAATGTTGAGGATATGATTGTGCCCGGTAAACCATCAAAATTTGATGGATATTTAACGTGGGTTAAATCTCACTATGAAAATTTAGAGGAATTATTCTCTAAATCAAATTATTACTATAAGTGTGGAATTGTATCCATAATAGCTAAACGTTAGAAAAGCCAATAGACAAAACCATCATCTAACTCCATTCCTTCAATCGAAGCTTGGAGTTTTTTTGAGCATTCATTTGTTAATACGACATGTTCAATAGGAGTGCGATTTTCTTCCAATATTTTATTAATCATGGCTTGTTCAAGAGTCTTGCCTATTCCTTGTCTACGATAATTTTCATCAACAAATAATAGCCCTAAAGCGTGTTCGGGATGCTCCCCTACAAATCCGACTATATGGTGATCTTTTTCTGCTTTTAACATACCACGTTTAATTGCCGATAATAAATAATTTTCATCATTGCCATTGCGATAATAATGTTTTTTAAAGTATTCCATATCATCCATAGTTAATGGCTTAATAGCAAAATCCGAGTTTATTTCTTTAGCTTTTCCGCGATAAGAGTATTGAAATGTTTCTCTAAAACATTTAAATGGTGGCATGACAGTAAGAGATAATTTATGCTTACTAATAATTGAAAATGTAGGTTCTTTGTTAGTATTAGCTTTTATTTCTTCAATTAAATTTTTTTCGATTTTTGGATATATATAAAAAATCTGGGCTGTTTGATCGTCAATTTCAAAAAATTCTTCGTTATCTTTTACAATTATTCCTTTGTTGAATTTAATGGAGGTTCTTAATAATTCAAAAATGTTTTCATCTAATTTCATATATTTATACTCCCAATAACTTTAAATAAATAATAAAATAAAAACATAAAAATGTGAATAAGCAATAATTGACAGCGAAGTTTTAAATATTCTAAAATTAATGTCGCCATATTTATAATTAATAAAAAAATAATTATGAAATGGAAAAAAATAAAATAATAAAATCCAATAAAGTTGATAAGATGAGAGTATTAATTATGGAAGAGGAAATAGAAGCATTATTAAATGGAGATTTATCTAAATTTACATCGTTTTATGAAAAAACTAAAAGAAATGTTTATTATAATATTTACGCTATATTAAAAGACTACGCTTTGAGCGAAGATGTTTTACAAGAAACGTATGTAAAGTTTTTAGAAAATTTGCCTAAATTAAAAAAAGGACAGAATGCCTTAGGATATTTATATGTAATTTCACGAAACTTAGCATTAGACACTATAAGAAAGAGAAAAAATGAAAGTCAAGAAGAAATTTATGACCATATGCTGAAACAAGAAGAATCGCATTTGTCTAACGATATTCTCGATTTGGCAGAGAGAGTGCTAAAAAAACAAGAATTTGAGATAGTTATATTGCATTTAGTTAATGAAATGCCACATAAAGAAATAGCTAAATTAATGCATCGTCCTTTGGGAACAATACTATGGGCGTATAATAACGCTCTTAAAAAATTAAGGAAAGAGGTGGGGTTAGATGAATAATGAGGAGAAGGTACTAAAAGATAAATTGGAACAATCGATTAATTCCTACCAAATTAAAACGACTGCTCATCAAATTATGGAAACTTATCAGCAAAGTCAAGAAGAAATTAAAAAACCGACTTATAGTTATAAACGAACTTTTGGAATTCTTGGTTTCGCTGCATTAGCCTTAGCCGTAATTATTATAATTCCAAACTTTATTCCTAACGAATCTACATCAAATGATGAATCTCATAATATTTCAGTGCCTGTAACTGAAAAATTTGCCTCGATAATATCTAACCGTTCAAAGAAAGGTCAAACAGCATTTTCATTATTTTCGGCGGTGAATGTAATGAGTGAAATTGATTTAGGATCTCAAACAAAAGCAAAATTTATGAGTAAAAGTGAGTTTGAGCAAATGACAACTCATTTTGATAAGTCGTATGATCTCGTCGAGATGCTTTTTGATGAAAGTAATTCATATGAAGTTAAAATAGAAACTTTAGATTCGCTATATGAAGGTCAATTTCAATATAAGCTAACTTTACAATTTGATAATAATGATTACTTATTTTATTCGAATATGTCTTTTGAAGAAGACGATGACGAAATAGAAACTAACTTAATGGGAAAATTAGTTATTGGCGAAAATTCATATAATACTTCGATTAATATTGAACAAGAAGATGATGAGCAGGAAATCGAGTTCGAAGTTGAACTTGATGATAACAAAATTCTAAAAATAGAGCAAGAAAGCGAACAAGAAGAAATTGAATATGAATATAAATTCTGTGAATTAGAAAACAGCATTGAAAAAACTTATTATGAAAAAAAATTAAAAATGAATTTAAAAAGCAAAAATGCTCCACATTGCAGTTTAAAAATCAAATCTACGTCACCTGATTTCGAAGCGGAATTTTCCAATATAGTCTTTAATGAAAATAAAGTGATGACTGTAGAGTACTCATACAATAATTCAAGAGGTAAATTTATTGTTGAACAAAAAGATGAAGGCCATCGTTATTATGATCAAGATAATAATTTTGAAAAAATTTTAAAAAAAATCCAATAAGATAACAAATACTTGCGTATTAATAGTAGAAAACGAAAAGGAGAGAAAAAATTATGAAAAAAATTTATTTAATTCCTGTAGCTCTATTATTTATGTCTTTAGTGGCTTGTGGGAATAACCAAAACAATAATTCCAATGGATTAGGAGAGGTCGCTTTTGATAAAAACATTGATAGCAATGTAGCTTTGCCTACAGAAAAAAATGCGAGCACACTTGCCTATCAAACGGTAACTTCAATGGTAACTTTATCTCATGGAAGTATGCCTGCAATTAGAATGCGACAAGTAACACCGGAAGCAAAAACTAAAATTGAAACTGTTTTACCTACTGTTGATCTTTTACTTAATAATGCAACATTCAACAGCGTTATTTCCGAATCAGATTTAGCGGATTATGCTCTGAAACAAACAGTGTCTTTTACAGATTTTAATTCTACAACACAAACAATGGATCTTTATTATAATGTTGTTAATGTCAATGAAAAAACAGAAGAAGATGAATATGAAAAAGAAACTAAAATGGAAGGTGTTGTAAAATATCAAGAGTTAACCTATCAATTTTTAGGCGAAAGTGAGATTGAAAGCGAAAAAAATGAAGAAGAAACTGAACTTTCACTTAAAATATTTACCAATGCAGAAAAAACAGATTATATCAAAGTAAAACAAGAGTTTGAACAAGAAAGAAATGAAGTTGAAGAAGAATATAAATATGAAATTTACCAAAATAGAAAAGTAATTTCTTCATTTGCTTTCGAAAGAGAAAATGAGAATTCGAAAGAAGAAGTAAAAATTAAATTGTTATTAGATGGAGTTAAGTATTCTTTCAAAGTTTATGAACAAAATCAAGAAACATTCATAAGCGTTAAAGTCGACACAACTAATGATGATGGTGTGGTCACATATAAGAAAGTTGTTGAGACTGATGGAGAAGGAAATATAAGAGAAACATTTATTGAAGTAAATAAATAAAAATTGCAAAATTTAAGAAACTTGTCAATAAAATATAGATAAAGTTATTCTTTGAGAGTGTAAAAAATTTTGTGTAAAGTTACCATTCTACGGTAATAAAGATATTAGAGATTGACTATGTCAGTCTCTT
>CANQQL010000017.1 GCA_947625975.1 uncultured Bacilli bacterium
TTTATAACTGGATTTTTGTGTATGACTTAATTCCGTCCTTTTATATTGATTCTGGATTTTACTTTTTCAATTTACGTAATATTATTGTTTTTTATTTTTTTTATATTTTAAATGAAATTGTATTTCATTTGTGTTAAGATATCTCCGTAGCATTAAACCATGCTAATTAAAATTAGCAGGAAATTTATTTTAGGAGGAAAAACAATGCAAGAAAAAAAGTATGTTTACCACTTTAAAGAAGCTTATGGTTTAGGTAAAGAACTTCTTGGTGGTAAGGGTGCTGGCTTAGCAGAAATGACCCACATTGGAGTCCCAATTCCACAAGGTTTTACAATCACAACTGAAGCTTGCACACTTTATTATGATAGCGGAAAACAACTTCCAGAATTCTTAGTAAACCAAGTTTATGAAGCTATTAAAACAGTTGAGAAAGAAACAGGTAAATCATTCGGTGGAGATAAAAATCCACTTCTCGTTAGTGTCCGTTCCGGCGCTCGCGTCAGTATGCCTGGTATGATGGATACCATTCTTAACTTAGGTTTAAATGACAAAACTGTCGAAGTATTAGCAAAGGAAACAAATAATCCTCGATTTGCTTATGATAGCTATCGCCGTTTTATTTTAATGTTCACCAACATTGCTAAAGGTCATCCAAGAACCGCAATGGATAAAATGCTAGACGATTTAAAAGCAGAAAAAGGTTATAAATTAGATACCGAAGTTACTGCCGATGAATTAAAAGCATTAGTAGAAAAATATAAAGCTTATTATATGGAAACATTTGGTGAAGCTTTCCCAGCAGATCCTTATGTTCAATTAATTGAAGCTGTTACAGCTGTCTTCCGTTCATGGGATAATCCACGCGCAAATGTCTATCGTATGATGAATTCTATCCCATATTCATGGGGTACTGCTGTTAATGTTCAATCAATGGCTTTCGGTAACAAAGGCGAAACATCTGGTACTGGTGTGGCATTCTCTCGTGACCCCGCCACTGGTGAAAACAAAATTTCTGCCGAATACTTACCAAATGCTCAAGGTGAAGACGTAGTTGCGGGTATTCGTACACCATTACACATTGAAGAACTCAATGCACGTATGCCGGATGTTTACAAACAATTTGTCGAGACCATTAAATTAATGGAGCACCATTATCGTGATATGCAAGATATGGAGTTTACCGTTGAAGAAGGAAAACTCTACTTCTTACAAACACGTAATGGTAAAAGAACTCCTGCTGCCGCATTAAAAATTGCCTGTGATTTAGTCGATGAAGGATTAATTACAACTGATGAAGCAGTTTTAAGAATCGATCCTGTTTCATTTGATAAATTATTATTACCAGCTTTTGATAAAGATGACTTAAAAAATGGCGTCGTTATTGCAGAAGGCTTGGCTGCTGGTCCAGGTGCTGGAACCGGCAAAATCGCATTTACTGCTGAAGAAGCAGAAACAAGACATGCTGCTGGAGAAAAAGTTATTTTAGCTCGTGCCGAGACATCACCAGAAGATATCGTTGGTATGGTTGCCGCCGAAGGTGTATTAACAATGCGTGGTGGCATGACTTCTCACGCTGCTGTAGTTGCTCGTGGCATGGGAAAATGCTGCGTTTGTGGTTGTAAAGAAGCTTTAATCGATGAAGAAGCCAGAACAATTACAATCAATGGCAAAGTTTATACTGACAAAGATACTATTTCTCTTGATGGTTCCACAGGTAAAGTGTATCTTGGCGACATTAAGAAAGTTATGCCTGATTTATCTACCGGATACTTCGGTCGTTTAATGAAATGGGTCGATGATGCTCGTGCTTTAAAAGTTCGTACAAACGCTGACACCCCTCGTGATGCAAAACAAGCTAAGGAATTTGGCGCAGAAGGTATCGGACTATGCCGAACAGAGCATATGTTCTTTGATAAGGATCGTATTTTCTCAGTTAGAAAAATGATTTTAGCAGACACTGTTGAAGAACGCAAAGCTGCTTTAAAAGAATTGGAGCCAATGCAACAATCTGATTTCGAAGCTCTTTATGAAACAATGGGCGAAATGAATGTCAATGTCCGTTTATTGGATCCACCTCTACATGAATTCTTACCAACTGAAGAAGACAAAATCGAAGAACTTGCAAAAGCAACAGGAAGAACTGTTGAACAAGTTAAGGCGCGTATTGAATATTTACACGAGTTCAATCCTATGATGGGCCATCGTGGTTGCCGTTTAGCTGTTTCATATCCTGAAATTTGTGAAATGCAAACAACCGCAATTATTAAAGCCGCTATCAATGTAGCCAAGAGAACAGGTCGAAAAATCGAACCTGAAATCATGGTACCACTTGTCTTAGAAGTGAAAGAACTCAAATTTGTTAAAAAGATTATTACCGATACTGCTGACAAATTAATCGCAGAAGCTGGTGTAAATATGAAATACCATATCGGTACGATGATTGAAATTCCACGTGCTGCATTACTTGCTGATGAGATTGCTAACGAAGCAGAATTCTTCTCATTTGGAACGAATGACTTAACTCAAATGACCTTTGGTTTCTCACGTGATGATGCAGCTAAATTCTTACCGGATTATTATGACCACAAAATTTTCGAAGAAGATCCGTTCAAGACTTTAGATCAAAAAGGTGTTGGTAAATTAGTCAATATGGCAGTTAAAGCCGGACGTTCAACAAGACCTGAATTACATGTCGGTGTTTGTGGTGAAACCGGCGGTGAACCAAACTCAATCGAATTCTATCATAATGCTGGATTAGATTATGTTTCTTGTTCACCATTCCGTGTTCCAGTTGCACGTTTAGCGGCTGCACAAGCCAATATCAAAAATCCTCGCAAATAGAATAAATGATGATAAAATTAAAGACCGTCTCAACAACGGTCTTTTTTTTTGGCTTTTTTGTTATCCGCTAACTATATATTTTTTCTATTTGAATAATTTTTATTTATTTTTCCAAATTTTGAAATGGGCCAATTTCTTGTTCCCTTTTAACTTTGACATTTTTTACAACCGATTTTGTGATTGTCGCTCTATCCTCAACTTCACAATTAACAATAAAGGCATCCGGACCAATTGTTGTTGAATTTCCAATCGTTGTTTTGCCATAAATATGAGTGTTTGGATAAATGATGGTATCAGGGCCAATTTTAACATCTACTCCAATGTAAGTGTTTTGTGGATCAATAATTGTTACGCCTTCCAGCATTAATTGCTTATTTGTACGTAATTTTATAGCTTCTCCAGCTTCATAAAGTTGCCATCTATTATTAACGCCCATCATTTCCACAGGGTTGCTCATTATTGAGGCTCCAATATTTAGACCTTCTTGTTTAAACATAGCTAGTAAATCTGTTAAATATAATTCGCCTTGGGCGTTGTTTGGTTTTAACTTCTTTAAATGCGAAAATAGTTCTTTATTATTAAAGACATACATACCAGCATTAACTTCGTTTATTTTATCCATTTCCGCATCACAATCTGCCTGTTCTACAATTGCTTCTACTTGATCTTTTGCAGTGTTATTACGTTTAATTCTTCCATATCCTTTAGGATTTTCTACTATAGCAGTAAGGAGTGTTAAGGCATTTTTATCTTTTATGTGTTGTTCTAAAAGATTCTTAAACGTTTCCGTGGTGACCACAGGAGTATCGCCACAGCAAACAACAGTGTAACCTTCCTTATCTTCAAGAATTGGGGCAGCTTGCATTACAGCATGACCTGTTCCTTTTTGCTCATGCTGCCAAACAACTTTGCTAGAATCTTCTACAAGTGATTTTGTAACTTCTCCACCAAATCCTACAACAGTAATTATTTCCTCAAAATCTAAAGGTTTCAGTGCATCAAGAACATAACGAACAAGTGGTTTATGTAAAATTTCATAGCTCACTTTTGATTTGTTTTGATTAAGTGACTTCATTCGTGTTCCTTTTCCTGCTGCTAAAATAACTGCGTAATTTTTCATTTTTATTCTCCTTATAATACTTTTGTTAATAAAACATTTAATCCTAGTTTATCCAATTTTTTAAATTCTTTTTCCATTTTGGCATGATCTGTAGAGATTGCAAAAACTGCTGAACCGGAACCTGACATCATTACATTTTCAAAGCCGTCGCTTATTAGCCTATCTTTAATGAATTGAATATCCGGAAGCAAAGAAATCGAAGCCTTTTCAAGATCATTACCCATATAATCTTTTAATATCTCTTGACCATCATTTAACGCTTTAATTAAATTTAAAATATCTGCGTGTGCGCCACTGCTAACTTCATCATATTTTCTATATACTTCTTTGGTCGATAAACCTTTTTGAGGTTTGATAAGCAAAACAAAATATTTATTTTTAATATGTATTGGTTCGATTTTTTCTCCTATACCGCGAACTCTTGCCGGTATGTTATTTAAGAAAAATGGGACATCGGCGCCAATAGATTTTGCCAATTCAATTTCTTCAGGATACGAAAGATTTAACTTTAATAAATTTTTTATCCCATTAATAACTGCGGCTGCGTTTGAAGAACCTCCGCCTAAACCAGCACCAATGGGAATTTGTTTGTGAATATGAATGCGAAATGATTTATCAATCCCATATTTTTCTTTCATTTTTTTTACTGTAATATAGCATAGATTATATTCATTTACTTCTAATGAAAAATCGTCACATGTAATATATGTTTCAAATTTGCTAGGTAATACGGTTATATCAATTGCGTCATGCAAATCCAACGGTAACATAATCATATCTAAATCATGATAACCGTCATCTCTTTTACCAACAATATTTATTGCTAAATTAATTTTTGCATGTGCTTTTATTATCATTGTTTAATTCCTCACTACCAAAAGGCCAATACATATTTTAGCATATGGCTTTTAAAAATAAAGTATTTTTACTTTATTTTAATGATTAGTAAATTTTCCGTGCTACGCCACGAGTATCTACACCGGTCATACCGGCGTTTTTCCCACTTGTTTGATTAACCGCCGCTATTACATTTACAAATTCGTTGACAGGTGTCATCGAAATCATAATAGCAATTATTGCCGGATCTAATGCCGCAATATTAATACCGGCTGGTGATGAAGCAAAATTTGCATATTCAATAAGTGCTTTAAAATCAGATTGGCATCCCCCAACTACTATCGGAAGTGCATCTTTACTTGGCTGAAATATTCGGGCGTTCTTTATAGCATTTAAAAAATTCTCTGAATTCATAAACTTATAAGACATTGGGCTCTCCGACATGGCATCATGTCCTGTGATGACTAAAACATCTGGCTTATGCTTTAAAAGTAAATCATTTATAGCCAGTGGCATATTTCTCTCTTCAATATAGTAGCCAATCGCTGGAATATTATGTTTTTTATAAAGATGCATACATTTTTCTAAAAAAGACGAATCCCCATCAATATGTAATACTTTTCCAAAAATAGTATTTGTGCTATATTTTGGTAATTCTAAGTCTGGTGTAAAACTTTTTGTGCGTCGCTCACTCTCTTTTAAATCACTTAGTTTTGCATCCGCATTTAATCTTATAGCTTTTCCTTTTAATATAGCGATTTGTTTTACATAATCAATATAAACTATAACAAATTCCAAATCATTGTTATGTGAGTTTCTTGTTACAACATCACCGATTTTAAAATTCATAATCTCACCCATTTATATAAATATTCATAAAAAGACATTCGTTATCGGCGAATGTCTCTATAAAATATAATATTTTTATCTTGCTATACAACTTGAACCTTAAAACAATTCTTCTGCTAAATCTAAATAAAAATCTAAGCTTAATTGCTCTGGTCTGGTGTTTAATGGACAATTTAATTTTTTTAGAATCGTTTCAGCTTTTTGTTTGTTTTTTAAAAAATTACTTAAATTATTTAAAATAGTTTTTCGACGCATTAAAAACATTGCTTTAGTTACCGCAAAAAACTCTTTTTCTTTATTTGTATCACGGACTTTTTTGACATTTATTTGAAACACTACTGAATCAACATGGGGCTCAGGGATAAAGGCATGTCTAGATACATTTGCTAAAACATGCGTTCCTCCTACATATTGTAAAAAAACTGAAATTGCCGAATATTTTTTGCTATTTATCGGAGCAGTTAATCTTTCATACGCTTCTTTTTGAACCATTAAAGTTATTTGCCTTACCCTGTTATTAAATAATAATATTTCAAGTATGTCTGTCGTAATGTAATACGGCAAATTCCCTACAACAATAATTTCTTTATTAATATTCTTTAATTCTAATTGCAAAAAATCCTTATTGACAATCTTTACACAATCATCATTAATTTGACTTTTAAGATGATCACACATTATGGGGTCTATTTCCACCAACAATTTTTCACCGGATTTTTTTACTAAATGATATGTTAAGGCACCTAGTCCTGGCCCTATTTCAAGAAGCAGAGCCTCCTGATTATTTTCCACTTCTTTAACAATTCGCTGTGCTAAATCATCATCTATAAGAAAATTTTGCCCATATTTTTTTAAAGCATGTAGATTGTGCGTATTTAAAAAGTTTAACACATAATTCTTATTTGCTACCGGTCCTTGCATATTTTCACCTTCTTTACAATATCTTGTAAATTATCATATCTTATATTTAAGGAATTTAATCTTTTCAATAAAGTTTTAGCATTTCCATAACCTATATGCAATTCTTGCATAATTTGCGTACGTAAAAAATTTGAATCACTCTTACCACAAAGTCCCAATTCGTATAAATCTGTCATTGTTAAATTTCCGTATTTGTTTTCTTTATTTTCTAATAAATTACTTAACGCTGAGATAATATGTTCCTTTGTGGACTCGGCGACACCAACTTTATTTTTTTTAATACATTCTTTTTTATCAACAAAAGCATGGTATAAATTAGGAATATTCTTATCCAAAATATCTCTAATACGCTTACCAGGAAAATCCGGATCAGTTAAAACAATAACTTTCTTTATCTTTGATAAAGAAAATATATATTCTATTGTTTCACGTGAAACTTCACTTCCGTTAGTAACAACAAACTCTGCATCAAGAAAATTTTCCAAAAATTGGACATCACTTTTTCCTTCGACCACTATGACAGCGTTACATTTAATCTTCATATTTTATACCAAACAAATTAAGTGCATTCTTTAATGTTATATTTTCTAAATCTTCTAATTTCATATTGCGTAACATTGCGATTTCCGTTGCCACAAAGCTAATGTTACTCGGACTATTTTGTGTTCCTCTTAATGGATGCGGAGCAAGATAAGGTGCGTCGGTTTCAATCAATAAATAATTTAAATCCACTGCTTGTGCCACCAATTTTGGAATATGTGCATTTTTAAAAGTAACCGGTCCACCCAAAGAAATATACATGCCAAGCTTAATAAAACTATTTACCATTTCTTGTGGTCCGCTATAACAATGCATAACTCCGCCCATCAAAGGGCGATGTGTATTCAAGATATTATATGTATCTTGTATGGCGTCTCTGGAATGTACAATAATCGGAAGTTTTAATTTATTGGCAATCTCGATTTGTTTAATAAATAATTCCTTTTGAAGCTCTTGTTTTTTTTCATCTTTTTCCCAATGATAATCTAGACCTATTTCGCCAATCGCAACAATTTTTTTATTTTCTTTTGCCTCATTAAAAAGTTTAAAGAGTGCATCTATATCTGTTTTTTCAATTTCTTCAGGTTGAAGTCCAATTGCGCCGAAAATATTCTTTTCCTTTATAATATCAAAAACCCTTTTGCTCGATATAAAATCATACCCCGGAACGAGAATCATTTCTACCCCATTGTTTTTCGCATCTTTTATTAATTCTTTATATTTAAAAAATAGTTCATCACTATTTAAATGACAATGTGAATCGAATAGCATATTATTTACCCACACAAAAACGTGCAAATATTTCTTTTGATAAATCGGTATCCACGTTGCCACCGATTATCGATAATATAGTGTTATATGACGACAACAAAGAAACGGAAACTAAATCAAGTGGCAAATCACTTCTCGCATCGTCTATTGCTTTTAAAATATCAATATCTGCTTTCTTTAACAGTCCTATTTGTCGGGCGTTATTTAAAGATGGACGCGAAAAACTTTCGTCGCTAATGTTAACTCTTTTCATTAACGCAAAAATTAATTCATCAACTTGATGATTTTTAGCCGAAATATTAATGGCGCCTTGGTGATATTTAACATCCATTTTGTTATAAACCACAAGCGGTTTTTTTTCTTTTAAATCGTTTAAAAGTGCTTCATCATCTTGGTCTAAACCTCGTTCTGAGTCCAAAATAAGTACAACTATATCTGCTTGGTCAATAGTGCGTTTTGCTTTATTTATGCCAATATTTTCGACGATATCCTCCGATTGATGAATCCCCGCTGTATCCAATAGATGGAAAGTAATACCTTTGATGGTAATGTCACCTTCAACAATATCCCGCGTTGTACCTGCCACATCGGTGACAATAGCTTTATCTTCTTTTAATAAAGCGTTTAATAGTGATGACTTTCCCACATTTGGTTTTCCCACTAAGGCAACATTAATTCCCTCTTTAATTTTTGCTCCTTCTTCCCCTTCGTTAATCAGTTTTTTTATTTGATTATGCAATTTTTCGCCTTCAATAATTATTTTATCTTTATTAACAACTTCAATATCTTTATATTCCGGATAATCAATATTTACCTCAATATTTGCCAACAAATCCGCTAAAGCAGCTTTTAATGGAGTTAATAGTTTTGTAGTTTTCCCTTGTAAAGACATCAAAGAAAGCGCCTTGGCTTCTTTTGATGTGGCATTTATTACATCGTTTATTGCTTCTGCTTGAATTAAATCAATTCTTCCATTCATATAAGCGCGAGAAGAAAATTCTCCCTTTGTAGCAAGTCTCGCCCCCTTACTAATTAATAATTCAATTATCTCATTTATAATAAGTAACGAGCCATGGCACATTATTTCAACGCTATTTTCTCCGGTAAAACTATGTGGTTTTACATAATTAATTAAAATGACTTCATCAACAACTTTTTCCTTATCTTTAATATAACCATAATGAACATCTCTTTGCTTTAGATTACTTAAATTTTTTGAAAAAACTTTGGAAACAATTTCAAAACTTTCTTCGCCAGAAATACGAATTACAGCAATCGCAGATTTCATTGCAGGTGTTGCTAAAGCCACAATTGTATCAAGCATACTTTCACATCCTTGTTAATAATAATAACACAAATATTGAAAAAAATTTTTTCATAAATTTTTCTAATTAATCAAATAAAAAGATATGAATTTTTCCTTGAACTATTACATATCTTTTTATAATTATTTATTCAACGTATTTAATGGTAATTTGACGCTTTTTCCCTTCTCCAACGCTCTCTGTTTTTATATTATGCATATGGGATAAAGCATTGTGAATGATTCTTCTTTCATCAGCAGGCATTGGATCTAAAGTAGCTGTAGTTTTCGTATTTTGAACATCTCGAGCAATTCTTCTTGCCATATGTACCAGCTTATGATATTTGTTATCTTTATATTCTCCCACATCAAGCAAGATTCTAAATCTTTTTTTAAATCTAGCAGATACTGCTAATCTTGTTAATTCATTAATTGATTGAAGTGTTTTTCCGTTTTTTCCGATTATAATTGAATTATTTTCACAAGATAGTGACATGTGAATAATTTCTTCATCTAGAGTTGCTTTTATGGTCGAGTCTAAACCAAAGGTTAATAATAATTTTTTTAGATAGTCTTGCGCATATTCAATAACATCGGACATATCATAGACATTGATTTCTGCCTTTTTACTGAATAATGTTTTCTTTTCGTATAAAACTTCATACATTAATGACTCGCGTTCAATCATTAAATCTTGGCACGCTAAATCGATAGCGGCATCTACTGTCTTTGCTTCAAATTTTTTCATTGTTTTTTCTTCCCCATAATTCTTTGTGTTATCAACGTTTGTGCTAGTGAAATAAGTGCTGAAATTAGCCAATAGACTCCCATTGCAGAAGGTAAAGATATACCCATAATAATAATCATAATCAACATAATGTTGCTCATCATCTTAGTTTGAGATTGCGTTTTATCCATTGCTGGATTTTTACCCATTTTGCTAATCTTCTTATTGGCCCTCTTTTGTTGCCATTGTGGCAATTTCATAGACACTATTTGTGTTGCAGACATAAGAATAAACAACACAATAGCAGTTATACAACTTGGTGAAGAGAAATTAATCATTTCACTTCCTAAACTAGCACTTAATTCAAGTCCCAGCACACTATCAGATGTCAAAATTGCCGCACCTTGTAAAGCACTCCAAACACAAATAAACACTGGAAATTGAACAATTAGGACCAGTAATTGAGACAATGGATTAATGCCATATTTCTTATATAAATTCATTTGTTCTTGTGCCAAACGTTGTTTCTCATATTGATTTGTATTCGAGTTTGGATATTTAGCTTGTAATTTCGCTAATTCCGGTTGTAAGGCTGTCATTTTCGATTGAGCTGCCGTGGATTTAAATGTAACTAACATCATTAATCCACGTACAATAATTGTTATAACAATAATCGCCAACAATTGTCCCCAACCATTAGCTCCAAACAAAATTGACAATTGATGAACTCCCCAAGATATCGGATAAACTAATAAGCCTTCTAATAAACCTTTGTTCCATGCATAACCCCAGTCTTTTCCTTCGATTTCAACTTTATCCCCACTTGATCCATATAAACCTGTTTCCGGTGTAATACAAGTACGATAATTTTGTGTTGAGGTAACTAAAGTGTTTTTATAACTTGTAAGAAAGTCACTTGTTGGACCTTTCCCTCTGTTTTCAGTTTTGCTATTAAAATCATTGACAAATTTATCGAAGTTTACCCATAATTGACGTTCATTAATATTTGAATAGTTATCATCCAAAAATAATGCGTAGCCATAAGACTGCAATATTTCTTCGGTGTCAAAATTTGTATCCGAACTACCTTTTGCTTGATATTCCTTTGTTGCAATATTTATAGTTTCCTCATCAAGCTCAGTCCAGAACTCTTGACTTGGAATATCCACTGTTGCCGATAAATTTTTTAATAATTCATCTCTTTTTTCAACAGTGCCATAAGTGTTATACCATTTAATTGCAATGTCTCTATTTGAACAAAAATTTGCTGTACAGCCAGATAATATAAAGCCAGCAAATAATAGTCCGATACTTACTTTGAACCATTTTTTAAATTTGCTCATTTATTTTCCTCCATATATTTTTCAGTGCACATTCAAGCAACTGTTGATTTTCTAAAAAAGTATTTTTTTGATAATTCGTGCGCACTATTACAATTATATCTAATTTTTTGTAATTATTTTTAACGAAATATACAATATGTCTAATTTGACGCTTGATTTTATTTCTAATTACCGCATTACCAATTTTTTTTGATACTGATATTCCAACCCGCAATAAATTATTATCCGATTTTTGATAGTAGATAATGTATGCACTGTTTTTTTCTATATTTTTGGAGTGAATAATCGTTTGAAATTCTTCGTGTTTTTTTATTCTTTCTTGTTTTTTTAACATGACTATTCGCCTCCTTAAAAAAATCTTAAAAAGCCACTAGTTATTATCCTAGTGGCTATGAAACTTAAGCAGATAAGACTTTTCTTCCTTTTGCACGGCGTCTTGCTAATACTCTTCTGCCGTTAGGAGTTGCCATTCTAGCTCTAAATCCGTGTACAGATTGTTTTTTTCTTTTACTTGGTTGATACGTTCTTTTCATAATTTACACCTCCGTTTTTGAAACTAATACGCAAAAATAATTTTAATTATTTAATTTATATAAGTCAATACTTATATAGTTTTTTGTATCACACAAAGTCGTAGTTTTTTGGGATTATTATACTTTAAAAACTTTTTACACATATCAAACATTTTCCACAGTGCAAAACTTTTTCTTCATATTTTCCACATTAAAATTTTGTGGAAATTGTGGAAAACGTGATGAAAAGGAATAATTTTATGTGCAAAAATGTGGAAAAACAAATATGACGTATATTTTAGTTAAAATTTATCAACATTTATGATAAAATTTTTTTAGTGTATGGAGGTCCTTGATTATGACTACAACAATATCAGAGCTTAAGACTCTTTGGGATCGTGTTTTGGTAAAACTACAAGATACAATTAATGATCAGATGATTTTTGATTCATTCATTGCAGATTCATCAATTTATAAAATAGAGGGTAATCAAATGACAATTGTCGTATCATCGGATTTTGCTCGCTCTATTATTGAAAAGAATTATAAACCTGACTTATTACAAGCTGTAGAAGAAGTTACTGAAACCAATTTTTTAATTGATTTAATACTAAAACAAGAAGTAGCTGACCAAGTAGTCCCTCAAGTTCATAACAAACCAAAAAATAATTTTTTTGAAAACTCCGAAATTAATCCAAAATACACTTTTGAAAATTTTGTAGTTGGACCTTCTAATAGAGAAGCGCAACAAGCAGCCTTAATGATTGCTTCTAATCCTGGAAAATTTTATAATCCCTTATTTATTTACTCTAATTCCGGGTTAGGTAAAACACATTTATTACACGCTATAGGCAATTACATAAAAAACAATAATCACCGTTTAAATGTTTTGTATATTACAACTGATAATTTTGTCGATGAATATATAAAATTTGTTAAAGGCGACCGCGAATCTGATGGCTTGAAAGATTTTTTCCGCACTGTTGATGTGTTATTAGTAGATGATATCCAATTTTTAGCTAAAAAAGATAAAACACAAGAAATGTTTTTCTACGCCTTTCAGACACTAATTAATTCCAATAAACAAATTGTTTTAACAAGTGATCGTCAACCATCTGATTTAAATGGTTTAGAAGAACGTTTAGTTACACGCTTTTCCTCTGGCTTAATTAGCAAAATTATGCAACCGGATACCCCAACAAGCATTGCAATCCTAAAAAAGAAGATTACTGCCAATGGTTTAGAAATATCCAGATTTGATGATGATGCATTAGAGTTTTTAGCGCAAAACTTCGGAAACAATGTTCGTGAACTTGAAGGTGCTTTAAATCGTTTAGTATTCTATACTATAAATATTAAGCAATCTAATCATATCGATTTGCGCTTAACTCAGGAATCTGTCCCAACTTCTCATAAATCAAAAGAAAATAAATTAAGCGAGTCTAAAATTATTAGTGTTGTTGCTGATTATTACAATTTAACACCAAGTCAATTAACCGGAAAAATTCGAACAAGTGAAATATCTTTAGCACGACATATTGCAATATACTTATGTCGTGAGCTATTAGATATGCCTTTTACAAAAATCGGACAAACGTTCGGAGGCAAAGATCATTCCACTATTATGTCCGCGGTAAAAAAAGTGGAAAAAGAGTTGAAAACTAATGAACAGTTAAAAGCTGTTATAAAAGAGCTTAAGAATCGTTTAAAATAGAGATTACATAGCCTTGAAACAAAAAGATATTTCTTTATCTTATTTATTATGTTATAATAAATAGAGAATTTAATATAATTATTTTTCCACAAAAACCACAGAAATAATAATTATAAAAATTTAATAAAACAATAGGAGATGTTTATTATGAAATTCACAATTGACCGAGAGCAATTTTTAAAAGGATTAATGATTGCGGCCAAAGCTATAGGTTCTAAATCACCTATTCCGGTGATGTCGAATGTAAAAATAAAAATGTGTGAAAAAGGATTGGAATTAACCGGAAGTAATTCGGAAGTAACTATTCAAACGACCATTCCTTTTAGAATTGCAGAGAAAGAAATAATTCGCGATGAAAATTTTGGTGAAACTTTAGTTGCTAATAAATTTATTACCGAAATTGTGCGTCGCTTGGAAGGACAAGAAGTTACTTTTGAAGTTTTAGATGAAACAATCGCAAAAATTAGTGATGGAAAGTCAGATTTTAAATTGAATTCTGTAAAAGCAGAAGAATATCCTGATATTGATTTAGAAATGATTGGAGCGAAGTTCCAACTTTCATATGTGAATTTTAAAGAATTAGTTGATCAAACTGCTTTTGCAGCTTCCACACGAGATCAAAGACCAATCTTAACAGCATTAAATTTGGAAGCTGTGGATGGTGAATTGACTGCAACCGCAACTGATAGTGCCCGACTTGCGAAAAAAACTATTCGTTTAGATGAAAAACTTAGTTTCACTGCTAATGTTCCTGCTGCTGTTATGACTGAAGTAGCCCATCTTCTCGATGATGATGATTCCTTAATAACTATTGCAATCAGCGAAAAGAAAGTGGTTTTTTCCTTAAATGGCACTTTAGTAACTACTCGCCTTGTTAATGGTGAATATCCAAATACTCGACACATTGTTCCTCATGGATTTTCTTATTTCTTAGAAGCTAATTCACAGGAATTAATTGCGGCGATGGAGCGTGTTTCTTTGTTATCAGTAGATCGAGAAAATGTGGTGAAAATTACAATGACTGAAGATTCTGTCGAAATATCAACGAAATCTTCACAAGTTGGATCCGCTACAGAAAAAATATCAACATTTCAATATACAGGAGATCGTCTAGAAGTTTCTTTTAATTCATCTTATGTTATGCAAGCTATAAAAGCAGCTAAATGCGAAGATGTAACTATTGCTTTCTTGGGTGAGATGAAACCATTTGTAATAAAAAATGTTAAAGATGAATCTCATGTGCAATTAGTAACACCTGTTAGAACATATTAAATTGTCAGTCACCTTTAAAACGAGGTGACTTTTTTTTATAATCAAAATACAAAATATTAAACTTTGTTATTTTTGAAAGGCAACCATAAAGGAATATTATATATTCCTTTTTTTTACATCTTATGCTATAATTATTTTGCGTAATTTTGAAAGGATTTTTATGAAACAAATAACAATTTCTACCGAGTATGTGACTTTAGGTCAGTTCTTAAAATTAGCTAATTTAATTCAAACTGGTGGTGAAGCAAAAAATTATTTATTAAATCATCAAGTTAAAATAAATGGTGAAATTGAGAATCGGCGTGGTCGAAAAATTTATGCTGGCATGCTTGTAGAAATAGGAGAACATGTATTTAAAATTGTAAATGAATGATAATTGAAAATATATTGCTCACCCAATTTCGAAATTACGAAAAAATCAGCGTTGACTTTGAGGAAGGATTAAACATTATTCTTGGTCAAAATGGCTCAGGAAAAACAAATTTAGTTGAAGCAATTTATTATTTATCTTTTGCAAGATCGTTTAGAACTTTAAATCACCAAGATTTAATTATGAATGGTAAAAATTTTGCAAGTATAGAAGCTACGATAAAATTTGATGATGAAATTAAACAGATCAGAATGCTCATTACAAATGATGGACAAAAAATTACTTGTAATAAAGTAGAAATAAGTAAACTTTCTGAATTGGTTAATTTAATTAATGTGATTGTTTTTGAGCCACGTGATGTTGGAATATTTCAAGCTTCACCAAAGTTAAGAAGAAATTTTTTAAATATGCAACTTAGTAAACTTTCTAATAAATATCTAAATGCTTGTAGCAGATGTGCGAAGTTAACTAAAGAGCGAAACGCTATTTTAAAATCTTCAAATCCAAATAAGGAGTATCTTGAAATTATTACTCAACAATTGATTGAAGAGAGTTATGAAATTTGTTTAAGGAGAAGAGAATTTATCAAGACTCTTGAGCCTCTAATTAACAAAACAATTAATGCGATAAGTTTCTCAAAGCGTAAAGTTACATTAAACTATAATTCTTATGTTGATTTTGAATCAAAAGACGACTATTTAATTAAAGCTAAGACAGCTTTTAATGAAGCTTTAGAAAACGATTTAAAGTATAAGGCTACAACTATCGGGGTTCATCACGAAGACTTCTCTACGAACCTAAATGGAGCCAATATAAGTAATTTTGGATCACAAGGAGAACGGCGAATTGTAGCAATAGCCTTAAAGATTGCTCCATATTTCTTAGTAACTGACAAATTCAAACGACCGATAGTTATTTTAGATGATGTACTGTCCGAGTTAGATCAAGTTCATCAAAATAAACTGCTTGATTTTTTAGAAAAATTTACGCAAGTGTTTATAACAGGAACGACTATCGATGAAATAAATAAAGCAACAATATACGATGTTATTAACCAAAATATATTGAGGAGGAACACTCATGGAAGATGAAATAAAAAAACAAGAAGAAGAATTAGAAAGAGCGCCAGAAGAATATACTGAAAAAAACATCCAGGTGCTTGAGGGACTTGAAGCAGTGCGTAAGCGTCCTGGAATGTATATCGGCACAACAGCAGAACCAGGACTACATCATTTGGTTTGGGAAATCGTAGATAACGCAATTGATGAAGCTTTAGCAGGCTATTGTACGATAGTTACGGTTACAATTAACAAAGGAGATACAATCACTGTTTCTGATAATGGACGTGGCATTCCTGTTGGTATTGTAGCTAAAACAGGAAAACCCGCAGTTGAAACTGTTTACACCATTTTACATGCTGGTGGTAAATTTGGCGAAGGTGGTGGCTATAAAGTTTCTGGTGGCTTACATGGAGTTGGTGCTTCCGTGGTTAACGCCTTAAGTGAGTGGTTAGAAGTAGTTGTACATAAAGATGGTGGAGCTTATAAAATATGTTTTGCCAATGGTGGACACGTGTCTAAAGCATTAGAAAGAATTGGTGATGCCACAGATACTGGAACAATTGTTACTTTTAAACCGGATGCTACCATATTCCAAGAAACAACGGTTTTTAAATATGAAACAATTCGCGATCGTTTGCGTCAAATGGCCTTTTTAAATAAAGGTGTTAAAATTGTTGTTCGTGATGAAAGGGATATTGAAAATGTGCAAGAAGATATATTTCATTACGAAGGTGGAGTTAAAGAATATGTCACTTATTTAAACGCTAATAAAACGCCACTATTTGAAGATGTTATTTATTGTGAAGGAATTGATTCCGGCATAATGGCTGAAGTTGCTATGCAATATAATGATGGCTATACCGCTAATGTATATTCATTCTGTAATAATATTAATACCCACGAAGGTGGAACCCATGAAGAAGGATTCCGTATGGCAATAACTCGAGTTATAAATCAATATGCTCGTCAAAATAAAATGCTCAAGGATAATGATGATAATTTAACTAGCGATGATGTGCGGGAAGGATTAACGGCAATTGTATCTGTCAAACATCCAAATCCTCAATATGAAGGACAAACTAAAACAAAATTGGGAAATTCTGAAGTTCGTAAGATTGTCTCAAATGTAGTCGGTGAACAATTAAATCGCTATTTATTAGAAAATCCTAAAGTAGCTAAAATTATTGTTGATAAAGTAATTCTTGCTTCTAATGCGCGTATTGCTGCGAAAAACGCACGTGAAAACACTAGGAGAAAATCGGCTTTAGATGTTGCATCTCTTCCAGGTAAACTTGCCGATTGTTCAAGCAAAGAAGCCGAAAAATGTGAACTTTTTATCGTTGAGGGTAATTCTGCTGGCGGTTCTGCCAAAAATGGACGAGATCGTGAAACCCAGGCAATTTTGCCATTAAGAGGTAAAATTCTTAATGTTGAAAAAGCTCAGGCAAAAAGAATTTTTGCCAATGCGGAAATCGGGAACATGATTATAGCTATCGGCGGTGGTTTTGGACCAGAATTTGATGTTAGTAAAATCAGATATCATAAAATAGTTATCATGACCGATGCGGATGTTGATGGATCGCATATTAGAATTTTGCTTTTAACGTTCTTCTATCGTTTTATGAGACCATTAATAGAGCAAGGATATGTTTATATTGCTCAACCGCCTCTTTATCGAGCGACTTATCGTTCAAAGCATTATTATTGTTATAACGATGAACAACTAGAGGTACTAAAGTCGCGCTTGCCAAACAATGCGAAATTAGATATCCAACGCTATAAAGGTCTTGGCGAAATGGATGATACCCAACTTTGGGAAACAACCATGGACCCGAGAGCACGTAAAATGTTAAGAGTTTCTCTTGATGATGCTATAGAAGCGGATCTTGTCTTTGATATGTTAATGGGCGAAAAAGTAGAACCTAGAAAAGATTTTATTAATAAATACGCTAAGTTCGTTAAAAATTTAGACATTTAGAAAGGAGTGATACTTTATGGCAGAAAAAGATTTTGATTTAGATGAAGAATTAGAAGATGAATTTGATGAAGATGAAACCGAACAATCGGATGAAGAATTTACCGCTGAAGATGAAAAAGCTTTAGAAGACATTGAAGAAGGTATCGTTCCTGAAATGCGTGATGTAAAGATTACGGAAACTGTCAAAAGTTCCTTTCTTGAATACGCAATGTCGGTTATTGTTGCTCGAGCATTGCCGGACGTTCGCGATGGCTTAAAACCAGTTCATCGAAGAATTGTATATGGCATGAACGAATTGGGAATTGGGCCTAATAAACCATTTAAAAAATCGGCACGTATTGTTGGTGATGTTATGGGTAAATATCACCCGCATGGGGACTCAGCTATTTATGGGTCGTTAGTGCGGTTAGCACAACCATTTAATATGCGATATACTTTAGTGGATGGTCATGGTAATTTTGGTTCGATCGATGGTGATGAAGCTGCTGCTATGCGTTACACAGAAGCCAGAATGTCTAAGATTGCTGTAGAAATGGTTCGAGATATTGATCAAGACACGGTTGACTTTATGGATAACTATGATGGTCAAGAAAAAGAGCCAGTCGTTCTACCTTCTCGTTTCCCTAATTTAATTGTCAATGGATCAAATGGTATAGCGGTTGGTATGGCCACAAATATGCCTCCACATAATCTTACCGAAACGATTAATGCCATTAAGGCAGTAGCGGAAAATCCGGATATTACACCTCTGGAATTAATGAGCGAATATATTTATGGACCTGATTTTCCAACAGGAGGCATTATTTTAGGTAGAAGCGGTATAAAAAAAGCTTATGAAACTGGACAAGGAACGATAGTAGTTCGCTCAAAATGTGAAATTATTGACCATGAAAATGGTAAAAAAAGAATTATAGTTACAGAGATTCCATATGCAGTTAATAAAGCTTTAATGATTGAAAACATTGCGCATTTAGTACGGGAAAAGATCATTGAAGGAATTACTGATATTCGTGATGAATCAAATAAAGAAGGAATTCGAATAGTTATAGAATTAAGAAGAGATGCTATCGCAGAAGTTGTGTTAAATAAACTTTATAAATTAACACAATTACAAGCTTCATATGGCATTATTAACTTATGTCTGGTTAATGGTGAACCAAAAATTCTTCCAATTACAGACTTACTTAAGAATTATTTAGATTTCCAAGTAGAGGTTATCGGAAGAAGAACAAGAACACTTTTAAAGAAGGCAGAAGCAAGAGATCATATTTTACAAGGCTTAAAAATAGCTATTGATAATATTGATGAAGTGGTGGAAATTATTAAGACTGCAGCTTCAACAGAAATTGCCAAAGATAAATTGATGAATAGATTTAATATCACGGATATTCAAGCCAAAGAAATATTAGATATGAGATTATCTAAACTAACCGGCTTAGAAAAAACAAAAATCGAGGATGAAATTGCTAAATTAAATGCCCAAATTGCAGAATATCACGAAATACTATCTGATCGTAAAAACGAATTAAAAGTTGTTCTTAATGAATTAGAAGAAATTAAAAATAAATTCGGTGATGAAAGAAGAACTTATATTTCTAATGAAATTTCCAATATTGATGACGAGGATCTTATTCCAGAAGAAGAAATTATTATTACTTTAACAAAAAACGGCTATATCAAACGTGTCGCAACAGATACTTTTAGAACCCAAAATCGTGGAGGCCGCGGTGTAAAAGGAATGCAAACACACGAAGACGACGTTGTAGATATTTTGGTACATGCGAAGACACATACAGACTTAATGTTCTTTACAAGTTATGGTAAGGTTTATAGAATGCGAGGTTATCAAGTCCCAGTATTCTCGCGAGCCGCTAAAGGGCTACCGGTTGTTAATTTGTTGAGTCTGGAAAAAGAAGAGACAGTTAGATCAATTATCTCAGTGGATGAATACAAAGAAGGCGATTACTTGTTCTTTGCCACAGAACAAGGCGTCGTAAAACGCACAAGCATTAAAGAATATGAATTAATAAGACAAAACGGAAAAATTGCCATTTCTCTAAGAGAGGGAGATCGACTTTTAGATGTAAAATTAACAAATGGCAATGCAATAATAGGACTTGCCTCAAGCATGGGAAAAATGGTAAATTTCCCGGAATCTGCCGTAAGACCAATGGGAAGAACCGCTTCCGGTGTGAAAGGAATGAACCTTGATGAAGGTGTCATAGCCGTAGGTTTAGTTACATCTTTAGAAGGTGAATACATTTTAGCAATAACTGATAAGGGTTATGGCAAAATGACACATTACTCCGATTATCGACAAACATCACGGGGAGCAAAAGGTGTAATAACTATTAACGCTACCGAAAAAGTTGGAAACTTAGTTACAATACGCGCGGTAAATGGTGTAGAAGATTTGATGGTAATCACGAAATCCGGTGTAATTATTCGAATACCTTTGACACAAGTAAAAGTCGCGGGAAGAAATACCCAAGGTGTAAAAATTATTCGTCTAGATGAAAATCAAAGCGTTTCGTCTGTGGCGGTAGTGGAGCATCAGGATGAGGTTGAGGAAATAGAAGAATAGAAAAAAGCCAGGCAAGTGAAGCAAACTTGCCTTGTTACGCATAAAAAAAACAAAATAAATAAAAATAATATATGTTTGAATGAGGAAGATAGTTATGAAAAAAAACAATATTATTCTTAGAACTGCATGTATGGTAGGTTTGTTGACTTCTTGTGCTATGACTCCAAGTGTCGTTGATTCCTTGAGTAGTGAAAGCAATCATTTAGAAAGCATAGCGCCTTCACCTAGTATAAGCACATCAAAAACTCAAGATTTTGTCGACGATTCATGGCTTTATAATAATGATGTTAACTATTATGATATAGACAATTTAGCTACAGGATTAGGAGCAACGTTAAAAACAAAACTATTTCATGTAATAAATAAACATACGACAATATCTTATCAACCAGGGTTAAATGAGGCGTATAAAACAACGGATGTAAGAGAAGATGGAACAGTGTGGGATATGTATGGAGATTTTACCTTTTCTTTGACTGGCAACGCCTGTGGTAATTACAAAAACGAAGGAGATTGCTGGAATAAAGAACACTCAATGCCGAAAAGTTGGTTTAATAATAGCGCACCTATGAATAGCGATATATATCACATATTTCCCACAGATGGAAAGATTAATGGTATCCGCAGTAATTATCCATTTGGAGAAGTAGGTAATGCAAATTATACATATGTTACAAAAAACTCCAGCAAAACAGGACTAACTTTAACAAATAAAAGAGGAACATCTTCTTATTCCGGTTATTCGGGAATTGTCTTTGAGCCGGATGACATTTATAAAGGTGATTTTGCTAGAGCCTACTTTTATATGGTTACTGCATATGAAGATAAAGTAAAGAGTTGGCAAACTAGTAACACTAATCTGGGAGGAAATACTTATCCGGGATTAAATGGATGGTCAACGGAACTTTTACTTGAATGGTCTTTAAAAGATCCTATTAGTGAAAAAGAAATTAATCGCACCAACGAAGCTTTTAAAATACAAAAAAATCGTAATCCCTACGTAGATAATAAGCATTTCGCTTGTCGTGTTTTTGGACCATATAATGAAAATACTAAAAAAATGTGCCAAGAAGTGCTAGAAAAGTATGAATAATTGATTGATATTTGCTAAATAAAGTAATAGAATAAGACTGCTCAAAGATTGAGAAAAATATTATGTAAACGTTTAAAGAGAGTTGTTGGTAGGTGCAAAACAACATCGTACCATAGTTATCCATCTCATAGAGCGAACTTAATCGTTCCGTTTCGTCTTGCGTTAAAAGATAGACAAGATACACATTTATGTGTAATTTGGGTGGTACCGCGTTAATAACGTCCCATGTAAAAAGGGACGTTTTTATTTGAAAGGAGATTTTTTATGATTGATTTAAACTTAATAAAGAGCAAACCAGATTTTGTAAAGTCTGCACTACAGAAAAAAGGGTGGAATGTAGATTTTACCGAAATTATTACCAAAATGGATAAGCGACTTGATTTGATTCAAAAAGTCGAAGCCATTAAAGCAGAGATAAATAGATTATCTGCTACAGTACCAATGGTAAAAAAAGATGGTGGAAATGTTCAGGAAATTTTTGCAAAAGTAAAAAATTTAAAAGCTCAAAATGAAGAAAATGAAAAAGATTTACTAACTTTAGAAAAAGAAATTAAAGAATTTGTTGAAACGCTTCCAAATTTGCCGGACGAAGATTTGCTGCCGGGCGAGAAAGAAAATAACAAAGTTATTAAAACAGTTGGAACTAAGCCAGTATTTGATTTTAAACCAAAAGATCATGTTGAACTTGCAGAATCATTAGGGCTTATTGATTATGAGCGAGCAGCAAAAATATCTGGAAGAGGGACTTGGATTTATACAGGTCTTGGAGCGCAATTAGAGTGGGCGTTAATAAACTATTTTATATCTACGCATCTAAAGGATGGGTATACAATGATTCTTCCACCACATTTATTAAATGAAGAAAGTGGTTATACGGCCGGCCAATTTCCCAAATTTAAAGAAGATGTATTTTGGCTAGAAGGCGAAGATAAATTTATGCTTCCTACGGCAGAAACTGCCTTGGTTAATTTACATCGAAAAGAAATTTTAAGTGAAGATGAGCTTCCTAAAAAATATTTTGCTTATACTCCATGCTATCGTAGCGAAGCAGGAAGTTATCGCTCGGAAGAGCGCGGAATGATTCGTGGGTACCAATTTAACAAGGTGGAAATGGTTCAATATACCACTGAAGAGGGATCGGATGTGGCTTTTGAAGAATTAGTAAATAAAGCCGCTAATCTGGTAGAAGGTTTAGGACTGCACTTCCAAATTTCTAAACTTGCTGCAGGGGATTGTTCACATTCAATGGCAAGAACATATGATGTCGAAATTTGGATTCCTTCCATGGGAATTTATAAAGAAGTATCTTCGGCTTCTAATGCCCGAGATTATCAAGCTCGAAGAGGAATGATTAGATATCGTGAAACAAAGACAGGAAAAGTTAAATACTGTCATACTTTAAATGCATCAGGTTTGGCAACAAGTAGACTATTTCCTGCAATACTCGAACAATGTCAACAGAAAGATGGATCGGTAGTTATTCCGGAAGCTTTAGTGCCATTTATGGGTGGAATTAAAGTCCTTTATCCAAAAAAGAAATAGGTTTTGCCTATTTTTGTTGCAAAATATAAATTTAATTTTATATAATAATAATGCCATTGCGATGAACAAGTGTGAACCTGGTCAGGACGGGAACGTAGCAGCCATAAGCTTCTTGTTCATGTGCGATGGTTTTTTTGGTGGTGAGAACATGCACGATGATATTTATTTTATGAAAGAAGCTCTTAAAGAGGCAAAAAAAAGTTATCTATTGGATGAAGTGCCGGTAGGAGCAATTATCGTTAAAGATGATAAAATAATAGCGCGTGGCCACAACTTGCGAGAAAAGAGCAATGATCCAACGGCTCATGCAGAGATATTAGCGATAAAAAAAGCCTGCCATAAATTGAAATCATGGAGATTAGTGGGTTGCAAAATATATGTTACCCTTGAACCATGCTCTATGTGTGCAGGGGCTATACTGTGGACGAGAATACAAGAAATTGTTTTTGCAACTTCAGATTTAAAAGGTGGCGCATTGGGAACTTGTTTTAATTTATTTGATCAAAAAGGCCTTAATCACTACCCAAAAATCAAAGCAGGAATTTTAAAAGAAGAAAGTGCACAAATTTTGTCGCAATTTTTTAAAAACAAACGAAAAAAAGAATAAAAAGTAAACTTTTTTTGCAAAATATATATGGTGATACAATGAAAAAATTTACAAAAATAGTTAATATCACAGCGATGGTTATATCAGTATGTTTCCTTTTAATTGTAGTGATTTCAATTTTTGCTTTTTCAAAAAGTTCGAAAATAGATATAAATGAGACAAAAGTTACAATAGAACAAGTCGAACTTACTAGAAGAAAAGTTAATAATAATATTTCTTTTTATGCAGAAAATGTCGAGAAAAATTCTCAATATTATGTAGTTATGGCTTTTGAATTATATGAAATTGAGGATCAGAGCATATATTTAACTGTTAAAGATTCCACAGCGGTTTATCTTATCACTGTCAATGAAAACAGCGAAGCGAGCGTTGTTTATAACCAAATCTAAATCATTGACAATATAAGTAAATAATAGTATTATTTAACATAACAAACTTAATTGTTGTTCAAAATTAGGAGGAATGTTTATGGGAAAGAAAAAAATCTTATTGCTTTGTGCATTTACTGCATTTGCTTTAATGGGATGTTCAGATAACAACCCAAACGGAGATATAGCAATCAAAGAGAAAGAATTAGTGCCCGGAGTAAAATTTCTATATGCATATACAAATTTATCTCAACAATATAATTGGGAAGAACTAGCATTAGATACGAGTTTAGTAAATTATTACTATTACGATTTAGGGACTTCTGAGGATAACAAAATTACTCTTGAAGATCCAAACGTTTATACAGAACTTGGT
Organism: uncultured Bacilli bacterium; assembly: GCA_947625975.1. Taxonomy (GTDB): domain Bacteria; phylum Bacillota_I; class Bacilli_A; order RFN20; family CAG-826; genus RUG131. Next base: position 24,730 of record CANQQL010000017.1, read on the forward strand.
TCAGGTTCATATGGTAGATTGGATTTAAGACACCAAAAAAAGAGCACCAGAGTTAAAGCCGTTAAAAATGAATTGTCGGGCGGAGAGTTAGATGGTTCCGGCAATCATGTTCAATTTACTGGTGATTTAACGGAAGAGGAATTCTTTTCTTATACCAAACTTTTAGATGATAGTGCTCCAACACAAGGCGTGAAGAAATTAGATTTAGAATTGACCGATAATTTGGATTATGTTTATTGGGAAGCTGATTATGGTTATAAAAGTTCAGTAGAAAGTGTCGAATATAACATATACAAGAACAATTATATGATTGAAGATCGAAGCGCAGTCCGACAAGTTGCTATTGATGATTCTTATCTTGTTCATGAAGAAGTGACAGAAAAAAGCAGAGGAAGAAGCCTTATAGGCACAATTGATGATTCGGATTACTTGATTAATGTTAATCACAAATACCCTAATGAAGGAGAAAAAGAACCAGAACTTGCGGAAGGAGAAAAATATCCAATTCCAGACAACTATCGCGATTTGTATGAGATATTAGATGGTAGAAATAAGATTGAATCGTTTTATGAATTTAAGATGAATTCCGGCCTGTCTGAGATTTTAACAAAAGAATATTATGAACAAAAAGATAGTTTTGGTAATAATGTTTTTAACAAAAAATATGAATGGTATAGTTCCAAGAAAAATACTGACACAGTAACCTTGCAATACAATCATGATGTAGAATACGATGGTATTTACGCTGGTCAACATGTTGTCGAAACTATTTATGTAAATTTTGATATAAGTACACAAAAAATAGTTAACTATGGTTATGACTTTGCTTTCTATTTCTATGGTGAAACAATACAAGATATGAGCATTGTTTATAATTATACCTATGGAGAAAAAGAGAATTATGTCGTGCCAGCAGGCGAAGATGAGCTATTTGATTATAATAAATATTATGATTATGGAACACTTTTGCCAAATTTAACGCATGATGAAAATAGTGAGGTTTTAGATGACAAGGCCGAAGAATTACTGCAACAAGTTGAAAATAATATTCAGGAAAATAAAGTTAATGAACCGACAGGAGCAGTTGCCCAAACATATAATTTTGTAGATACACAACTATTACCCACTACCAGTGATGGTGAAGATTATGAATATGATGTGGAAATTCAAACAACTTTAGATAGTTCTTTATATAATGATAATGTCATGGTTTCATACTTTAATGAACAATATACGGGCTTTGATGAGTTCTTCCGAGCCGAAAGTGGAGTTTTCCAAAAATTTAATAAAGATGGCAACACCTATGAAATACAAACTTTTAATGATCGTAATTCAAGTTATCAAACCGGCAAAACCACAACTCCTTGGGAAACACAGAGTGAGCCTACTTTATCGTTATTTGATTTAGAGTTAAATGTGTTTGATGTAATTGGCGGAAATCAAAGCGAAAGTATGAAATACTTCATAAATCAAGCGAAAATAGGAAATCCTTTATATACTGTACAAGTTACTGCGGAAAAGATTCCTGCCGGTGTTGATAAAGAAACGAATGAGGAAATTTTAGAGCATTATGTAATTACTGTTCAGGCAGCTAGACAACAAACTATTGAATACGATGATCAAGGATATGCTACTTCAGTGCAAGTAGGAGCTATCTTTACTTATGAAATAGGCTTCCAAATTGTTGAATAGAAGATAAATATAATGACGATTAAGAGTTCTTTATGTAGAACTCTTTTTCTTTACGTTTGTGGTTTATTTGAATATAATTTATTTAGAGGATGATCTTTGTGAAAAATGTTGATTCAAAGCGTTTTAATCCATCTTTACTAAATGGACTGACAACTGAGCAAGTAGAGCTAAGAAAAAAAGAGAAATTATCGAACAGAACAACTAGGAAAACTACAAAATCATATTGGCAAATTATCAAAGATAATGTTTTTACATTTTTTAATATGTTATTGACATTTATAGCAATAATCGAAATTTATGCAAATCATGCGACGGATATTTTAGCATTTATGGCTATAATGATTGCTAATATGATTATTGGCTTGATACAAGACATCAGAGCAAAAAAATTGATTGAAAAATTAAAAATTTCGGTCGAACCGACCGTGGAAGTATTGCGTGATAGCAAGAAAAGAGTTATACCAACAAGTGAGTTGGTGTTAGATGATATTTTTTATTTAGAGAGTGGTAAACAAGTAAGTGTTGATGGAATTATTAAAGAAGGATCATTAGAGGTAGATGAATCAATTATTACCGGGGAAGCTTTAAATGTAAAAAAGAATGTCGGGGATGTCATATGTTCGGGTTCTTTCGTTGTGAGCGGGAAAGCAACGGTATTAGCGGATAAAGTAGGTAGAAACTCTTTTGCCGAACAAATTCAAACTAAAGCCAAGCAGTTTAAAAGACCAAAGTCCGAATTATTAAAATCAATAAATCAAATATTTCGCATTATTGCCATGGTCATTATACCAATTGGATTGATTATGTTTTTTGTAAACTATACTCAGTTAAAAGAAGAAGTTGATGCTTTGAATAATGCAATTGCTTTTACTTCGGCTTCGATGATTGGAATGATTCCATCAGGTATGTTTTTATTTACTTCTTTAACTTTAGCTGTGGGCGTACTTCGCTTAGGTAGCAAGAATACGATGGTTCAAGAATTATATTCGATTGAAATGTTAGCAAGAGCTAATGTCGTATGCTTCGATAAAACCGGGACTTTAACGGATGGCACCATGAATGTGATTGACATCATAAATTTATCAAAAGACAAAGATATTAACTTTATTTTAGGAAATTTATTAAATGCGACAAAGGATACAAATCAGTCCGCGCGAGCGATTTTGAAAAAATGTTCATTAAATGATAAATTAAAAATCTTGTCGTCTCTCCCATTCTCCAGTGATCGAAAATATTCGGCCGCGACATTCGAAGAAGAAGGGACATTTGTACTAGGAGCGATAGAATTTATCAATGTAAAAATAAACAAGGAGATTAAAGATAAGATTTTACATTATTCTTCCGAAGGGAATAGAGTCATGGCTTTGGCTTATTCAAGAAGGGGAATTAAAGATGACAAAATACCAAAAAACAACGAGTTAATAGCCCTTATAGTTATTGCGGATAATATCCGAAGCAGTGCTAAAAATACTATAAACTGGTTTAAAAACAATGATGTGGACATTAAAATTATTTCGGGTGATGATCCCATAACGGTTTCGACAATTGCGAAAAAATGTGGTGTTGAAAATTTTGCTAATTATATTAATCTTGAAAAAATTCCACTAGAAAAGGTTAAAGAACTAGCAATGAAATATACCATCTTCGGTCGAGTAAGCCCGGAGCAAAAAGCAGCACTTGTTGAGGCGTTAAAAGAGAATGAAAAAACAGTTGCGATGACCGGTGATGGAGTTAATGACATTATTGCTCTTCGACGTGCAGATTGCTCGATAGCTATGGCTAGCGGAGCAGATGCAACAAAATGCTCCGCTCATCTGGTATTAATGGATTCGGATTTTTCACATATGCCGGAAATTGTGCAAGAAGGCAGACGCGTTGTGAATAATCTGCAACAAACTTGCTCCTTATATCTTACAAAAACTATTTTTGCATTCTTGGTAACTATAGTATTTATTATTGGAAGTTTAATTATAGGATCCGGTGGACAGTTTAACTATCCATTTTTACCACAGCATTTATATATATGGGAATTTGTAGGCATAGGCCTATCTTCATTCTTCTTATCTTTGCAACCCAACGATAATTTAATTAAAAGCGGATTCGTAAAAAATGTTTTGTGTAAGGCTTTACCGGGTGGTATATCTATAGCCATGTCCGTAATTTTGATATTTGTTTTAAAACTAAATGGTTTATTAGCCGAAGACATTGCGACAACAATGGGAATGATTACAATGTCTATTCTTTGTTTAGTTGTGCTATTTAGATGTTGTATGCCATTCAATAAATATCGTTTAAATCTTTTTATTAGTTTAGTTTTATTAGCTATTTCAATGTATACTTTATTTTCTGTCTTATACGCCACCGCGGTTATACCTATAAATATTTTTCAAACTTATCCGGAAAAAATGGATTTAATAAATGTTTTGGAACTCTTAGGTTTAACAATATTATTTTCGATAATATACTTTGTATTAGATTGGTTAATTAATGGAAAAAACGAGAAGAAAAGGAAGCAAATATAAAATGATCAGAGTAAATGAAGAAGTTAAAAGAGCGTTAAAAGAAGGTAAAGCTGTAGTAGCCTTAGAATCCACGATTATTTCGCATGGAATGCCTTATCCGAAAAATGTCGAAACAGCTTTAAAAGTTGAAGCAGAGATAAGAAAATATGGAGCAATACCTGCTACAATTGGAATAATTGATGGTGTTGGAATAGTGGGTATGTCCAAAGAAGAAATCGAAGAATTTGGAAAACGCAAGGGAATAGTTAAAACATCAAGACGAGATTTACCTGTAATATTTGCCCGCAAATTATGGGGTGCCACGACAGTGGCCACAACCATGATTCTTGCGAAAGAAGCGGGTATTGAAGTTTTTGTAACAGGGGGAATTGGCGGTGTTCATCGTGGGGCACCGGAAACGTTCGATATATCTGCAGATTTACAAGAATTGGCTAATACAGATGTTACAGTTGTTTGCGCCGGAGCAAAAGCAATTTTAGATTTAAATTTAACTTTAGAATATCTAGAAACTTATGGTGTTACAGTTTTAGGTTATCAAACGTATGAGTTAGCGGACTTTTATACCGCTCATAGTGGCTTAAAACTAGAATATAAAATTGATTCTCCGGAAGATGGGGCAAAGATTATAAAAGCAAAAAGAGAAAATAATTTAAAGGGTGGAATTTTAATTACAAATCCAATCCCAGAACAAGATGCTATGGATAAAAAAGTTATTGATGACTCGATAAACAAAGCAATCGAAGAAATGCAGAAATTAGGAATTCGTGGTAAAGAAACGACTCCATATTTATTAGCTAAAATTAGTGAATTAACAGGTGGAGAATCGTTAGAATCCAACATTCGCTTAGTGCTTAATAATGCAAAAGTCGGAGCGCAAATTGCAATTGAGTATGCAAAAATTAAATAATTATGAAAACGGAATTAAAATTAGCTAACGCTTTAAAATATTTGATGGCAAAAGAACCTTTAGATAATATATCAGTTAAACGATTGACAGATCTTTGTGGTATAAAAAGACAAACTTTTTATTATCATTTTCGCGACATTTATGACTTATTGACATGGATATTTTTAAATGAAGATTTAAGTGGAAATAAACCTATTGAGCATTGGCAAGAAGCAGTTAAAACTATTATCAAGTATGTGGAAAATAACAAAAAATTTGTTCAAAGCACTTTATCAAGTGCGGGGAGCGATTTATTTAAGCAATTTATTTCCAGTTATTTATATGCATGTACTTTAAAAATTTTTGCTAAAGCGGATACTAAATCTATTGTTACAAATGATGATAAAAGACTATTTGTTTCTTATTATGTTTCCGGCATCAGTAGTGTCATTATTACTTGGATTGAAAAAGGTATGAAAGAAAATGATAATTATCTGATAAGTAGACTTGAATTACTTTTAGATGGTTTTGTAAATAAGGCTTGATTAAAATTAAAACTTCAAAAATTCGAAGACGAAAAGCACAATAAAAAAAGTAACTTCAAAATAGAGAT
>CANQQL010000018.1 GCA_947625975.1 uncultured Bacilli bacterium
TATCTCTATTTTGAAGTTACTTTTTTTATTGTGCTTTTCGTCTTCGAATTTTTGAAGTTTTAATTTTAATCAAGCCTAAAATTAGTTAGAGTTCTTTTTTTTCGCACGCGGATGTGCTTGCATATACTCATTCTTCATTGCTTCGGTGGTTACATGTGTATAAATTTGAGTTGTAGAAATGGAAGAATGCCCCAATAAAGTTTGAATAGTTCGCAAATCTGCCCCATTTTCAAGAAGATGCGTGGCAAAGGTATGCCTAATCATATGCGGATGCAAATCTAAGAACACTCCTGTTTTTAGTTCAATTTGTTTTAAAATATATTCTAATCCTCGTAATGTTAATTTATCTCCCTTACTATTTAAGAAAAAAACCGTGGGCAGTTCTTCTTTATTTGATTGGAGAATTAACTCCGCTCTTAAATTCTTCAGATATTTCATCATGGAATTTTTAGCAATCGGAGAGATTGGTATAATTCTTTCTTTTGAGCCTTTTCCGAGTACCTTTACCATTCGGCTACTGAAATCTATATCTGCCACTTCTAAGTTTATTAATTCCGAGGCTCTTAGTCCTGAAGCATATAATAACTCTAATATAGCTTGGTCCCTTTGTTGTAAAGGATCTTTTCTTTCCATGTTCGCCGCTAATAATTTTTCAATTTCATCCTCATATAAAACTTTTGGATATGTGATATCGGGTTTAGGTGACGTTATAGCTAAAAATGGATTAAATTTTACATATTTATTTTCTTCCAGAAAGCCATAGAAACTTCTCAATGCACTCAAACGTCTCTTAATGCTTTTTTTAGAAATATCATTCAATCTCTCATAACTTAAAAATGTTCTAATAAATGTATTATTCACTTTTAAGGGATTTATATTTTTCGAAATAGCAAATTTATAAAACTTATTTATATCTCGCAAGTAGCTATCAATCGTTCTTTCTGAGTATCCACGCTCAAGACGGAGATAATTAGTATAAGCAGCTATTTCATCATTTTCATTTAATACTTTAAGCATTTAACTCACCTAACCAATCTTCTAAAGAACTTAGTGCAATTTTAGATATTTCATTTTTGTCTTTCTTACCTTCACATTTTAATATGCCAAAATTTGCATTCATTGGGGCAAAATTAGAAGGATTACAAAGCTTTAAGTAATTCAAAAGGGCACCTATCATCGTATTGATTGGAGGAATTGAAGATTCTAAACCATTCAAGTGCCTTAAGACATTTATCGCTACGATAATACCTGTTGCGGCCGATTCGACATAGCCTTCAACCCCAGATAATTGCCCGGCAATAAATATGTTTTTATGTTTTTTCAGTGATAAATCGGGATTTAAATGTCTGGGTGCACAAATATAAGTATTTCGATGCATTAGGCCATATCGAACAAATTTTGCATGTTCAAGTCCAGGAATCAAAGAAAAAACTCTTTTTTGCTCTTTGTAAGTCAAATTTGTCTGAAATCCTACCATATTGTATAGGCTTCCAGATACATTATCTTGACGAAGTTGAACTACTGCATATGGTCTATCTTCCGGTGTTTTTCTTAATCCCATAGGTTTTAATGGGCCATATCGCAAAGTATTTTCTCCTCGTTTAGCCATCACTTCAATCGGCATACAACCTTCAAAATATTTTTTATCAAAATCATGTAACTTAGCTAGTTCAGCTTTTATTAGCTCCTGATAAAAAGTTTTATATTCTTTCTCATTCATTGCACAATTAATATAACTATTATCACCTTGTTCATATCGAGATTTAAAATATGCCTTGTTAAAATCTATACTTTCTTTTTCGATAATAGGTGCACATGCATCAAAAAATGAAAACATTTGATCATTGGTCAGAGCTTCCAATTTATCGATTATGCTTTGGCTTGATAATGGCCCGGTAGCAACGATTATGTATGCTTTGTCATCTAAAAGTGAAAATTCCTCATTATGAAAATGAACTAAAGGCGATTGTAAAATTTCTTCAGTTAAGAACCTGGAAAATAAATCTCGATCAACCGATAAAGCATTACCCGCCGGCACTTGTGTTTTTTTTGCGACTTCCATTGTAATGCTTCCCATATGTCGCATTTCTTCTTTTAAAAGTCCACAAGCATTATCTAGATTATTGGATTTTAATGAATTTGAACACACAAGTTCACCAAAATAAGCGGTATGGTGTTCACCGGTATTTTTTTTAGGCCTTTGTTCATACAAATCTACTTCAATATTATGCTTTATTAAATAGTACGTGGCCTCCACACCTGCTAATCCGGCCCCTACTACAATAACTTTTTTTCTCATATTCTCACCGAAAACATTGTATCACAACTTCGCATAATCTTAAATATTAAGCAAAAGAAAAAGCAATTATTTCATTCCTTTTGATTTGTTATATTTTTCCATATGGTGACAATTTGGGTAATTGCTGCAGCCAATAAATTTCGAATATTTGCCTTTTTTTACAATTAAGTCTCCGCCACAATCAGGGCATTTTCCAACTATCTCTATTTTTTCTTCGTCTTTTTTTGATTCATTACTCATTATGTATTTGCATTTTGGAAAATTACTACACCCATAGAAAGTTTGGCCTTTCTTGTTTTTTCTTAAAACTAATGGCGCACCACATTCAGGGCAAATTGGAGCGTCGCTCGGTATTTCCTCTTTGGCTTTTGGAACAATATAATGACAATGCGGATAATTAGAGCACGCCTCAAATCTACCATATTTAGAATTTTTATACACTAAAGGTGAGCCACACTTAGGACAAGTATTGCCACTTAGTTCATCTTTAACTTTTTCAATATGTTTTTTTGCAAAATCCAATTGTTTTACAAATCCATCATAAAACGTTTGTAAAAGTTGAATTCTTGACTCGCTGCCAGCCACAATTTCATCTAAATTTTTCTCCATTTGAGCGGTGAAAGATGGATTAACTAAGTTTGTAAAATATTCTTCTAATAATTCATCAGTTTTTATACCTTGTTCTGTCGGTGTTAAAATACCTGATTCTACAACAACATATTTTCTAGCTTTAAGAATTTCAATTGTCGAGGCATATGTTGATGGTCTACCAATACCTACTTCTTCCATTGTTTTGACAAGCTTAGCTTCGCTAAACCTTGCAGGTGCTTTAGTAAAATGTTGTTCTTTTTCCACCTCTTTTATGGTAAAGATATCCTGCTCATTAAATTTTGGAAGACTTTCATTATTCTCATCTTCATTCTTATTTATAATTGTAAAACCCTTAAAAATATTTACTGATCCAGTTGTCTTTAAAACAACATCATTAGATATAAATTTAACAGTGGTAACCTCATCAACTTTTGCTGACATTAATGAGGCTAATGCCCGATTATAAATTAACGCATACAATTTATATTCGTCATTAGTTAAATATTTTTTTATAGCTTCCGGAGTACGAGTTAAGGAGGTTGGTCTTATTGCCTCATGAGCATCTTGAATTACGGCCTTTCCTTTTGCTTTTTTTGATTTACCAATATATTCTTCACCAAAATTTTCTAAAATATAATTTCTTGCTCTTTCTTGAAATACTGGTGAAAGACGCGTAGAATCTGTACGCATATAAGTGATTAAACCTACTGTTTCTTGCCCTACTTGTACCCCTTCATATAATTTTTGGGCAATTAAAGAAGTTTTTTTAGTAGAAAATTTATAGCGATTAAACGCCTCTTGTTGCATAGTGGATGTAGTAAATGCCGGTTTAGATTCCGTTAAACTACGTTTTGAATCAATCGATAAAATTGAGGCAGTTTCTCCTAATGCCTGCTCTATTTGCAAGGCTTCGCTCTCATTAGCTATTCTTTCCTTATCAACAACGACTTTTAATGTCGTTTTTCCTAACGTTAAAATAACTGCTATCTTCCAATACTCTTCCGGAACAAATTTTGCAATTTCTTTTTCTTGATCAACAAGTAACTTTAAAGATGATGATTGAACTCTACCTGCAGAACGTGATTTAATTTTGTTTTGTAATAAACTTGATAATTTAAAGCCAATAATTCTATCTAATATTCTTCTAGTTTCTTGTGACGCTACCAGATTCATGTCTAATTTACGAGGATTATTTAGCGCGGCTTCAATTGAAGGTCGCGTAATTTCATGAAACTCTAAACGTTTTGTGGTATTTATATCTAAACCCAAAATTTCCATAAGATGCCAGGCAATTGCTTCTCCTTCACGATCAGGGTCAGTTGCAATAATAACTTCTTCCGCTTCTTTAGCATTTTTTTTCAATTCTTTGACAACTGGCATTTGCTTTGCCTGTATTTCATAAGTCGGTTTAAATCCATTTTCGATATCTATTCCTAGTCCACTTTTACCTTTTATAGATAAATCACGAACATGTCCTAAAGAAGCAATAACTTTATAATCTGCACCAAGATATTTTCCAATTGTATGACATTTAGTAGGTGACTCAACAATAACCAATTTCATAAAATCGCTCCTAGATAACAATTATCAAATTATTATATGCCCTTTGTCAAATGTTTTTTTCCTTTATATATATATTTATTTATACTAAATAAAAAATTTTTTTAGTCGACTAATTTTTATTGCCAAATTCAAAAATAATGTCGTTTGAATTTTCAACCAAGATAGCACCATCCTTAATCAATTGATTGTTTGCCGATCCATCATTTATAGGATGGGGACTGCAAAATATAGGCTTACCTAAATTTAACGCTAAGGAAATTGTTATCCCTGTTCCCGAACTAATTTTAAATTCCGGAATATATACTCCATTCCCAATTGCGGCCAAAATTCGATTTCTTTTTGGAAAATTTTCTTTCCTAACACATGTATTATTGGGATATTCGCTTAAAATTAAACCCTGTTTTTTTATTTTGTTGTATAACAATTCATTTTGTTTTGGATAACATAGATCTATGCCAGACCCTAAAACCGCAATAGTTTTTCCATTGTTTTCGAGTGCTGTCTGATGCGAAATAGCATCCAAGCCTTTGGCCATACCCGAAACTATAACAAAATCTTTGGCAACTAAATCTTTCGTAATATTGATAGCACACAGTTCTCCATATGAGCTACAATTTCTTGAACCTACAATGGTTATTTTATTTTTTTCATTTAAAAGATTAAGATTACCATAATAATAAATTACAAACGGTGGCTTATAACACTCCTTTAAAAAAGATGGATAATTATCATCAATAAGTGTAAAATAATTGCTTTTCATTTTTGCTTTTAAAAGTATAAATTCTGATTCGGAAAAATCTTTTTTAAGTCTAATTGCTTGAAAAATTTTGTCCCAATCACCCTCATATTTCAGCGAAAAATAAAGCAATATATCTTCCGTTTTTAGCAAAAAATCATCTCCTATAATATTTATAGTAGATGACTTTAAAAAAGCGTTAATTGTTTTTGTGATAATCTTCTTACTGGGCCATAGGTTTGGCGATGAATATGCGGAATTGCTCCGAATTTTTCTAGAGCTTCCAAATGCTCTTTGGTTCCATAACCTTTATGTTTTCTAAATCCATATTGTGGAAATTGTTTATCTAATTCAATCAAGAGATTATCTCTTGTCACTTTTGCAAGTATGGAGGCGCAGGCAATATTAAATGATTTAGCATCACCTTTAACAATGGCTTCAACCGGAACTGTTTCATGCAAAAGAGGCATACAATCAGTCAGTACCATTTCATATTGATAATGCAACTCTCTTAAAGCTTTTTCCATGCCAAGTCTAGAGGCTTCATAAATGTTAATCTGATCTATCTCATCTGCACTAATTTCTACGACTGCATAAGCTAATGCTTCTTTTTTTATAATTTCAAATAGTTCTCTTCTTTTTTTATCGCTAAGTTGTTTGGAATCATTTATTTCATCATTTACAAAATTATTGGGCATTATTACAGCAGCACAAACAACTGGTCCTGCTAAAGGCCCACGCCCTGCCTCATCACATCCTGCAATACAAGTTAGTCCTTGTTTATAATACTTAAATTCATAATCTAGCATATTTAAAAACGCTCCAAAGATATCTTGCCAATTAAGCCATCTTTAAATTCTTTTAGTAATAAGATCTCTGCCTTATATAAATCTGGATTACCTTTTTTTAATAATCCACGTTTAAGCGCAATTTTCTGGAAAATCGTATAATTATTATCTTCTTTATTAATCAATATTTTAAATCTGGTTTCCAAATAATCCAAATAATATTTTTTTAAGTAATCTAACAGCAAATTTGCTAATTCTTCTTGAGGCAATATATTTTCTTTTATTGAGCCAATTAAAGCAAGATTAACCGCTTTTTCTCTATTTTCATAATTTGCAGGTAAGATGCCAGGCGTATCCAAAAGTTCAAAAGATTTATCAACTTTAATCCATTGCTGAGCTTTCGTATGTCCAGGAGTATTTCTTACTGAGGCTGCATTTCTTTTAGAAATGCGATTTATAAGCGTAGATTTTCCTACATTAGGAATTCCAATTATAATTGCTCTGATTGGCTGAGCCTTCATGCCCTTTTTTATTTCCTTCTGATGCTTTTCTTCACCTAAAATATCTATTTTGTTTTTAATAATATTAATTATTTTGCTTTCATTTAAATTCAGACAAACTACTAAATAACCAAGATTTATAAAATACTTCTCCCATTCTTTTGTAAGATTATCATCTGCCAAATCAGTTTTTGTAAGTATTAAAAGTCTTTTTTTATTTTTGGTAATTTGAAATAATTTTTCATTGCGACTAGAAAGCGGAGCCCGTGCGTCCAATAGTTCAATAACAACATCCACTATTTTTACACGTTCTTCAATTTCAATTGTCGCCTTTTTCATATGGCCCGGATACCAATGCACATTTTTTTCTTGCATATTTTCACCTTAAAACCATCTAGGCTGTATTGATTTACAAGCCTTACCGTTCTCCGAACAATTTTCCTTATAAATAACTTTTAGCACACCGACAATGTCTTTTCTTTCAAAAGCTCCCCGACTTCTGGAATCTGCCGATGCGCCACGATTATCTCCTAAGCAAAAAAATGAATTCTCCGGAATTTTATATTCATCTAAACATGCAAAGGACGCAGAACTGCGATAACTTAAAACTTTATCACAAGTTAAAAATGGCTCGTCAAGTGCTGTATTATTTATTTTAATCTCGCCACTTGTCTCAATTTTTATTGTTTCTCCAGGTAAACCAATTACTCTTTTTATTATGTCACGAGAATTAGATGTTTCACTATCAACTTCGACAATTACGATATCAAATCTTTTTATATTATTCAATGCGGATTTTGTTGTTTTCATTAACCCGAAATCTCCACTATGAAGCGATGATTCCATAGAATGGCCAGAAACAAGTATTTCGTCATAACAAACATTACGATATAACAAAGCACCGGTAAAACTAAGGCATATAATAATGCCAATTGTAAGAAAAATATCAATAATTTTAGCCGTTCGCTTTTTCATAATATTTCACCTTTTTAATAATTATAACTACTATTATAATTATTTACAAATATAAAAGGTCATCTTGCAAAATAAAAACGGCGAATATTCTTCGTCGTTTTATTCACTATTTTAATTAATTAAAGAACTGTCTTAATACGAGCAGCCTTACCAGAACGTTCACGAATATAGAAAATTTTATTGCGGCGAACTTTACCTTTTTTTACAACTTCAATTCTGTTAATAGTTGGTGAATGCAAAGGGAATGTTCTTTCAACACCAATATTACCACTCATCTTTCTAACGATAAATGTTTCGCTTACTCCACCACCACGGCGGGCAATAACAACACCTTGGAATAATTGTAACCTTTCTTTTCCATTTTCAATAATTCTGACATAAACGTTTACTGTATCACCAGTATTGAAATCTGGGATATCTTTTTTGAGTTGGGACTTTGCAATTTCATTAACTAAATTAGTATTCATAATTTCCACTCTCCCTTTCGTTATCTTAGGATGTTCATTCAAGTAGTGAGCTCCAGCGGACCATCTGCAGCATTTTTTCAAAATGCGTTGTAATTCTATCAAATATTTAAAAATATATCAAGAGTTTATTACTTTTCATAAGCGGTTGTTAAAATCTAAGGTTTTTAATGTAAAACTTTAAAATTAGGCGTATTATTAGTAGTTGAAAGAGGATAATACTCATGGACATTATAGAAAATTTTATTGACTATGTAAAAATTGACACTCAAAGCGATGAAAGCTCTAATACTTATCCTTCCACAATAAAACAACTAAATTTAGCAAAAAAATTAGTGGAGCAATTACAGAATTTGGGTATTAGTAATGCTTTTCTTGACAAATATGGAGTTGTTTATGCAAAAATTCCCGCGAACACCGAAGAAGCAAAAGATAAAATTGGTTTTATCGCACATCTAGATACTTCTCCCGATTGTACTGGGGCAAATGTCAATCCGAAAATTATAGAAAAATATAATGGGAAAAATATTATTTTAAACGAGAAAGAGAATATTGTTTTAGATACTAAAACTTTTCCATCGCTACTTGAAAACATTGGAGAAACGCTTGTTGTAACTGATGGAACAACATTACTTGGAGCAGATGACAAAGCCGGTATCGCTATCATTATGAATTTTATTGAGAAGGTACTTAACTCAAATATTAAACATGGACAGATAAGTATAGCTTTCACTCCAGATGAGGAAATAGGTCGTGGCACAGACAATTTTAATATCAAAGAATTTGATTCTGATTATGCTTTCACGTTAGATGGTGGTAGTATCCACAATATTGAATATGAAAATTTTAATGCTGCATCGGCAACTATTAAAATACATGGCGTAAATATTCACCCAGGATCTGCTAAAGATAAAATGATTAATTCTATACTAGTTGCAGAAGAGTTTAATGATTTATTACCAAACGATATGATTCCAAGTAAGACAGAAGGTTATCAAGGTTTTAATCACTTATGCAATATAAACGGCAATTGTGAGTATACTGAGATGGAATACATAATCCGTAATCATTCAAGAGCAATTTTTGAAAAGCAAAAAAAAGACTTTGAAATTGCTAGGAATATTTTAAATCATAAATATGGTTACAACATTGTCGAAATTAGTATAAAAGATTCCTATGAAAATATGCGTACATTTATTGAAAAAGATCCACGCTCATTGAATCGTATAGTAAACGTATATGAAAAATTAAAAATTAGTTATACCTTCTCTCCAATTCGTGGTGGCACTGATGGCGCTAGATTAACTGTTATGGGCCTTCCAACTCCTAATTTAGGGACAGGCGGTTTTAATTATCATGGCCGTTATGAATATGCTTCCATTACACAAATGAAAAAAATGGTTGATATATTATTAGAATTAATCCAATAAATAAGATTGACTATAAGTTTATGCTTATAGTTTTTATATTCCCAATATGCTATAATTATTTTATAAATTTGAGGTAATTATATGGATGAATTTAAATCTATGGCTGTCTTAATCGATGCAGATAATGTATCGCATAAAAGCATCAATGCTATCTTGGATGAATTAAAGTCAAAAGGAAATATTATTATTAAAAAGGCTTATGGCAGCATTGATAAATTAAAGGAATGGGAAGATGATTGCATTAAAAATGCTATTGCAATCTCCGGACATTTTAACAATATAAAAAGCAAAAATGTTTCAGACTTTAGTCTAATCATTGATGCAATGGATATTTTATATAGTCGCGATGTTGATACGTTCGTCATTGTATCATCTGATTCTGATTACACCGGTCTTATTGCCCGTTTAAAAGAATCAAACAAAGAAGTTGTGGGAGTTGGAAAATCAACCGCTCCTCAATCATTAAGAAATGCTTGCAATGAATTCATCTTTATTGAAAATTTAGGAAAAAACGTTGAAGATGTAAATTTAAATTTAAAAGTAAATGTTACAAATCTTGAAAAGATTAATCAAGATATTTTAAAAATTATTTCATCAAGTGATGAAGCAATGGTTTTATCGATGGTGCGCAACAAAATTAAAGCTCTTCATCCAGATTTTGATGTAAGATCTTACGGCTACAAAAATTTCAGTAATTTCATGAAAAAAGTTCCTGGCATTGTCGTAAAAACTTTAAATGACAATACCACTATGATAGCTGAACTTAAAAGTGTGAACAAAAAAGAAGAAATCGTACCAACTCTAGAAGAATTAAAATTATTTATTGATAAAGAACTCAATGATTTTAATAATCATAACCTAAGTGAACTTCGTATAAAAATCAAACAACATTATCCAACTTTCAATATTAAAAGTTATGCTTCTAAGTTTACAAAATTGCTTGCTGAATTAGGCTTAAACCTAGAATTTACTCCTAAAAGCAAACCAGTAAGTGTCAAAAAAATAAAATAGCAAAAATGCTTGCTAAGAAATGTGTACCCTATCAAGAACAACAAAAAAACTATATCATAAAAGCAATCAATGAAATTACTAACGATATCGAAAAAAGAACCTGGTTAAATCTCATAAGGATGATAAAAAATATATCCTGTAAAGTCGCTTGAGAATGGCTAAAACAAAAATTCATCACAGACAAAAATTTGTGATTAATTTTTTTCTATCTCAACATTCAAAATTTGCTTTGGATAAAGCAAAGAACACACCTGAATTAAAATTTTATTTGTATTTTCGAAAAAGGTCTGGACTTCCAAGCCATTCTCTGAAATTTTGTTGTGTTAACAGGAGAGCAATTTTTGAAAACATAATGAATTGGGAAATCCATCGGAAAGCTCCACAGTTTCACATTTTTTATAGTAGGTCTTTTACCTTTCTTGCAAGATACAAAGGAATGTTGGTAAAAGCACCATCCTTGCGGTATCCGCGTTTGGACAAGCGGATGGCACTTGTCGGATGATGCTCGGCCACTCAATGGCTTCTTCAAAATCTCGTGCTCTGCCACCTTCCCGAACGGCACCATACATGAACTTCTCGTTTGGCTTAGCAAGTTGGGAAACGATACTTCGGAACACCATTAGGATACGTCCGCTATTGACTTTTCCGTTATGTTTGGAAAAATCATTTACTAAAACCTCCACCAATTCCCGTTGTATCTTTAATATTTTTGCTGGATCTTTATACTTGACCCACGATGCAACGCACTCCGGCATTCCGCCGATAATCAGATAATTGTTATAAGCATCAATCAACCGATTGTGAAAGATCTCTTCAATTGGCTGCCCCTTTTCTATGCTTTCGTAAAAGTCATAGAGCGCTGGCTCTGTGGCGTTCAAAAATTCGTCAAAGGTCAACGGGAAAACATCAAGCAGATTCACGATACCGACCGGATAGGATTTTGGCTGTGCCAGTAGCGTTCCGAGTAGACTTCCGGCAGCTATCACGTGATATTCATTTGCTTTTTCCCTGAAATACTTCAGTGTGTTCAGCGCTTCGGGGCATTCCTGTATCTCATCAAAAATGATTAGCGTTTTGCCAGGCTGAATTTTGCTTCCGGAGATCATGGAGAGAAGTTCGATAATACGTGCAGGGTTCTTGTTCGTTTCAAAAATGGATTTCAGCTCGTCCTATTCATCGAAGTTGAAATAGATGAAATTATCATAGCAGTTCTGTCCAAATTCCTTCATCAGCCAAGTCTTACCTACCTGTCTGGCACCACGCAACACCATCGGCTTGCGTTCGGGATCAATCTGCCATTTTTTCAGTTCTTCCATTGCTTTCCGCTTCATAAAATCATCTTTTCCACCTTATCAAATGTTGCATAACACATTTTTTCGATTCTTTCAAACTAAATATTGCACATTTTTCAGAAAATTATTGGCAATTATACACACATTTTTCCACAATTTAAAACACCTTGACATTTCAAAAAAATACAAAAATGTGTCTGTACTTTTCGCTCAGAAACACTCTTTCATAGTTCGATATATCTAATAACGCAAAATATTCCTTAAAAATCGACAGATATCTATTCCATTCAGGCGATTTTTGTGCTATATCTCATCTTTGGGATTGCGGATTCTCAAAAAAAGAATACAAGCATTAAAAAACAGCCAGAAAATGGCTGTTCTTTCAAGGAAAGAGATAAAAGCAAGTACAAGAAATAGGTGCACATTTAAAATTTTGTTAGAAAGTTTTCGTACATCATAATTTCTAGTCTCATCGTGTTAAAAGTTTTGATTCTATCTTAGGTAATTATAGTGATAGTCTAGATGTTTTTTACTTGGCTGATTATAAAAAGACAGTTTCTCTAACAATCTCGAAAAATATATTTGTGGTTAATTTAGGTAAACAGTGAATTCTAGCAATTTCACGATTCTTAAAGTAGCATAACAAGTTAAAAAGTACATGAATATGTTCAGTTTTATAGACAAAGACAGAGCGATTAGAGAAGCCAGTTTTCATTAGTCAATTTTAAATCTACACGAAACGATTTCACTAATTTGAAGCATATCCAATAAATCAGTGAGGATAGCACTATAACCAGCGATTTTTCTTTCATTTTCAATAATGGAAAGAAAAATTAAAAGTACTTCAAATAAAGTACTTTTTGTGTATATCAATTAGATTATTGGCATAATTGCCGTTAACACAAAGGAAAAAATAAACAATCCCGCAATAACATAAATAGGTGTTCCAATTTCTTTTCCTCTTTTTGCTATTAACATCATAACTACGTAGCAAATAATTCCGATTCCAATGCCGGAAGAAATCGAATAAGCTAAAATAGAAAATATTATCGTAATAAATCCGGTAAAGGAGACTATTCGATCACTAAAATCAATATCTTTAAAACTACCTATAAAAATCATTGCTCCCACACAAATTAAAGCTGGAGCTGTAACCGATCCTGCTGTGAAGATAGAAAACACTGGATAAATAAAAGCGGATAATAAGAACATAAAACCCGCTACAACGGCCGCAAGTCCGGTTCTTGCTCCCATCTCCACTCCGACATTACTTTCAGCAAAGGATGTAACTGTAGATGTCCCTAAAGGAGCACATATTGCGGCTCCAACTGCATCAGCAAGGACCGCCTTTTGATAATTTTGCATTTTTCCATTTTCATCAATAATACCAGAATTTCTTCCAACCGCAAGTAAAGTCGCAGTTGTGTCAAATAAATTAACAAACATTAACGAAAATATAGCCACATAAGATGTTGGATTGGTCAATACCTTAACAAGGTCCGCACCAAATTGCTTTCCATCATATGTATCAGTAAATAAACCATAAGCAAACACTTGATCAACACCATTTATCCCCCATTTAACACTTGAATCTAGCCATGGAGCTATTGGTAGTTTACAGTTAAATTTGCTTAGTAATTCACTGGTATATACCCATGTACCATTGTCTTGAACGATACTACCATTGTTTATCATAATAGTTGAGGTAATTAAACCTGCTGTTGCGGCAACAACAATGCAAATTGGAATTGCCAAAGTAGAAACAATCTTGTTTTTTGAAACGGTCAATGCAAAGCATAAAATAACTGATACTAAAGCAATCAATGTAGATGGATTTAATAAACTACCGAGTTCCACAATAGTGGCTCCATTGACTATTATGCCTGAATTTACTAATCCTACAAGGCAAATAAAAGCTCCTAGCGCACTAGAAATAATATACTTTAAATTCTTAGGAATCGATTCGATTATAATTTTACGAACTGGTGTTAAAGAGAAAACAAAAAAGATTAATCCGGAAATAGTTAATAAAATCATTCCTTGTTGCCAAGTATAACCGCTCGCACTACAAATTGTGTAGGATAAATAAGCATTTAATCCCATTCCTGCGCTTAAAACAACAGGATAATTAGCAACAAACCCCATTATGAAAGTTACAAACGCACCTAAAAGCGCAGTAATTGCAAAAACACCAAAAGAGTTCATGGCCATTCCGTTTGGATCAGACAAAATGGACGCATTAACAGGCAAAATGTAACACATAGCAATAAATGTTACTAATCCTGCTATAATTTCGGTTTTTATTGATGACTTCTTTTCAGAAATATGAAAGAATTTATCTAAAAATTTTTTCATAACGACACCTCTTCTCGCCTTTTATATTAGCATATTAAGCGTTCCACTTCCAAGTATGTTTTTTTGTTAAGCAAAAATACTTGACACTTATTTTATGTTCCTTTATAATTACTTTGTAATTTTGTAAAGGAGAAATTAAATATGGCTGTAAAAATTAGATTAACAAGAACTGGTCGACATAAAGATCCCTCATATCGAATTGTTGCTGCAGATAGCAGATTTCCACGTGATGGTCGTTACATTGAATTATTGGGAACATTTGATCCTCTAGCAAAAGATAATCAAGTTAAAATTGATGAAGAAAAAGCAATTAAATGGATTAGAAATGGCGCCCAACTTTCGGATACTGTACGTGCTTTGTTTTCCAAATCAGGTATTATTGCTAAAGCAAACAAAAAAGGAGAATAATCATGGATTACGCAATGATTATCCATGCTCTTGTTGATCCTTTCATCGATAATCCTGAATCATTGATGGTTCGCGAATTACCACAAGAATCCGAAAAAGATGTTTTAATTTTAATTGTGGCCAATCAAGGTGATACTGCAAAACTTATTGGAAAAAAAGGTATTGTCGCAGACGCTTTGCGAGAGGTTGTATCTATTGCAGGAAAATTAGAAAATAAAAGAGTTCATTTGAAATTTGAATCTTTTGAAGATGAAGACACTAATGAGGAATAATATCCTCATTTTTTGTCAATTAAAAATATGAATTACATAACTTTAGGAAAAATTGTTTCTTTATTTGGTATCAAAGGAGAAGTAAAAGTTTATTCTTCTTCTGATTTTTCAGCTACACGTTATAAAAAAAACAACAAAGTATATTTGTTTAATGAACAAAACGATATCCGTGAAGAAGTTTCAATAGCAACATTTAGAAAAAGCAAAAACTTAGATATTATTTCCTTTAAAGAATTTTCCACGGCCACAGATGTAGAAAAATTTATTAATTGTCTTGTGCAAATCAAGGAAGAATGCGCTACACTTCCTAAAGGATTTTATCGTTATTGCGATTTAGAGTTATGTGATGTCTATGATGAAAATAACACTTTGCTTGGACATGTAAAAACTGTTGAAGAATATGCTTCTTACAAAACACTAAGAATTGAAAGAAAAGCACAAAAAGATTTTTTTGTTCCTTTCGTTAAGGCCTTTATAAAGTCGGTTGATCTTGAAAACCACAAAATTATTATCCATGTTTTGGAGGGTTTATTATGAAGATAACTTTTTTAACGCTCTTTAAAGAAATGTATGAAGGCTTTATCAATACCTCAATAATTAAAAGAGCAATTGCTAAAAATCTTATCGAAATAACGTGTGTCAATATTCGTAATTTTACAAAAGACAAATATGGGCGTGTCGATTCTGCTCCTATTGGTGGTGGTGCCGGCCTTATTATGAAATGTCAACCGATTATTGATGCCCTTAATAGTGTTAAAACTCCTCATTCATATGTAGTACTTATGCTACCAACCGGAAAAACATTTTCACAACAAATTGCTCATAAATATGCCCAATTAGAGCATCTTATCATAATATGTGGCCACTATGAAGGAATTGATGCTCGTATTGAAAAATATGTCGATGAATGCATTTCAATCGGTGATTACATTCTTACCGGTGGAGAACTTGGCTCAATGGTAATCGCTGATGCTGTCATTCGCCTTATCGATGGTGTTATCGCCGATGAATCTACTAGAGAAGAAACGTTTGAAAATGGCTTGCTAGAATATCCTCAATATACCGAGCCTTTAGAATTTAACGGAGATAAAGTACCGGAAATATTATTTTCCGGAAACCATGAGGCAATACAAAAATGGCGACAAAAGCAAAGTTTAAAATTGACGAAAGAAAAAAGGCCAGATTTATTTGATAAATATTATCCGACAAAAAAAGATCAAAAACTACTTAATGAGATAGTTAATAACGAAACTGGGAAATGGGAAATAGATGCCATAACCAAAGGACACAAATTTATAAAAAAATAGGATGCAAATCCTATTTTTTCAGTTTGGCATACCGGGAAATCCTCCACCCATTGGAGGAATTTTGCCACCTTTAGTATAATTTTTCATTTGTCGCATCATTTCTTTCATCTGCTCGAATTTTTTTAGCAGACGATTAATATCCGCACTTGTCAATCCCGAACCTTTAGCTATTCTGACTTTACGAGAATTTTTTAAAATTTCTGGATGTTTTCTTTCATATGGTGTCATTGAATTAATAATTGATTCCGTTCGTTTCATTTCTTTTTGTGCGCGTTCTTTATCTTCATCGGAAATTTTTGGCATACCCGGAATCAACCTTAATAGACCACCTAGCGAGCCCATTTTCTGAATTTGTTTCATTTGCTGAAGCATATCATTCAAATCAAAGGTTCCTTCCATCATTTTATTCACAGTTTTTTTAGCGGCCTTTTCATCGATATTTTCTTGAGCTTTTTCAATTAATGACATAACATCGCCCATGCCAAGGATACGATCCGCCATGCGATCAGGATAGAATAGCTCTAAGTCATCTAATTTCTCGCCCACACCAGTAAATTTTATTGGTACGCCTGTCATATGTCTAATTGATAGAGCTGCACCACCCCGTGCATCACCATCTAATTTAGACATAATAATACCTGTTAAGGCTAATTTCTGATTAAAGCTGTTGGCAACATTGACTGCATCTTGTCCGGACATAGCGTCAACAAGTAACAAAATTTCATCGGGAATAACAAATTCCTTAATTTTATTTAACTCTTCCATTAAAGCTTCATCAATATGTAAACGACCAGCTGTATCAATAATTAAAACATCGTACTTTTCTTCATAAGCTTTCTTCTTAGCGACACTTGCGATATCAACCGGGTTAGCAGCAGTTCCCATGTTCACAACTTCTACACCAATTTGATTTGCAATAGTTACCAATTGATCAATTGCTGCCGGACGATAAACATCACAGGCGGCCAAAAGAACTTTTTTATGTAACTTATTCTTCATTAATTTAGCAAGTTTCCCTGCAGTGGTTGTTTTGCCGGATCCTTGTAAACCGCAAAGCATAAATATAGTAGGTTTATTTGTGTTATACTTAATTTCACTATGCTCTGCACCCAAAAGTTCTACTAATTCTTCATGAACTATTTTTACGACCATTTGACTAGGATTAAGCTTTTTCAGTACTTCTTGACCTAGTGCTTTCTCCTTAACTTTATTGACAAATTCCTTTGCAACTAAAAAATTGACATCAGCCTCGAGAAGTGCAATACGAATTTCTCTTAACATGTCTTGCATATTAGCTTCTGTAAGAGTCGAATTACCTCTAATTTTTTTTATTATTCCGCTTAAACGATCTGTTAGAGACTCAAATGCCATTTTTAATCATCCTCTCAAGTTTTTCTAATTCTTCCAATGTTTGTGCTTTTTTTACTTTATCAACTTGCTTAATCAAAGCATCTTCGATTTTCAACAAATTTAATTTATCTTCATATTCAATTAGTTTATGTAAAGTTTTCTTCAAACAATCAGAAACTGCTGTGCGTGAAATATTTTCATTTTCAGCAATTTCGGATAAAGATAAATTATAACAATAATATTGTTCAAAGATTTTTGTTTGCGTCGCAGTTAAAAGCTTGTTATATTTTTCAAACAAGCGGTTGTTATAAGTAAACTCTTGAATCTTATTCATTACTTTTCCTCATTGCCTAGACACAATCCATAAAGATATTGATCAAGATCGAATTCCTGTAAATCATCCATCTGTTCGCCTAAACCAATAAAACGTACTGGGACACCCAATTCGTCTCTTATCGCAAGAATAATGCCACCTTTAGATGTACCATCCATTTTTGTAATTACCACACCTGTAAGTGTCGTAACTTCTCCAAATGCTTTTGCCTGAATAACACCATTTTGACCGGTCGTGGCATCAATAATCAAAAAGACTTCATGTGGTGCCCCTTCCACTTCTTTTCCAATTACTCGACGAATTTTTGATAATTCTGCCATTAAGTTTGATTTGTTTTGTAATCTTCCCGCCGTATCTACGATGATTAAATCAGAGCCATTGGTTTTTCCAAGTCTTACTCCTTCAAAAGCAACTGAGGCAGGATCAGCATTTTCTTTTCCTACACAAATTTCGCAGTTTAATCTTTGGGCCCAAACAGATAATTGTTCTATTGCTCCTGCTCGAAAAGTATCTGCAGCAACTAACGTAACCTTTTTCCCTTGATCAATATACCTTTTGGCAAGTTTTGCAATAGTGGTAGTCTTCCCGACACCATTTACACCAACCACTAGTAAAACTATTGGTTTACTTTTAAATTCTATCTCATTTACTATACTTTCACCTTGATTAACATAACTGATAAACATTTTATCGACAAGTAACTCGTTTATTGTCTGTGGGTCAATAATGTTTTTCTCCCGTGATTCTTTTTTTGTGGCATCAATAATTTCCAAAGCAAGATTAACTCCTACATCAGCTTCGATTAATATTTCTTCAAGCTCGTCGAAATATTCTTGATTTACTTGTTTATAACGAGCAGATAATCCTTTTAAACGATCAGCAAAATTTCGTTTAGATTTATCTAAGCCGGCAACATATTTATCTTTTTGTTTATTTGATTTGCCTAATATTTTTTCTTTTAAATACGAAAATAAACCCATTAACTTGCCTTCTTTCTTAAAGCATCACATGCTGCATTTTGTTCTGCATCTTTTTTTGTTTTGCCTTGTCCAATGCCTAACGTCACATCATTATAAGTAACTTTAACGACAAATGTCTTATCATGTGCCGGTCCATGTTCTTCGATTACAATATATTTAACTGCTTCCCGATGTTCGGCTTGCATTTCTTCTTGCAATTCAGATTTATAATCTTTGAATTGCTTCATATCAAAATATGTAATATCATCTAAAAAAATGTTTTTTACAAATTTGTAAGTAAAATTTAGTCCCTGATCTATATAAATTGCGCCAATAAAGGCTTCAAAAACATCTTCTAAAATTCTTTTCGATGATCGAGTATTTTCCGGTAAACTATGACCAAGACGAATATAGCTATCTAAGTTAAATTTTAAAGCTTTATCCGCTAAAGCCTTGCTTTGTACAATTGCTGCACGAAGTTTAGACAAATCACCTTGTGTCATTTCTTTATGAATATTAAATGCTAAATCGGCAACTACAAAATTAATTACACTATCTCCGACAAATTCTAATCTTTCATAATCTTGGTGAGATGTATTCGCATCAACATTATAAGATGAATGCGTAAAAGCCCGTTCGTATAAAAGGAGATCATTTGGCTTAATTTGAAGTTTATCAAGTAAGTCGTGGATCTGGTTAAACATTTTCTTTTATTCCCTCTTTTATTTGTTGCACAATGTTGGCTTTGGCCATCTTATAAGCTACTTTCATAGCGCAAGAAAATGAATAGGCATCGCTGCTTCCATGGCCTTTAACTACTACGCCGTTAACACCTAAAAGCATTGCTCCTCCGGTGGACTTATATTCCATTGTTTCTGAAATTTCTTTAATACCTTTACGAGCAAATAAGTAACCTATCATAGAAAATATATTGCGTTTAAATGCCTTTTTTATCATCTTTCCCATCATTGACGCTACGCCTTCTGCACATTTTAAGAAAATATTGCCTTCAAATCCGCCACTAACAATAACATCGGCATCTCCATCAAGTGCATAACGTGCTTCGATATTACCCATAAAACCAGGCATATTTTCTTGTCTTAATAATTTATGAGCTGCTTTAACAGTTGGACTACCTTTTCCATCTTCAGCGCCATTACTTAATAAAAATATTTTTGGTTCTTTTATTCCAAATACTTTATTGGAATATATTTTTCCAAGTTTAGCAAATTGCACTAATTGTTCTGGCGTATTTTCATTATTTGCTCCAATATCTAAAACTGTAACTTTTTTCCCTTTGATTCTTGTTGGAAAATTAGTAATCAAAGCTGCTCTTTCAACACCTTCGATAAGCTTTAATTTTAAAGTTGTAGCAGACAAAAAGCCTCCTGTCGATCCTGCTGATACAATTGCATCAGCACCTACTTCTAAAAATTTATTTATAGCCACAAGCATCGATGAATCTTTTGCACGCATTACATCTAATGCTCCTGCTTCCATTGGCACTACTTGCCGCGCATCAATAAGCGTTACATTAGGATACCCTTTTAATGGTTCCAGTTCTTCAATTTTTCCTACGGCATATACTTCAACATCACTGTGTTCTTTTAAAAATTCTATAATACCCGGCACAGTTGCGCCTGTACCATTATCGCTTCCCATTGTATCGACAACAATTTTTAACATATAATCACCTCATATTGAACATTTTATCATAAATTTTATATTTAATATATTAAATATATTTATTCTATACATTTCTAAATTTGTTCTCTTTTGTATAGATATAAGCTTGCTTAATTAATTTTTGAAAATCTTGATTCTCAGCATGAGTCAGAATATAAGAAGCATCATCTCTGGCAATCTCGAACATTTTAAAATCAGAAATAATATTTGCATAGGCAAAATTAGGCATTCCCGCTTGTTTTATTCCGTTCATATCACCAGGTCCTCGCAATGCTAAATCTTCTTCGGCAATTTTAAAGCCATCTAATGAACATTCTAAAATTTTAAGTTTTTCGATATCTTCCTTTTCTTCATCTTTATATAAAAGCAAACATGTTGAATTCGCACCATCTCTTCCTATTCTTCCTCTAATTTGATGAAGTGAAGCAAGGCCAAAACTAGAAGCATTATAAATTATCATTAAATCAGCATTTTTTATATCAATACCTACTTCAATAACGGTTGTTGAAACTAAAATTGGGGTTCGACCTTCTTTAAAATTTTCTAAGGCTTGATTTTTTTCTTCTGCATCAAGTTTTCCATGCAACATAACTACTTTATCGCGATATTGTTGAAAAAATTTTTCATATAATTCTTCCACAGAATTACCATGCGTTCCCATTTCAATAAGTGGTGCTACAACAAATATGCGATTGCCTTTTTTTAACGATTTATCTACATATTTAAAGATTTCCAAATCATTTTCTTTTATAACTTTTGTTACGATATTACGATTTAAAATTGGATATTCACTAAGAGTGGAAACATCTAGATCGCCATAAAGTGTTAAGGCAAGAGTACGTGGAATCGGGGTCGCCGACATTAATAATAAATCCGTATTATCACCTTTTGACGCTAACTGCAAACGTTGATTGACACCAAATTTATGTTGTTCATCAATAACGGCTAAGCCAAGTTTAGCATATTCTACATCACCAGAAAACAAAGCATGTGTACCTACTATAATATCTATTTCATGCTTAACAAGTTTTTCTTTAATAATTTTCTTTTCGCCATTTGTCATAGAACCGACCAAAAGACCTAACTTTAATTTGTTATTAAACAATTTTGATAAGGATTCATAATGCTGATGGGCCAATGCATCAGTAGGAGCCATTAAAGCTCCTTGATCTCCTCTTAAAAAAGCACCAAAAAGTGCAATGTTTGCCACTAATGTTTTTCCGGTTCCTACATCTCCTTGTAAAAGGCGATACATAAGACTTGGTTCATTCATATCTAAAATTATTTCACGTACCGCAACTACTTGGTCGTGAGTTAATTTATATGGTAACGATTTTATAAAATCGTTTATCTTTGCAGTATCAATTTTCTTCTTCTCTTTATTTTGTAATGATTTATTTTCTTTTCTTATCAATTGCGTTTGCAAAGAAAACATCAAACATTCTTCGTATTTTAAGACACGTAAGCCCTTATGTACATCATTTGCATTGCTAGGAAAATGAACATGCTGTAAAGCCTCTTTATGGCTTAATAAATGATATTTTTGTTTAAAATATTCCGGAACTATATCAGAGAACTCCCTACTTTCATCAAAAAGATATTTTTTTACCATATTGGAAAATTGGTAATTCTCAATTTCACTAGGTAGAGAATATACTGCTTTATACTTCTCTTTATCTGGAATCGCTCCTTTTATAATGGTAATCATGTTAATAGTTGCAGTATTTTTATCATAATTGCCAACCAGCGTGTAATATGTAGCCAATTTTAAAGTTTTATAAAGATATGCGCGATTAAACACCACTACTCGAAAATAATTGAAACTATCTGTTATGAAAGAAAATCTCACAATAGTTAATTTAGCTTTTTTTACAATCGTTGGATTTGAAACAATTTTGCCAAATAGCACTACTCGTTCTTTATTTTCCAAATTAGTTTCATGTGTTAAGGTAAAATCATTGTAAGTACGAGGTAAATAATGAACAAGAGATTCAATATCAATAATACCCAAATGATCTAAAGCAAGATTTATTTTCTCAGATTTAGAAAATTTCATAATTTACCTCCTTTTATAATATAGTTTTAATTTAACAAAAAAGGGAAATTTAATTCCCTTAATTTTTTTATTCAACACCAATTATAAATGAATATACCGGTTGATTACCTTTTCTGACATCAAAATCCAAGTCAGAATGCGCCACTTTGAGATTATCGACAAAAGAGTTCATTGCTTCTTCGCTGACATCCTCGCCATAGATAATTGTCACAATAGATGACATTTCATCAAGCATTGACTCAATAAGTTCTCTGGCTGCTGAAAATTTATCTTCGTAACAACAAACAATTTCTTTGTTGTTTCTCATACCCATAAATTGACCTTTTTTAATTTCTATTCCGGAAATAACTGTATCTTTTACGGCAAAGGTTACTTGACCTGTTATAACATTTTCGAGAGCGTCAAGCATTTCTTTATAATTTTCATCTACAGTGGCCTCAGGATTAAACATCATACACGCAACTAATCCTTGTGGAATAGATTTTGAAGGAATTACTTTTACAACTTTTTCTCCGCATACATCGGCAGCTTGTGAAGCGGATAAGATGATATTTGAATTGTTAGGTAATATAAAGATATTTTTGGCATTACATTCTTTAATAGCCTTAACAAAATCTTCTGTTGCGGGATTCATTGTCTGTCCACCACTTACAATATAGTCCACACGTAATTCTTTAAACATTTTTTCAATGCCATCTCCAACTGCGACCGCGATAATGGCATATTCTTTTTCTTCTTGTTTGTTATTTATAGTTTTTTCTTGATTATCATCAATTAACTTTGTATGTTGCTCGGTGATATTTTCAACCTTAACTTTTAAAAATTCTCCATACTGCTGAGCAAAATTAAGAATTTCTCCCGGCTTTAAAGAATGAATATGAACTTTAACTAAATTTTCTTCATGACTAAGAACAACAGAATTTCCATGTGTGTTAAGCCAACTTAAAAATCTTGATTCCAAAAAACTCTTTTTATCAGTTTCTTCTTCATTAGCTAAGCGCAAAATAAATTCTGTGCAATATAATAGTTCTTGACTAACTTTATTTAAATCGGAACTTTCTTCGAAGGCTGAAGCGGTTTGCTTTTCAATTATTTTGCCTTTAAGAGCCGATTGAAAACCTTCTAAAATTTTAATTAATCCGGCGGCCCCTGAATCAACGACACCAACTTGTTTCAAAACTGGCAACAAGTCTGGAGTTCTTTCTAAAGAAGCATATGCTTCACCAATTAATACTTCAAATGCTCTTTCAATGGAAGAAATTTCAGAAACATTATCATGAAGTGCAGTAGCAGCTTCGCGTATTACTGTTAAAATTGTTCCCTCTACTGGTCGCATAACAGCTTTATATGCCACATCTTTACCATTCATAAAAGCATCAGAAAGTTCTTGAACGCCTATTGATGCCTTTCCCTCCAAAGCCTGTGCAAAACCTCGAAAAATTTGCGACAATATTACGCCAGAGTTACCTCTTGCTCCCATTAAGAGTCCTCTTGAAAACGATTTAGCAATTGCAAAGATATCTTCATCGTTTCTATTTTGTATTTCTTTTGCTCCTGAAGCCATAGTTAAATTCATATTTGTTCCTGTATCGCCATCTGGAACAGGGAAAACATTTAACGCATCGATTTCAGGATAGTGGTTATACAAATTATTTGTGCCAGAAATGATCATCTGTTTAAGTTTGGCACCATTAATTGTTTTCATGTCTAACTTCTCCTTACTATTTACAATATTTTTATTCCTTGTACATAAACATTTATAGCTTTAAATTTAATATCAAACGTCTTTTCTAAAACATATTTGACCTTTTTTTGAACTTCGGTCACGATTTCGGTAATTTTAACGCCATACGCCACTACAATATATAAATCAACTGCGTATCCATTTTTAATTTTTTTAGGAATTACGCCCTTATAATAATCTTTTTTAATTAACAAATTATCAAACACAGATGCTGTTTTTGAAGCAAGACCAAGCACACCATAGCAATCTATAGCAGCATTACCTGCTACACTCGCAATTGCTTGGATTGAGATATTAATACCACCATATGGAGTTTGCTTATCGATATTCATAATAACCTCCTAAAATTTCATAGGTATGTAATACCTATGTATTTTAACATACTTATCGAAAAAATAAAAGTAAATCGAAATAAGTAAGAGAAAACACTCCTCACGAGGAAATAGAAATCCTCAACTAATTACTAATTTGTAACCTATTTAATGTAAGTTAAAAAAATTAACTCTGCTATATTATAAAAAATTTTTTATTTTGAATTGCTTTATTCCTATACTTTGAAAACTATTTTATAATCACTTTAAAAAGTTAAAAAAAAAGCCCGGCAGCTCGCTACTCTGTCTACAAAGAGATACCATCGCCACTACGGTGCTTAACTTCTGTGTTCGGGATGGGAACAGGTGTGTCCACCGCGCCATCACCACCAGACTTTTTTATTTGAGAGATTTGTTCTCTCAAAACTAGATACTATATATTATAATATTCCTTCTTTTATATCAAGCGTATATCTTAAACTTAAATGATTTTACGTATTTAAGTCCTCGACCTATTAGTATCACTCGACTTAATGCATCACTGCACTTACATCTATGACCTATCAACCTAGTCACTTTCTAGGGGTCTTACTTCTTGCGAATGGGAAGTCTCATCTTGAGGTTAGCTTCGCACTTAGATGCTTTCAGCGTTTATCTATTCCATAGGTAGCTACCCAGCTGTGCCACTGGCGTGACAACTGGTGTACCATTGCTATGTCCATCCCGGTCCTCTCGTACTAAGGACAGGTCCTCTCAAACTTCCTACGCCCACGACAGATAGGGACCAAACTGTCTCACGACGTTTTGAACCCAGCTCGCGTACCACTTTAATTGGCGAACAGCCAAACCCTTGGAAGGTACTACCCCTCCAGGATGTGATGAGCCGACATCGAGGTGCCAAACCGCGTCGTCGATGTGAACTCTTGGACGCGATCAGCCTGTTATCCCCAGGGTAGCTTTTATCCGTTGAGCGACGGCCCTTCCACGCGGAACCGCCGGATCACTAAGCCCGACTTTCGTCCCTGCTCGACTTGTAAGTCTCGCAGTCAAGCACCCTTATGCCTTTGCACTCGAAATATGATTTCCAACCATATTGAGGGTACCTTTGGGCGCCTCCGTTACACTTTGGGAGGCGACCGCCCCAGTCAAACTACCCACCTAACACTGTCCTCCACCCCGTGTAGGGCGTGAGTTAGAATAATCATAATCCAAGAGTGGTATCCCAAGGTTGACTCCATAGCAGCTGACGCCACTACTTCAAAGTCTCCCACCTATCCTGTACATGAATTACAATTACTCAATATTAAGCTATAGTAAAGCTCCATGGGGTCTCTCCGTCTAGTCGCGGGTAACCTGCATCTTTACAGGTATTAAGATTTCACCGAGCCTGCTGTCGAGACAGCGCCCAGATTATTTCACCATTCGTGCGCGTCAGAACTTACCTGACAAGGAATTTCGCTACCTTAGGACCGTTATAGTTACGGCCGCCGTTCACTGGGGCTTCAAT
>CANQQL010000019.1 GCA_947625975.1 uncultured Bacilli bacterium
AGGGATATGAACAATTAATTTAGCCATAAAAGAGAAGACACTTTCAGTAATAATTTGTCTTCCTTTTTTTTGTTCTTTCATATATTTATTAATATAATGTTTATGTCGACCTTTTATTGTATTTTGTCCTTTATACTTAACTCTTTTATCAATTCCACTAAATCTAGGTAAAGTAAGGTCATTTTTTGGTATTGGATATATATTTCCATTTTTGACATAATCAATTTTATCTAATTTATAAAGTTCATTATTTGTCTCTAATGAAGTAAAAGTATTTACATCACATTTACTATTTTTAACCCTACGAATAAATTCATAATGACTTTTCATAAACCCAATGTTTCTTTACTACACCAACCAATTTTACCTATGTGTCTGCTTATTTTTGTTTTTCTTGCCATAACGAACTACCTACTTCTTACGTTTCTTTCTCTTTGCGCTTTTATTTTTAATATATTCACTAACAGAATTAATACTTCCACACAAATTGTATATTAATAATAACGAGGTAATCATTCCTTAAACTCGGCAACACATAGTCGAGATTTTTTAATAGGTTTTCTCTTGAAAAAACTCTAGTTCCAAAACATTTTATATATTTAACAAAAAAACTAGAGACCTTATGTCATAACTTACATACTATATTTCCTCTAAACAATCATTGAAAAATAAACTTTAATAAGGCATAATTAATAAGTCAAGGAGATGTAATTAAATGGAAACAATTTTAGTAACTGGTGGAGCTGGGTTCATTGGTAGTCACACTTTAGTGGAATTATTAAATAAAAATTATGATGTTGTAGTTCTTGATAATTTGTGCAATGCATCAGAAGAATCATTAAGAAGAGTAGAAAAAATAACGGGGAAGCACGTTAAATTTTATCTAGGTGATATAAGAGATGCAAAAATTTATGATAAAATATTCACGGAAAATAAAATTTCTGCTGTAATTCATTTTGCAGGATTAAAAGCAGTTGGAGAATCTTGTAAGATACCCTTAACTTATTATGAAAATAACATAAATGGAACTTTAGTTTTGCTAGAAGGAATGAGAAAATATAACTGCAAAACAATAGTATTTTCTTCCTCTGCCACAGTATACGGAGTACCCGAGAGACTGCCTCTTGATGAAGAGTGCAGACTTTCTACAACAAATCCCTATGGCTCTACAAAATTAATGTTAGAAAATATTCTGACTGATTTATATAAGTCTGATAACGAGTGGAATATTATCTTATTAAGATATTTTAATCCGGTTGGTGCGCATGAATCAGGTCTTATAGGGGAAGATCCTAAAGGAATTCCAAATAATTTAATGCCGTATGTAGCGCAAGTGGCTACAGGAAAATTACAAAAAATTAAAGTCTTTGGTAACGACTATAATACTCATGATGGAACTGGTGTAAGAGATTATATTCATGTTGTTGACCTTGCTTTAGGGCATGTTGCGGCTATTGAGAATATAAAAGTTCCAGGTGTTCATATTTATAATCTTGGTACGGGTATTGGATATTCTGTTTTAGATATTATTCATGCGTTTGAAAAAGCATGTGGCAAAACTTTGCCATACGAAATAGTAGCTAGAAGACCGGGGGATATTGATGCATGCTATGCGTGTGCGGATAAAGCAAAAAACGAATTACACTGGGTTGCAAAACATAATTTAGATGATATGTGTAAAAGTCAATGGAATTGGCAAAGTAAAAATCCATATGGCTACGGAAATCAATAAATAAAACAAAACTGCTATGAATTGTAGCAGTTTTTTTATAAGTTATTATGTCAAATTAATGGTAATCCCACCAAGATGTATCATAGACATCTTTCCAAGCGTTCCAAGTATTATCATCAGGATGATGACCATAGTGATCTTTCCGATCATTATATTCTTTATTGTAATCAACATGATAGACATTATTTTCTTGTTCATTAACTTGATAATAAATATTAGCTAAAATGCGATACTTACAATATTGATATTCCTGGTAATAAATATCAAATTCGTTGGCCACTATTTGACGATATGCATCTAATAATATATTGACTGTATCAATTTTAGATTGTTTATCGTCACCATCATCAATGGGGCCTTTTACATGTTTAGGTGGTTTATGTTCCTGCTTTTCATAGTCCCAACTGTAATCAAAACAATCATAAAATGGATCGTAAGAATCGTCATAAGCATAGTAAAAATCATCATAATTCTTGTTAAAATCATCAAGGTTATTAATTTTTAATAACCATTCTAAGTCTTCGAATAATCCTTCTTTGGTAACAGGAATTTTGGGATATTCAATAACTCCATAAGTATTTTCAAAATTAAAATCGTAGTAATCTATTAGATAATTTATAGTATCAGTAATTTTGTTTTGGATATCTTTTAAAGTTAATTTTAATTCCTTAATTCCCATTATATAACGGCATTTTATTTTATCTATTTCAGTCTTAAATTTTTCTTTTGCTATATCACTAGTTAAGGCTTGATTAATCATATTTAATTTTTCTATAAGTAAATCAAGCTCTGAATTATCTATTACTTTGAAGGCATCGATCCATTTTATAAAATCACTCTTCGATATTTCTTCATTTGTATCTTCAGAATAACTTTGTAATAAATGCGCCAATTCGTAAATTTGTGATATTTTTTCATATTTTTCTTCACTGATTTGGGTTTCTATATCAATTTCTTCAATAGTTATGGAAGCATAAATATAATTTTCTATGCAAGATTCTTTGATAATAGAATTTAATTTTGTTTTTAATTTTTCTTTGTGAACAAAAGAGGAACTAGTAATTTGGACACTTATAATATTATTTTCGCTAATATTATCTAAATAACCTGTTTTGCTAGCTTGTTTTATTATTTCTTTAGTCAAGGTAACGCCATCGCTACCGTTTCTTTTAATATTACTATCTATTCCTTCGGCAATGATTTTGGCATTGTCGTTTTTTGCGATAAAATATTTGCTAATATTATTATTATCTAAAGAGTAGCTAAATGAAGGATCAAAAGTTGAAATTTTATCATCAATTGTCATATTAATCAAAGCAGACTCAATCAAATTATTATTGCTTATCGCAAAAATTCCTATAACAAAACTTGTTACCAGTAAGACAGAAACTGGAAATAAAAATTTGAAACTTTTCCACCAGGGCTTAATAATATTATCTACTTTTTCGATTTGAAGGGTATCTAAAATATTATCATAAACATTAGAATAAAGTTGCCTACTTTCATCACGCAATAAATTTTTAATTTTACGTTTATTCATAGTTTGTTACCCCCTTGCTTTTTAATGCTTTCTTAAGCTTTTTTATAGCGTTATTATATTTCCAAGTAACTGTACCTAATGGCAAGTTCATGATTTTTGCTATTTCACGATGCTTGTATTCGCCAACAGCATATAGTAAAACAATTCTAAAATCGTCTTCCTTTAATATTTTGCTTGCTAGTTCAATAGTGGGTGTAGATAAAGACTTATCGAATGAATATCCGCCGACTGTTTCAATTATGCTTTCATTGTCAACCAAAATATCTCGCTTTAGTCTTTTCAATTCAAGAAGTGCAAGGTTCTTTGCAATTGTCAAAATCCAATTTTGAAAATTTGTTCCCGGCTTGTACAGATTAATCTTTTCGTATACTTGTATGTAGGTATTTTGCATGACATTTTCGGCAATTTGATAATCTTTTACGATTGGAAATATAAATGCAAAAATGCCTGAACAGGTTGCTTCGTAAATAATTTTTAAAGCATCGTTATTACCTGCCTGTAATTGTGTAGCAGCTTTTTCCAACCTATTAAGCATTAAATTCACATCCTTCTTTATTGCTTATGGCAAACAAGATGGGCAAGGAAGTCTATAATAGACTTCCTTAATGTGTAGCTAATTGGAGAGTTGCTACACATTATAAATTATAACTTGCTTTTATTTTATTGGAATAAATATTAAATTTTCTTAATTTCTATGATACTTGAAAATTGGATTATTTTGCTACCGATGACTAGATATTTTTTTATGGCATTTATTGTTGATATTTGTCCTTTAATGCTTTGAATAATACTATCTTTGTAGAAAACAATTTCTACTATTTCTTGCTGATAGTTAGCTAAAATTTGATTAATTGTCGCGATTTGATCTTCACTTATTAAAGGCATTTTATCTGCTAATTTTTTTTGCTTAATATCTCGTATATAATCTTTTTGTTCTATTAACGATGAAAACGGCAACCATTTTTTCATTTTGCGATCATTCATCTTCGATGTCCTCCAATCAGTTTATGACGTTCAATTATGTTCGAGGACTTTGTTAAAGCGTCCGCACGTAAAATTGCATTTTTTCCGTACTTTTGTCTAATCTTGTCAATAGTTTCTTGTAGACTTCTTCTTTTAAGTACATCTTCATTGCTAGAAAAAAGATTCAATTGTTCAGCAGAAGGATACCGTAAGCCACTGATTGAAATAGTTATTTTTCTAATTGGCAAATCAAGAGCATTTGCATTTAGTATTTCAAGGATAGTTTGATAAATTACTTCTTCATCATCTGTACTATAAATCAGTCTTATTTGTGAAGAAAATCCTTTGTTTTTAACATTTTTTGAATACATTATAGATAAATGCACTGTACTACAAAACTTTCTTTGCAAACGAAGTCTAAGCATTAGTTCATCACACATTTCATGTAATAAAATAGGCAGTTCACTTATTGAAAAATCTCTGTTAAGTACTTGTCCTACTGATAATGAAGTATCATTTGGTAGGTATTTTTCGCGAATATTACTTTCATCGATTCCGTTCGCGTGATTATGAAGTTCCTCTCCGATAATACCAAATTTTTCAATCAATAATGTGAGAGGGCAGAAGGCTAAATCTTGGACAGTAAAAATACCTAAAGCGTTTAGTTTTTTTTCCAACCGTGAGGAAATTCCCCACATTTTAGAAAGAGGAGAAATTTTATAAAGCTTTGTTTTTACATCGTTATAGGTCCAAATGGCGATACGTTCTGTAGCTGATTTTGCTTCTAAATCTAAAGCGCATTT
The DNA here is from genome assembly GCA_947625975.1 of uncultured Bacilli bacterium. Lineage (GTDB taxonomy): Bacteria > Bacillota_I > Bacilli_A > RFN20 > CAG-826 > RUG131. The sequence continues at coordinate 5,039 of CANQQL010000019.1, forward strand.
TGCTAAAAATAAATTTGGTCCAATTCCAGCACAAGCAATTAAATGAAGTTTCTGTTCTATGTCATTTAAAATCATTTTTGCTATGCTTTTAGCATCGCTATTATACATTTTAAGATAATGACTAACATCTAAAAAAAGCTCATCAATTGAATAGATGTGTATGTCATCTTCATTGACATAATTTAAAATAATTGCTAGCACTTCTGCACTCATTTGTAAATATCGTTCCATGCGAGGCATCGCATAGATGTACTCACCTTTTGGTAATTCATATAATCTTAAACGAGAAGGAATTCCGCGATTTTTTAAAAATGGAGTGACGGATAAAATGATAGTGCCAGGGCCTCGAGTTTTATCTACCACGATAAGAGGAGTATATAATGGGTTCAATCTTCGATCTGCACATTCTACCGAAGCATAGAAGGCTTTTAAATCGATAATTATAATATTTTCTTCGCTCATTTATCTAATCTCCTTTATATTATTGTTGTAAGAAAATTTAGTTTAATTACAATTTTTTACATATTGGAAATAATTATTCTAATAATTATTTTTGTGTGTTATAGTAAAATTGATAATTTAAAAGGAGGAAAAACAATGCCGGATAGTGTAACAATAATTTTAATAGTTTTAGTTAGTATTATGAGTATTACATTATTGGGATTATTTGTGTATATTTTGCTGGGAAGAAAAGGGCAAAATTCCAAAGAGAAAGATTACGAAGTAATAGAAAAGCTAAAAGAAATAAATGACAATTTATATAAACAAACAAAAGAGCAAGCGGAAACAATTCATAATCTTGAAAAAAGTGTTTATGATAAGCTTTATAAGAATAATGAAACTCTTAATTTAACATTAAATAATATAAGCGATAAATTTTTTACAAATATGTCTCAAACGAATCAACAAGTTGATCAAAAGATGCAAGCATTGAATGAACAAGTTGGGAAGATGAATCAAGCACAAACACAACTTGAATCGCTACAAAATGATATTTTAAATTTACATAAAGTTTTAAGTGGGAATCAGTTAAGAGGGAGATTTGGCGAGAGGACTCTTCATCTGATCCTAACAAATGTATTTGGAGATACTAAACTATATTCGGAACAGTACACTTTAAAAAGCGGTGAACGGCCAGATGCGGTTGTGTTTTGTCCGGAACCTTACAATTTAATATGTATTGATTCAAAGTTTCCTTTTAGCAAGTATGAAAAGATAATTTCAAATGAGGATAAAGAAGCAGTGGGAGAATTACAAAATGAGTTTGGTCGAGATGTAAAAAAGCATATTAATGAAATTGCAAATAAATATGTTTCAAATGATAATACTGCACCTTTTGCATTTATGTTCATTCCTAATGATGCAATTTATATATATTTGACAAATAATATGGAAAGTACGATTAGTTATGCCGAAAATAAAAAAGTAATTCTTACTTCGCCATCTACTTTATATCCCTTCTTGTCGACAATTTATTCTCTTAACATCGACTATAAGCGCAATAAAGATTTGCAAAGTGTCTTAGACACTATCAAAAAAGTTATTGATGAAGTTGACAAATTAAGTGATGCTTGGGATGATTTCTTAAAAACCTATTCTACTTTAAATAAAAAATCCGAGGAAATGGAGCGGAGATTCAAAATGACAAAAAAAGCTATGAATAAAATTGATGAAATAACTATTGATGATGAAAAAATTACAATTGATTGAAATAAAAATTGCAGGGAGGCGATTATATGATATTAGCGGATGATTTCTCTATTATTGGGTTTATTTTATCGTTCCCATATTTTTTAGATATTATAATTGTACTTTTTTTACTTGTGGGAGCTTCAATAGGATATGCACGAGGCTTTTGGCGAGGAACTTTTAATTTGATAGTTTCAATTATTCTGTTATTGATTTCTTGGTCAGTGCTTTTAGAACCATTAGCAATTTTTGTACATACTAGACTCTTTACACAATTGGGTATTACTTTTAAAGTTGGATCAAGTGAAGCGACTTCAGTTGAAGAATTAATAAGACTTATGGTAGATGCTCATTTGGAAGAATTACCAGAAAAATTCGCCAATCCTCAATATGTTACAGGTTTATCTTATTCATTAAGTAAAGCAATAGCTTGGTTTTTAGTAGTCTTGGCTGTAAATTTACTTTCTTGGATTTTATCTGGTATTTTGTATTTTCTCATCATGAGATTAATAATTCCTGATAAATTAAGAAAAATAAAACTTCGTTTACTTGGAGCTATAATGGGTTTATTACAAACAGTTATTGTAGTCTTTTCTTATATGATCTTTTTTTCCAATATTTCACCGGCGATGTCTAAAATAGTTGAGTGTGGCAGTGAAGATTTTACATGGTGTAATGATAATATAAGAATGGTTTTAGAAGCTTTGAATCCTTATAATTCAATGCTTTCTCCATATGTGACAAATTTACAAATTACACTTGAAAATAAATTTGAGTTTGTTGTTGATGAAGTAAAATATAACCTTGATGATGAATTACAAGAATTTTTTGATTTAATTTCTAACCTTAATATAAACGAAGAAGAATTAGCTTTACTTTAGAAAAATAAAATTAAGATCTAGCTTTTAAGTGACAAACACACATTTTTATTTTTTTATAGTAAAATAGTCTAGCTTAATCAATTATAAAAACATAACATAAATTGAGCCACATAAAAAGGTCTAATAAACGATAAACAACATAGCCAATATGGATAAAATTGCCCTAACTTAAAAACTAGGGCTTTTTATTTAATTTTATTCTTTTTTAATAAACTCTTTTTTTATTTCATAGGGATAAAAACCATTTTCATCAGGAATTTCACCGGCTTTATGAAGTGCCCACTTTGTTAATAATGGACCCACTAATTCGTATACCAAAGTGGCACATAAAACGACAGTTACGATTATATTTCCCACATTATTTGCCCGAAAAGCTTCCATGTTGGAAATTTGATTTGCCATACCGATTGCAACACCGGCTTGAGGCAATAATGTAATTCCTAAATATTTTGTAATAGTTTTTGGCCTTTTGGTGATTTTGCAAGAAAGAAATGATCCTAAATATTTTCCTAAAGAACGCATTAAAAGGTAGATGACAAAAATGACTCCTACCGGCAATAAAATTGACGTGTCATTGGTAGTTAGGATTTCTTGAGCGGAAGTAGCTAAATGAGCACCAGATAAAACAAAGAAAAGCATAAACAGAAAAGGAGTCCAATGATCTATTAAATCAAAATCGCGGTAGACAATTGATTTTTCGTAATCTTTAGCCATGTTAATAAATGCGGCACCAATCATCATACAACATAGCAAATTGGAAAATTCTAAATTTTCTCCACCTAGTTTAATATTGTTTAAAGTTTCACAAGCCCCAACACCTAAAAGTGTAAAAGCAATTATCGTGATAGCATGATTGTTACGTGATTTAAAAAACTTAATAGTGATATGCATTATAGCACCTAAAACAAATCCAATTAAAAGTGAACCGAGTATTTCAATGAGTGGAACAAAAACTAATGATGTTAAGGTTAATTCCGCTCCTGTTGCAATAACTTTTGATACAGCAACGGAGATCGCAAATACGATTAATCCAATAGCATCATCAAAGGCAACTACCGGTAAAAGGATATCAACAAGTGGACCTTTGGCTTTATATTGATGGATTACCATTAATGTAGCAGCCGGCGCAGTAGCAGCCGCAATTGCTCCTAAACAAATAGCAATACTTAGATCTATTTTTAATAAAAGACATAACGCAATTAATGCAACGTCTACGAGGATAATAGCGGCAAAAGCTTGAAAGAAAGTAATAAGTAAAATATCTTTTCCATACTCTTTAATTTTTGTTAATTTAAATTCTTCGCCTATAGATAGAGCTATGAAACCTAAAGCAATAGAAGAAACAAAAGAATTTAATTGCGTTAATTGCTCAGAGAAATTTGTCGTCTTACTTGTAAAATCAATGATAATTCCAATTAAGGCAGCAATTAATCCTACCACTAAATACCCGGTAACATTAGGTAACTTAAATATTTTTACAATACGCGTAGATGCAAGCCCTAAAATTAACAATATTCCTAAAAACAATATAAAATTCATTAAAACAGCCTTCTTTTCTAATTATACAGCGACTATTCTATCACTATAATATGTTTGTTTCAATAAATATAGATTTAGAAATTTTAAAGCTAGGTAAATTATATATTACCAAATATCACTGTAAAAAAATTATAGTAAAAATAATATTCCAAATGCTTGAACAATTGTACCAAGAAGACAAAAAACATGAAAAATACAGTGAAAGAAAGGTTTTGCATGACCTATACCATAAAGTATTGAGCCAAGTGTATAAATGATACCACCGCTAAGAATTAATAAAAAGGAAATGCGTGGTAGCAAATGAATAAGACTTGGAAAAAATAGTAAAGCCCAGCCTAATAAAATATAAAAGATAAACGAAATGACTTTAGCAAATTTGTTTTCAAACCAAATCGAAGTTAATAAAATGCCACCAATAGCTAAAACCCATTCTAGAGTTAATAATGTTATTCCCTGCCAAGTCGATAAAAATTTAATTACACAAATAGGAGTATATGTACCGGCAATTAATATATATATCGTACAGTGATCAACAACTCGTTTGACACGCTTATTAAAAGAGAGTGGTTTTGCGCCATGATAAGTTGCAGAAATAGCGTACAGTGTACAAATGCTTATTCCATAAATAACCAATGAAATAATGTTTGCAAATGACGGATTTCTTGTAATACATATCAATAAGCATGTGATAAGAACTATCACGCCCACAAATATACCCAGTGTGTGAGATATACAATTAAATTTCTCTTCGCTTGAAGAATACTCCGGTAATTTAAGATTTTTTAATTGTTCTAATGACATTTTAACCACCGCCTTACTTGTATTTTATTTATTAAAAAAACAAATATCACGATAATGGTTACCAAAGCACTCTATCTGTTTTATTAATGATTCTCTTTCATTAAATTTTAATTCTCTTCGCAAGAGAATTGACTATTTTATGGCGGGAATGTAACATTTAAATAGGAGAAAAAACTATGGACGAAAAAAAACTTCGTGAAAATTTTGCAAGTAATCTTTTGAAACTTCGAAAAAGTAAAAAATGGAATCAGCAAGATTTAGCCGACAAATTATCTTATAGTGATAAGGCAATTAGCAAATGGGAAAACGGAGATACAATTCCTGATGTATTTACGATGTATTGTATTGCTTCACTTTTTAATATTTCTATTGATCAATTAATTTTTGAAAAAAAAGTAGTTAAAGCAGCAAACAAAACAAAAAGGAGACTGCTTATAACGTTTATTTCCACAGGATTATGTTTTTTATTAGCAACAGTAATATATTTCGCACTAACATTATGTCATATTCCGAATGCCTATATGAGTTATCTGTTTGCTGTTGCAGCGGGAGCAATAGTGTTAATTGTTTTAACTAAACTTTGGTTTAAGAAAATTTGGACAATAGTTGCAGTTGACTTATTAGTAATTATGGTAAGTTTAATTATAATGATATTTATGAGCTTTAATTATTTTTGGATTATTTTAATCGCTGCGACATTGGTTATGCTTCTTTTAGATATTTTGTTAGAAGTTATTAACTGATTTTAGGAGGGTATTATGGATAATTGGATTTTAGATTTGATTTATCACCATTCTTGGTATGGCATGGCACTTTATGTATTAATCACCATTGTTCTTGCTGCCATGTTATCATTTTCTATTGGCTTAGAAAGACACTTGAAAGGTGAACCGGCGGGCATAAGTACTCATGTATTGTTAGCAATAGGTTGTTCTTTGCTTATGACTATTTCAATTTGGGCAATTGGCATTGCTAACAGGGATGTAATAGACAATAGCGTGTTAAAAGACGAGTTAAATTACGATACTTCACGAATTGCCAGTGCAGTTGTAGCAGGTATTGGATTTCTCGGAGGCGGTGTAATTATTAAAGATAAATTTTCTGTCAAAGGTTTATCAACCGCATCAACGTTATGGATTAGTGCCGCAATAGGATTAGCGTGTGGCGTCGGATTTGTTTTAGAAGCAATTGTAGCCACAACTATTACTTTAGTCTTATTAATTACGTTAAAGCATTTTGTTCCAAAGATAAATAAAAAATCGCCATGTATTGAAATTGTGTGTAAAAGCAATTATTCCTTTTCATCAGAAATTAAAGCTTTTGCTGAATATAATGGCTTAGCCTATAAAGAATTAGAAATAATAGAATGTGGAGATAATGAGACAAAAGCAAGGATGTATTTTGCATTTAAGACTAATTATAAACTTCTCCAATATGTATGTAATCAATTTAAAGAGAAAGAAGAAGTTATTTCAATTAATATTCTTGATGCAAAAAAATCTAAAAAATAGCCATAAAGTAATTAAAATATTTTTTGAATTACAAACGAGATTTTAAATTTATAAAGAGATGGATTAATCATAATTTACTTATAAACCGGAAATTACAATGATAATTCAGGTTAGGACATGTTTTGATTTAAATTCTCTTTATTTTGTTATTTAAAATTATTATAATAATTACAATCTGGGGCTATAGCTCAGTTGGGAGAGCGCTTCGTTCGCAACGAAGAGGTCACGGGTTCGATCCCCGCTAGCTCCACCATGAAAGATGCACTTGCTCCCAAAAATTGGACCAAAAACTGGTACAATAAGAAGGGAGCTTTTAATATGAAAAGAACACTGTTAGAAAAGTTAAGATGTGTTCATCTTCATTTAGATGAAGGAATGACAATTAAAGAAATCGAACAAACTTATGGACTTGATCGTTCAGCATTGAAGTATTATTGTTCTTTGTATCGAAAATGGGGAGACAAAGCGTTTAAAGTTAATGTGAAAAGACGGAAATATTCTCGTCAAATGAAACTAGAAGCGATTCATGATGTTATTGCGAATAAGAAATCATATTATCAAAAAGCCATCGAATTGATGCTTACAGATCCAAAGATCATTGGAGATTGGATGGAAAAATATCGAAAAGGTGGAGAAGACGCGATTACTGACACATACTCCAGAGAAGCATATAAACATCATAATGATAAGATATTGGAAAAAGAGAACAAGAAACTTCTAGAAGATTTAGAACGAACAAAAGCAGAGAATGAATACCTAAAAAAATCGTATTCCCTAATTCTAGCGAGAGTTTCGTGAGACCAAACAAAGGGTGGTTGATAAAGTTATTAAACAAATCGGACAAGATGAATTTAATGAAAACGTCAAAGAATTATCGAAACTAGTCCATTCCGAAAATGAAGCTAATAAAACAAAAAAATTACATTATAAATTCTATTTTTTTGATTATTGTGCCAATGATATTAGTTGCTGTGTTTATCAGTATAATACTGGCTCTAATTGGTTGTGGTGTTATTGGATATCTATTACTCTTTAAGTTTAATTATCCAGAAGTTAAGCAAGTTAAAAAACTAAAAAAATCGGTTAATGAATTATTAAATGCACATAAAACATATTATGGCATAGTATTAAAAGAATATGGTACTATTGGCGTCACAGTTGCTGGTATGCCCTTAAAAAAATATATTAGGGATGCACGTAATATTGATTTTTATAATAAAAAAAATATTTTTTATAGATCATCAATCTCGTCAATAAAAAATGAAGATTATGAGAAAAAAGAAGAATTTGTTTTAAATAATAAAAAGTATTCTAAGTTGTTTAAACAGCAAATTTCCGAAGCAGAAGATAAATTGCTTGAGGCAAAAAAACGAAGAGAGAATAAAGCAAATGAAAATAAACTTATTGTGGACTTTGTGGCAAGTAAAGTTTTTGTCAATTTAATAATTGAAATATTTGAAACAAACAAAAATATTAAAACAAAATTAGACGCTCTCCAATTTATTGTTGAAAAAATAAAAGAAAATATAAATTGTGATAACGGATTCGAAAAGTTGACTGAATTTGATGATGTTGTTACTGCTATAAAGAAAAAATTCGCAATGACCTTTATTCCTAATTTTTTCTAGTAATGTAGATTAACTTTTATTTTATTAGCAATAAAAGATTAAAAAAGTAGTTAATAATATATTTATTCGCTCACTCATTAAATTGGGTGGGTTTTTTTATTGTTTAAAGTTTATTGAATATAAAAATAACCAATAAATGTCTTTATAGCCAAAAGGTTAGTTTTAATTGCGTTTTCGAGACACATGAAAAATGATTATATAGTTTCTTCCTAAATAAATGATTAAGCTATTAAAATCATTATTTTATATGAAAAAAAATTTTGTTATAATAATTAAAAACTTAGCTTTCAAAGTTTTAAGGAAGTAATAATATGAAAAATTATGCATCGAAATTAAATTTAATTGAAACGCAAATTGCTATAAAATTTGTTAAAGATACGTTTCAAAAATTATTAGCAAGAAAATTAAATCTTTTACGTGTTTCTGCACCAATGTTTGTTTTAGAAAAAAGTGGCATTAATGATGGGCTGAATGGTACAGAACATCCTGTTTCTTTTAAAGTAAACTATTATGAAGATAATATTGAAATTGTACATTCTCTTGCTAAATGGAAAAGAATGGCTCTTGCTAAATATAATTTTGCACCTGAAACAGGTCTTTATACTGATATGAATGCCATTAGAAAAGATGAAAATGTTGATTTTTTACATTCCATATATGTCGATCAATGGGATTGGGAAAAGGTTATTAATCCAGAAGATCGCACGCTAAGTTACTTAAAAAAAGTAGTACGAAAAATTTACTCTTGTTTTTACTCATTAAAGGAAAAACTTAATAAAAGATATCCGGTTTTAAATATTGATTTGCCAAAGAAAATTCACTTTATCTCTACTAAGCAATTAGAAATCAAATATCCCAATATGACTAGAAAAGAAAGAGAAAACGCTATTTGTCGTGAATATAAAGCTGTATTTTTATATCAAATAGGTTGGAATTTAAACGACAAAAAACCACACGATTTAAGAGCGGCAGACTATGATGACTGGAAATTAAATGGAGATATATTGCTCTACTATGATTTATATGACATGGCTTTTGAAGTATCTAGTATGGGAATAAGAGTTAATAAAGACTCTTTAGTTAAACAACTTTCTTATAAAAACGAAAATTATAAATTGACAAATGAGTATTGCCAGGCATTACTTAACGATAAGATACCTTTATCTATTGGTGGTGGTATAGGACAATCTCGGCTAGCAATGTTTATGCTTAAAAAAGCACATATTGGGGAAGTACAAGTTTCGCTTTGGCCAGAAGAAACTATTAAAGAATTAGATAAGAAAAATATCCATTTACTTTAAAATATTTCCAAAACAGCAAATTTGAAGGAGAGAAATTATGAATATCGGAATTAAAGGCACACAGGAACTTATTGTGAGCAAAAAAGATTCTGCAAACTTTATCGGCAGTGGCAATCTAGAAGTTTTTGCTACACCAGCTCTTATCGCTTTAGTAGAAAAAACTGCTTGGACTAGTGTTGCTCCTTTTTTAATCGATGAAGAAAGTACAGTTGGCACTAAAGTAAATATTAAGCATATCTCATCGACCCCTCTCGGGATGAAAGTTACATGTAATACCGAATTGATTGAAATTGATCGCAAAAGATTAGTTTTTAGTGTCAAGGTTTTTGATGAAAAAGGCTTAATTGCCGAAGGAATTCATGAACGTTTTGTGGTAAATGGAGTTAAATTTTATAGTAAAACACAAGAAAAGAAAAATTAATCCAATAATTATACAAGATTATTTATTAATATTATAATTCTTAATATTTACTAAGAAAGGAGAATACCAATGAGTGACATTATCGATAAAATGCATCGTGTAGAATATAAATATATCCTTACTAAATCACAAATAGAGTATTTAAAAGATCAGCTTAAGGAATATATGCATGTGGACAAATATGGATTAACTTCAATTTTGTCACTATATTTTGATACTCCAGACTTTCGCCTAATTCGAACTTCTTTAGAAAAGCCTAAATTTAAAGAAAAAATAAGATTGAGATCTTACGGATTAGCTTCTCCTTACTCCCCTGTTTTTCTTGAATTAAAAAGAAAAACAAATGGGATAGTTTATAAAAGAAGGATAAAGACCACAGTAAATATTGCAAATAATTTTATGAATAACAATGGTTCTTTGCCAAACGATACGCAAATTGCTAGAGAAATAACTTTTTTTCGTGATTTCTATCAAAATTTAAAACCTGCGTGTCTTATTATTTATGATAGAATTGCTTATGTAACATCAACTGATGATTTGCGTTTGACTATTGACAATAATCCTCGATTTCGCTTTAATAACTTAAATTTAACATCTTCATTAGATGGTCAATCACTTTTGCCAGAAGGTAAAGCTATTTTAGAAATAAAGGTTCAAGGTGCCATGCCCTTATGGTTATCACATATTTTAGATAGAGGCGAAATAAGAAAAGGAAGTATTTCCAAATATGGAGAAGCATATAGAAAAAAATCACAACAAGTGTTAGAAGGGATGTATTAATTATGTTTGATTCAATATTTAAGAATGGTACTAGCGTTGAAGCAATTTTAATAATGGGTGCTGTTGCGTTAATCGTTGGAATAATTTATTCTTTTGTACTATCTTGGCGTTTAAGATCAAGTAAAGGATACTTTATCACCCTAAGTTTAATGCCGTTAATTGTATCTTTAGTTATTGCCATAATGGGTCTTGCTTTATCCGGAGCTACAACCACAACTGCTCGAATTGTTACTATAGCCGTGGCTCTTGGATTGATCAGATTTAGATCCATAAATGGAAAATCTGAAGAAATATTGCTCTTATTTGCTACTATAGCCATAGGATTAATTTGTGGTTTAGGATATTTAGCATTTGCTACTATTTTGGCGATTATTGTGGTTATATTGTATCTTTTACTTTCTTGGCTACCTATTTTTAATGGTAAAATTTTTGCTGAAGAAAGACTTTTAAAAATTACTATTCCAGAGTCTTTAAACTATGATACTGCGTTTAATGATATCTTTAAGAAATTTTTAAAAGAATATGAATTGGTGGGTATTAAAACCACAGATATGGGATCTATGTTTAAATTATCTTATCGAATTATCATTAAAGATATTAAAGAAGAAAAGGCTTTAATAGATGAATTACGTGTAAGGAATAGTAATTTAGAAATAAGTATTTTGCCATATGTTGAAGACAATAAACATTTATAGGAGATTAATATGAAAAAACTATTACCATTATTACTATTTGCTTTATTTATTACTGGATGTGATTTAAGTATAGATAATAACTCTAGCAAACCTACTGATTTAACCTCACAAACTTCTAACCTAAACTCTGGAATAACTTCTACTACTAATCTTGAAGTCAATTTAGATACTTTAAAATCAGAATATGGTGCTTTTTCAGTTGTAACAGAGAAGGGAAGCGAAGGAAAATTATCTAGTGATGGCAAAGTATTTACTATATCAGTTTCTACTTATAAAAGTTCATATATATTTTCCGGTTATTTTGATGGGAAAATTATTATTAATAACGCGAATAATCTTACTTCCTATAAGGGTGTGAAAATCGCTTTAAGTCATGCTTGTTTTGTTAATACCTCGGGTTCCAATATTGAGTATCAAGTCAGTGGCAAAAACATTGAAGTTGTCGCTAAGCGTGATACGGAAAATTATATTATTAACACTGGTGAAGGTTATGATGATGCTGCAGTTACATCGGAAAACAATATTGAGATAGATGGAAATGGTATTTTAAACATCATTACTAGTACCGGCCACGCCTTAAGAGCAGAAGATACGATAAGATTTTATGATTCTCCTGTCATTAACATAAGTTCTGGGCATGATGCTATTCATGCAGAAAAATTTATTTCTAATAATGAAGAAACAGTTGAAACTGATTTTGTATCATTTTCAGGCACTCTTAATATTGTATCGGCAATTTCTCAAGGATTTGATTGCACCACCTCTCTTGGGACCGGTACCATTGAAATAACTTCTGGTAATTATAATATTACCCATTGTGAATCAGCCTTTAAAACTGATGTTAGTTTGAATATAAGCAATGCGCAAGTTAAGGCTTCTAATTTGACTTCTGACCCTGTAGTCAGGGGGGATAACTCAACTGGCGTGACTATACAAATATCAAGCAATGCAATATTTTTAGTAGATAATATTCAATATACTAAAACTAATATATAAAGATAGGTGTTTATTATGAATTTTATCCAACGGGTTCTTTGTTTAATAGCAATGCTTTTTCTTATATCTTGCAGTGTAAACATTTCTTCAAATAATAATGGAAAAGAAAGTACTTTTTCTTCATTTACAAGCAATAACTCGGTTTTTTCGGATAATTCTCATCAAAGTCCTAACTTTGATAGTGTTTTTGATACCTCAATAGCCACTGATTCTGATTTTAATATTACGACAACCGATGGTAATTTTGTAAAGACGAATAATATTTATACGATTACCCATTCAGGAACTTATGTGCTTAAGGGTACTTTGGATGGACAAATTTATATTAATGTTGACACGAATTCGGATGAGAATTCTGATGTGGAATTAGATTTAGATAATACTTTTATAAGTTATGATCAAAATTCGCCTATTTTCGCTTTGTCTGCTAATGAGCTTAAAATAAAAGCTTTAAATGGATCTGCAAATATGATTAAAGATAATCGCCCATTAAAAGTTGCGGACAACGAGGAGCAAGGTGAAGGCGCCATATATGCCAAATGCGATTTAAAAATTACTGGGAATGGCACATTAATAGTGGATGGTAATTATAACAATGGTATTCACACCAGTGATGACCTAGAAATTAAAAATGCAAGTTTAAAAGTAACCGCCACAAATAATGCACTTAAAGGAAATGATTCCATTGAAATAACGAGTGGCATAATATATGCAACATCAATAAATGGCGATGGATTAAAAACTCAAAATTCATCTATCTCATCAAAAGGTAATCAAAAGGGTAATATTGAAATATCGGGTGGTATTCTTAATATTAACTCGGCTTATGATGGAATTGATGCTGCTTATGATGTCAATATAAAAGATGATGAGGTTTTAAAGACTTCTCCTAACATTTCTATATATACCAATAAATATTCTGAATCCAATGATGAAAACATTACACCTTCGACGGAAACAATGTATTTAAGAACAAATACTCAAAATTATCGTTATGCTGTGCTTTTTTATGATAGCGACCCTAGCAATGGTTCATGGGCTGATGCAACGTTTTTAAGAAGCACTCAAGCGGGTGGAGGATTTGGTGGTCGCACAACATATTATTACTATTCTCTTAAGCGACCTAAAAATGCGGTCAGCTTAAAAGTATATGCTTATGACTCCACACAAGAAAATAATTCTGTTACTTCATACGCTGCTGTTTCCAATGGGCAAACTGTTAATAACAACTATGATATGGCGCTTCTTACAATTAGCAATGATAATATAACAATAGGGTGGAGCAATTATACCACTAATCAAGGCGGTCATAGTGGACCGGGATTTGGTGACCAAGGTAATGTCAATAAATCGGACTCATCTGCAAAAGGAATCAAGGCTAATAATAGTGTCAATATTTCAGGTGGAACAACCTATATAAAAGCTTATGATGATGGCATTCATGCGAACTATGGTACGATTTTAGAGAATGGCGAGATTGGTGTTGGAGATTTGAATATAACCGGTGGCAAAACTACTGTTTATGCTGCAGATGATGGTTTTCATGCTGATCGTTATTTAAGAATTTCCGGCGGTACAAATATAGTTGAATCTTCTTATGAAGCTTTTGAAGGTAATCAAATTTATATTACTGGAGGAGAAAATAACGTATATGCCACCAATGATGCTATAAATGCTGGCAATGGCACAAACACAGCAAAACTCAGTGCCTTAATAACAATTAGCGGTGGATATACTTTTGCAGCTGTATCACTAAGCGGTGATACAGATTGTATTGATTCCAATGGAAACTACACACAAACGGGTGGAATTATGATTGCTTGTGGTCCAAATAGTAATATGTCTGCGGCTCTTGATACGGATGGTAATATTTCATTATCTGGCGGATCTCTGATTCTATTTGGTTCTTCTGAAAAGAATCCAGTATGTTCTAATGGCGTAACAAAAAGTACCATAACCGGTACTTATTCAAATCAAACTTACACTTTAAATTATAATAACGGTGAAACTATTTTAACAAGTCTGTTGCCAAATCAGCCTTATCGTAATATTAATTCCTATTCCGTTAATGGAACTATTACTAGTGTATCCTAGTCAAAATTTCACAAAAAATGATGCCTTTATTAAAGCATCATTTTTTCATTATTTAATTAATTTTTTAATCCAACGTTTTTCTTTTGCTGAAACTTTTCCATCAATGGCACAAATCATCAAACAAATTAAGATAATATCTGCTTTTAAATCTTCAGATAATTCTCCAATCATATCAACCATAGCATCAGTAAGTTTTGTAAGTTCTTTATTTTCGCTACGCATTTTTTTAACATTTTGGCCACAACTTTCATAATTAATGTTTTCTCCAAAAAATACTTTAAACAATGGTAAGGTAATGGCGTATTCTGCTTTTGACAGATTATTGTCGGCCACTATTGCGCCCAAAATAAACGTAGCAAATAATGTAACACCATCTATGCCATCATTAGTTAATGCACTTAATGCCGGAAGAACAGTCTTAGCTTTTTCTAAGAGGATGACAGAATATGTTATTTCATCCATTTTTTCAAATTCTTTACAAAGTTGATCAAAATCTTTCATAATAAAAACCTCCAATAGATCATGATAATCTTTAATAATAATAACTTAAGTTTTATTAGACTTCAATTCAAAACATATAAACTTATTAAGCTAGAATTATAATTTTTATTTTAGACTTATAAAAATACTGCAATAAGTTTATGACTTTATGATTTTTTTCTAAATTAAAAATTTGTTTGTAAATTTACATCTGTTAATCTAAATCGGAAAAAATACAACATTGCAAAATGAAAGAATTGCAAAAGGAAATGAAAAAGATGACTTGCGAATGCTATTGATTCAAGTGCAATTGAGATTAGCTAACGTAAAGTTGAACCAGGTGAGTTTTTAATTAGTTAAATGATAATTATAATTCAACAAAATAATAATTGTGCATATTAGTGTATAAAGAAATATCATTATTATATGATATTTTTTTTATGATTTTTTACTAGGAAATATTTACCATATAAAAATATTGATTTGATATGGTAAAATTGCTATTATTATCTCGATAACTAGAAGGGTTGTGCATTAAAATGAAACGAAAACTTTCTCTTACTAGGAAAGCAAAATTTCAAATATTAGAAACTATTTGCTTTTTTTGCTTGTCTTTATTGAGTTTTTTAAGTGGATACTTTATTACGCATTTTATATTTTTTCAAGATGTGCCACTATTTAATGAGATTGATTGGTGGATAGTTATTCTAATTACTTTATTTAATACATTTTTTATTTTACTATTGGATTCTTTGTTTAAAACATCAATTTTAAAACGTGGCTTTTTTGATGGAATGAAAAGGAGCATATTTACGACTGCAATTATAAACTTGCTTTCCTATTTTGTTTTATCTTTGTTTGATAAATCGGTGGGCTGGTATTTGCTCTTAGAATCAATTTTATTCATTTGTATGCTTAGTATTACGCGATTAATTATTCGTGCAATTTATTTTCGAAAAAAGAGAAATATTGGCATTGTCGGTCCACGTGAGCAAGCCGAGCAATTGGCAAAAAAATTTTTTATAGAGAATAAAAAATATCGCAACGTTGCATTTCTATTTTTTGAAGAAGATGGTTTATTAGGTGATGATATTTATACTGAAATTAAGCAATGTGACGATATTTATTTGACATGTGATCTTACGGAATATAATAAAAGTAAAATGATAATGTATTGTGCCGCAAAAAAAGATATTGATATACATATTGTTCCTCAAATCTATGAAATAGGCATTTTAGATTCATTAGAAGGTGAAGTTGATGATGTTGTTACGTTGGAGATTTCAAGTTTTCATTTAACGTTAGGACAACGATTTATTAAAAGATTTTTTGATATCTTTTGTTCAATCGTTGGTTTGTTAATCTTTTGGCCTCTTATGTTAATAACTGCTATAATTATTAAATGTCAAGATGGTGGTTCACCAATATTTGCTCAAGAAAGAATAACTAAAGATAATAAGCCTTTTATGCTATATAAATTTCGCACAATGATAATTGATGCAGAAAAAGATACCGGTGCGGTACTTGCAAGTTCAAATGATAAGCGTATAACGAAATTTGGTAAAATTATTCGTGCTACTAGAATAGATGAATTACCACAATTGTGGAATGTTTTAAAAGGCGAAATGAGTTTTATTGGCCCGAGACCGGAAAGAAG
Source organism: uncultured Bacilli bacterium (assembly GCA_947625975.1). Classification (GTDB taxonomy): domain Bacteria; phylum Bacillota_I; class Bacilli_A; order RFN20; family CAG-826; genus RUG131. The sequence goes on from CANQQL010000019.1 coordinate 21,512, forward strand.
AATCTTTGTAGATGAATTTTTAAGAGAAACATCATCCTATAAATATCGTATGAATGTGAAAGCGGGTATTGCCGGATTAGCACAAGCACGTGGCAATTACGATACAAATTATCGAGACAAACTCAGATGGGATTTATTATATATAAAAAAATATAGCTTACTTTTGGACATTAAAATAATATTTTGGACACTAAAAGCCATATTAGATAAAAACTCTGCACGAGGTGTTTCTAATGATTTACCTATCGAAGAATTTTTAAATCACTTTGGTAAAAAATTGGAAATTGGTCCCAAAAAAGCAAAGGTTATTGATATATCTATAGACGAAATAAAAACAAAAGAAAAAATTTCAGCTTAGTATTGCTATTTAAAACAAATTAAATGGCTTAGTCTGTTTTGTAATAAAATAAGAAAAATTAACACTTAGCACTATGCTTAAAAATATTTTATTATAATAAAGATAAAAATATATTTATTAAAGGGAAATGACAGAATGGTAGATAATAATTCTAAAGTAGAAAATCGTACTATACATATTGCCCAAGTAATTGGAATTACAGGATGTGGCGGTGTAGAATCAGTTATTATGAATTATTATAAGCATATTGATCGAAGCAAAGTTCAGTTCGATTTCTTAGTTGAGAGCCCATCTAAAATTGTAAATAAAAAAGAAATAGAAGCATTAGGGGGGAGAATCTTAATTATACCTTCATATAGAGATCCTTTTCGATATATGAAAGTGTTAACAAAGATATTTAAAGACAATCAATATGATATTGTTCATGCCAATATGAATAGTTTAAGCGTTTTAACTTTAAGAGCAGCAAAGAAAGCTGGAGTTAAGATTAGAATTGCACATTCGCATTCAGCAAGTAATAAACGAGAATTTTGGAAAAGTAGTATTAAAAACTTGCTGAGACCTTTTTCTAAAATATATGCGACCCATTATTTTGCTTGTTCGGGATATGCGGCAAAATGGTTATTTGGAAAAAAAATTGTTAGCTCTAAAAAACTAACCATATTAAATAATGCTATAGATATAAAGAGATTCCAATATAATGAAGACATTAGGAGCTTAACAAGAAAAGAACTTAACTTAGATTATAAATTTGTAGTAGGGCATATTGGTAGATTTATGCCACAAAAAAATCATATTTATTTAATTGATATATTTAATCAACTTCAAAAAGAGAAGAAAAATGCCGTATTATTATTAATTGGCGTAGGACCATTACAAGACAAAATTAAATACAAAGTAAACAAGCTTGGTCTAAAGGAAAAAGTTTTATTTATCAATACAACAACTAGTCCGGAAAAATTTTATCAATGTATGGATTGTTTTGTTTTACCTAGTTTATACGAGGGCTTGCCGGTTGTAGGTGTGGAGGCTCAAATTAACGGATTAAATTGCTTTTTATCAGATACTATTACAAAAGAAGTAAAGATAAATGGCAATGTGAAATTTCTGTCAATTAAGCAAACTCCAGAATATTGGGCTAAAGAAATATTAAAGCTTTGTGATTCTTCCCACTTAGAAGGAGTGCAAACTGAAAAATTTGATATAACTTATCAAGCGCAAAAACTTGTAACTATATACGAAAGTATGGTAAAAAATAATAATTAAAACAAAAAAATAAATCATTTAAAAAAAGAAAATTAAAAATTATTTAATAAAGTGTATTAAACTTGTTTTTTTCTACAAGAATGTTTTATATTAAATATGTTGGTGAAAGCTATGTTAAAAAGATTTATTTATTATTATAAAAATCATAAATTAATGTTTACGTTAGATATGCTAGCATCTTTCTTTATTGCGCTTATTGGGCTTGGATATCCCATTTTAACAAGACAGTTACTAAATAAATATATTCCCGATGCGGATATAACTGCTATTGTGATAGCAGGAATTGGATTGTTAGCCATTTACGCTATTAGGATGTTATTGCGCTTTTTTGTTCAATATTATGGACACGTTATAGGCGTGGATATGCAGGCACAAATGCGCAGTGATTTATTTAAAAAATTACAGAAACTTCCATACACATTTTATGATGAAAATGAATCAGGAAAGATAATGTCTAGATTGACAGTGGATTTAATGGATGTCTCGGAATTGGCGCATCATGGACCGGAAAATTTCTTTATTTGCGGTGTCTCTATTATTGGCTCTTTTATTTATTTGGGAGTTTTTGTTAATCTTCCTTTAACCTTAATTATTTTTTTATGCGTGCCTATATTAGTTTTTATTTCTGTTATATTAAGAAAAAGAATGATTAATGCTTTTAAAGCATCAAGAGAAGGAATTGCAAAGATTAATGCATCTGTCGAAAGTAGCATAACCGGTATACGCGTGACAAAGGCTTTTAATAATTCGGAAAAAGAACTGGAAAAATTTGAAGTAAGCAACGAAGAGTTTAAAAAAGCGCGTTCACATGTCTTTAAATATATGGGGCAATTTATGTCGACAACGGAATTTGTAACGGACTTATTTAATGTAATTGTCATTGTTGCAGGAGGTCTATTTCTAATAAATGGCAAAATTTCTGATGTCGATTTTACCACTTTTGTAGTTTCATTGTCACTTTTTCTTAATCCTGTGAATACTTTAATTAGATTTATTGAACAGCTCCAAGATGGTATTACCGGCTTTCAAAGATTTATCGAAATAATGGATAAAAAAGAAGAAGATCTGAATTTAAATGGTATTCCTTTAAGTAAAATAAAGGGTGATATAAAATTAGAAAATGTTTCGTTTAATTATAATGCTTCTGATGAGATTCTTCACAATGTAAATCTTAATATAAAAGCCGGAACAATATTAGCTCTTGTAGGACCATCTGGAGGTGGCAAAACTACAATTTGCCACATAATACCCGCTTTTTACCGCATTAATGAGGGAAATATTTATATTGATGGCAATAATATAAAAGATATTAATATTTTGTCCTTACGCGAAAACATTGGAATAGTGCAACAAGATGTCTTCCTTTTTAATGGCTCAATTCGAGATAATATTTTATATGGGAAACTAGATGCGACAGATGAAGAGCTTATTGAGGCATGTAAGAATGCCGGTTTATATGATTACATATTATCTCTTCCTAAAGGATTAGAAACCATTGTAGGGGAACGTGGCGTAAAATTATCAGGGGGACAAAAGCAAAGAATTTCTATTGCAAGAGTATTCTTAAAAGATCCTTCCCTTTTAATTCTTGATGAAGCAACATCAGCCTTAGATAATGCAACGGAAATGGCAATACAAAAATCTTTAGATGTCCTTGCAAAAGGGCGCACAACAATTGTTGTGGCACATCGACTTTCAACAATAAGAAACGCCACGGTAATTGCCTATGTTGAAGATGGAGAAATTAAAGAAATAGGAACGCATGAAGAATTACTGAAAATGAAAAAGAAATACTTTAATTTGTATAATGCACAATTTAAGACTGAACAATATGTTTGAAAAAAACTTCATGTGTTCATAAAAATTAAAAGCTTATGATTAAAGAAGATTGTTCTTTAAATTTTTTGACAATCAAGATTAGAATGAATATATCGTTGTTATTAATTATAAAACCTGACTTTAGGCAGGAACCCTAAAATATAGTGTTACATCAATCAAAAAACAAATCAGCATCGAGAATATACTCGA
>CANQQL010000020.1 GCA_947625975.1 uncultured Bacilli bacterium
TTTTGCCCTAATTTTTGAAGTTATTTCTTTATTTCAAAAATGTTTTTTAATTTTTGAAGTTAAAATTTTAATTAAGCATTTTTTCAGAATTAAAAACTTTAGCAATCAATAAAACTCCAAGCAATACATAAATTATATTGGCAATTATAGTTATTAAAAAATGAAGCGGGTTAAAGGAAAGTGACAGAATCTCATTTAAACACTGTATTGAATTATAGGCAGGAATAAAATAGCTTAAGACGCTTGAGTTCGAAACTCCTAACATTGTTGTCATGCCTAGAAGCATTACTAAAATCATAACTGCCGAACAAAATCCGGATGCCTCTTTCACACTTCTTGCAATCGAAGAGATTAAAGAAATTATTGCTACAAATAACAGCTCCGTTATCACAATTACCCCAAATAATGCTAAATATGTATCAAAGCCATAAATTGATAAATCAACATTAATTGTTGACATCAGTTTTGGAAGAGATAGGATTATTCCTAAAAATGATACAAAAGAACTTGATAACGCTGCAATCGATATAGCTATAATTTTACCTAATGCTAATTCGCTTCTCTTCATTGGAGTAACTAAAAGTGTTGCTATCGTTCCTCGTTCCTTTTCACCCGCGATAGTGTCGGGTGTTATAGCCATACTCGCAGTGAATAAAAAGACTATCAGTAAAAATGGCAAAACTGATGTCAATACCATTATTGTTGTCTGTTCCTCTGTTGCTAAATCATAATCCATATCTAATTCTCTATTAATATCAAATTTGTTGGCAATTGCAGATTCAAATTCATTAAATAAGTTAACAAAATATAGATAAGCATCCTGGGATGCATTATTAATGGAATTATAATAAATTTCAATATTTGGAGCGTTTTTTCCGGTTTCTGGGAGATAATTTTGCACGTTTTCATAAAAATTTTTTTCAAAGATTACGAATAAATCTACTTTTTCTGCCTTAATATCATTTTTAACTTGCTCAAAAGTATTAGTTTGCTTTTCAAACTCTACCAATTTAATTTTAAATTGCTCGTTTTCTAATGTTAAACAGCTTTTTAATTCTGGACCAGCATCATTTAAATTTTTAACATAAATTTCATAAATATAATCATTCGAAGTAGTTACACTATTATTTATTATATTACCCATAAATGAATAAATAAAAAAGATAAGAACACCCGGTAAAAATAGCGATATTAAAATCCTATAATCTGTAAAAAATCTTTTTAATTCTTTTTTTATAATCGTCCAAATATTATGCATTGTCTTCACCTACTTTTTCAACATATAAATCAAAGAATGCATCTTCCAAATTTTTGTCTATAGTCATTTCTTTTACTTTACCAACTTTGGCCATTTCGCCATTTATAATAATCCCGACACGATCACATATTTTTTCAACCAAAGAAAAGATATGGGTAGAAATTATTATTGTTTTACCTTTTTCTTTAAGGTGTAGTAAAAAATTTATTACTTTTTTTGCCGTAATTACATCTAAGCCATTCGTCGGCTCATCAAAAATTATGATTTCTGGATCATGAACAATAGAAATAACTAATGACAATTTTTGTTTCATACCGGTTGAAAGCTCACCAACTTTAATTTCAGCATACTTATCAATACCAAAATATTCAAAAAGTTCCTTTTTTCGCTTGTTTCTTGTTTCAACATCAACATTATGTAAATCAGAAAAAAAATTAAACAAATAGTTTGGAGTAAAATAGTTTTCTAATTTTAATTCACTTGTTAAAAAACCAATATCTTTTCTTACTTGTCCTGGTTCACTTGTAACTGAATGTCCATTAATAATTACTTCTCCTGAATCTTTTTTTATTAAGGTAGACATAATTCTTAGAGTCGTGGTTTTGCCTGCTCCATTCGGACCTAACAAGCCAAAAATTTCACCTTTTGCTATTTCAAAAGATAAATTTTTTACAGCAATTAAGTATTTATCTTTGGTTTTGTTAATTTTTCTTTGTTTTGCAGATAATTTATACATTTTACTAATACTTTTTACTTCAACAATAGACATAAAATCATCTCCATTAAAAGTATATCATAATTGAATGATATTTAGTAAAAAAGCAGAGATAAATTCATCTCTGCTAATCTGCAAAATCAAATTGCTTTTTCTTATATTAAATATAATGCTTTTTATTATAAATAAGTAATGGTATAAAGGTAAATATTGATAGTATGGTCGATATAATTAACGCTAATATAAAAGTACATATACCAATAATAGCCCCAAGCACCCAAAATATAATTTTCATGATTATCAAAAATTTTAATCCATCCCAATCTAACGAGAAAATTATACCAGGAAACCTAATGGACCAAGAGGCAACTTCGCTAAATACCTCGCTAATCCAAGATGCGGAAAAGATACAATATAATTCGGATATTACGCAATAACTAACAATAAATGGTAATCCTATAGTAAGCCAAATTCCTAAAGAGTCATAATTCATTATGCATATGACTAATGTAGCTATGAATGCAGTAATACAAAGTATGATAGACCAAATTAATGGCTTTCGATCTTTTCTGCTAGCTATCTGCACAAAAATATTTTTATGCTTTGACTTTTTTTCTTCTTTAACATGTTGCGACTGCTTGTTCTTGCTTTTAGTAAAACAAGCATCACAAATATTTGCTTCTTCTTTTAAACCTGTTGGCGAAGTAGTTTCAATATGGTGAATTTTATCTTCTTCAGATAATTCTTTTCCACAATGCTTGCAAACAACAATTGCTTTCATACTTTCATTTGTCTCAGAAACACTAGTGTCTTCTAAAGTTTCTTTCGTTTCTTCTTTAATTTCTTCCCCAACATTAGATTCTTCTATAGGTTTCTCTTTAGCTTCTTCTTCATCACTAAGCAAATATTCCACGGAGCAATTTAAAATTTTAGCTAATTCTTTTAAAGTAGATAAATCCGGTTCATTTATATCTGTTTCCCATTTGCTTACAGTTTGATAAGTAACATTTAATTTATCTGCTAAATCTTTTTGTGTAAGATTGGCTTCAACCCTTAACTTTCGTATTCTTTCTCCAAATGTCATATATATATCCACTTCCTTCAAATAAATTAATACAACTTTTTAGCGAATTATTCAATAACCGATGTCGCGAACCCACTCGCCAAAAAAGCGAATTTATTTTTTGAAACATACTTACTGAATTTAAATTTATAAACTACTTACATAAAACTTAATGAAATAATCAAAAAATTCTTTTGCAATTCTTATTTTTAATTCATCAAATTTAAAATGCATGATTTTCGTTCAATGCATTAAATTATTGCAAGGGTGATCTAAAAATTGTTCAACATCTTAGCGCCAGATTATATCACCAAAACAATATATATAATTTTAGCATAATAGTAATTCATATAAAACAAATTCATTTATACTAACAAAAAATTTTCATAATTATTTTATTGATTTATGGCAATTTTTTTCATCAGTACAAGTCAAAACTTCATGACTTTCGCAAAAACTTTACTATTGAAATATTTCAAATTTTATAAAAGTTATGAAAACAAAATATCAAAAAAAAATCGTTCTATTACTTTAATAATAAAACGAAATTCTCTTTCATGGCAGGGGCTGCAGGAATCGAACCCGCAACAATGGTTTTGGAGACCATTGTTATACCATTTAACTAAACCCCTAAATTTACGTACTTTACAAAGTACGTGCAACTTTACTGACTAAACTCATGTCCACTTTGCCAGCAAAATTCACCTTAAAATGTTGCATTATGGTTGGAAGAGATTTATTTTCTAATTTAAGTATTTCCTCTTTGATTTCTTCTTCCGATAACATTTTTGGAAGATAAACTTTCAAAGTATTCTCTTGAATTGTTATCCCTTCAACACGATCAAGACGTTTAACCTTTGCATATCCTTCTTTTTCATCCGCTAACTCTTTTAAAGTTTTCGAAATGATGGCAATAAGATCACTATCAGCTATTTGTTTACCCTTAGCCTTCATTTCAATCGAAGCAAGATTATATTTGTTAATTACAACAGATAAAGCAGCACGTGCATCTTTATCTTTATTTTTTAAAGCTTCCATACTTGCTTTTTTTAACTCATCAATTAACATAATTTTCACCTCTTCGATGCATTAACTATCATATCATAATATGATATTTTTTCAAGTTTTTTCTTATGTCTTGAAAAAGTATTTTTAAATATGAAACCTTTTTATAAATTCTTCTTTGGTATCATCAAAATGAAAAATAAACATAGCCAGTAAAATAGCGATAGCGACACCTCCGCAAGTATAACCCATCCAAGATACAGAAATAAAAGAAGATATTTTAAAAAGTAAAAAATATAGTGCCTCTAATAAGGAAAAGGCAAATAAATACATAATTGAATCACAATAAAATTTTTTTAACACACTAGATAAAATAAGCAAGGCAATACTTGCAGCCACAAGTATACTGGGAACCACATAATTTACTGACCACATTGTGGTAGATTCATCAATTTTCCCAGAAACTAATTTTATGATAATTTCTACAAGAATAATTAAAAACATGGTGGCTATTGATTCCATAAAAATTTTTGTAGGAACATTACCTTTTGAAATAATGACATAGCGTATAGATAACCAAATGTAAGGTATACCCACCACTACCAGTACACACCAATAAAGAGGATTATCTTTATTTAAAGTAGCAATATTTGCAAAAACTGAGGCAGCTATAGCAATTAAGGAAGCAAATAATAAAAGTTTCGTAGTTAAAGTCATCTTTTCTTTAATGATTTTATTCGGATGGGCTTGATAGGTTAAATCATTTTGATCATCCACAAGAATTCCATAGCAAAGTGGGCATCTTTTGCGATTTGCATTTATATCCACGTTGCAGTGAGGACAATGTTTCATTTATTCCACCTCCAAATCATTAACTTCAACTTCTACAGGTATTCCTTCATCAGAAAGAAGAGTTGCAATTTTTCTTATAATATGTCGATCTACATATTTTGTAGCATAAGATAAAACAAAGTTATTATTATAAGAAACAGCCCCAATATTAATTGGAGACATTTTGGATACGCCAATTAAAAATTCAAAACGTTCTATATAATTTTCCATCTCTTTGGGCAATTTAAGAAGACCAAGGTTCGAAAAACTTACTGTACTAGAATATTGCCCAAACATTCTATAAGCAATACGCATAATAAAATCTTTTAAAAATAACGGCATTATTCTCACAAAAAAATTTTTTTCATTTTTTACATTTGATACCAATTGACGCAATAATATATCGCGATTAATATTCGTTAATGTATGTCTTACATAATCCACAACATTTTCAAAACTTAAATCTTTGTCACGAAATTCTCCTGTTGTACGTATATATAGCATAAAGTTTCTTAAAGAATATGAATCAAAAAATTTTCGCGCATTAATAGGAATAAACAACCTGAGGTTGTTTTTTTGCTTAACATTTTTAAAATAACTCAAATATAAAGCATACAAAATAATTGCCGACATAAATCCTGTTACAGTTGTTTGATATTTATGGGCAATGTCTTTTAAAATGTCGACAGGTAGTATTAATTGTACTAGTCCGGTCCAGTTGTCTTTATACAATCGCCCTTTTATTTGATATGCTTTTTCTTCTTTTTTTAACTTTTCGACATGAGCATCATAATTGCCATTAAAATCATCAAAACTTTCCGCAGACAACTTTTCAACTTCCTCGGTCTGAATGCTTCCATCATTTTCAATTTTAATACCTGAATGAAGCAAATAATAATAAGTAATTGTTTTTAGAAATTCGCTTGCTCCTGTTCCATCAGTTAAAGCATGAAACATTTCTAAATTAATTCTTCTTCCAAAATAGGTAACAGAAAACATAAAACCGGCTTTTGTATGAAGCCGAACTGAATTAAATAGAAATGGATCCTCTTGCTCAATTAAAGGATCATTATAGTTATGTTCCAAATAATACCAAAAGATGCCTTTTTTTAATTTTACACAAAGATACGGAAATCTTTTTAAAGCATCCTTGGTAGCTATAAGTAAGGTATCGGGATTTACATCTTTTTTCAGTAATACAGAAACACGATAACTATTTGTATCGCTATGTTTATATACTGCAGGAAAAATTTTTGCCGCATTGTCTAAAGTATACCAATCGTTTTTCATAGCAAATCTTTCCTTTCTGCAATTTTATTTTTCATATTATAACATGGATTAAGTAATTTCTATATAATATAAAAATAAGAGTGGTATTTACCATTCTTATTCATTGATTAATTTTGAGACATATTCGAATATTTGTGATCTATCAATATTATAGGCAATGGATAGTTCATCAAGCAACATCTTATTAGCTTTTTCAAACATTGTACTATCAGTTAAACAAAATTTTGCATTTGTTTTTTCTTTCGATTTTTTGAGTAAAAATAATTTTCGACAAATGTATGCCAAATCTTTTAGGTCGCCACTTGAAAACTTTTTATGAAAATCATCTCTTCGCTCTTTAGTATCTTCAATAAGGTCTTTATCAATTTCACGCATATAAGATATTAAGTTATCGGCTTCATCTTTGGTTAAAACTGATCTTAGTAATTCGCTTTCTTTCATGACTGGAACAAAAATAGCCATACTTTCATCAAAATGCGGAATTAATTGATAATAGTCTAAATCTAACATTTGCAAGATTTGCGAAATTCTGCATATTCCATGTTTTTTGTGCACTACAATATCTCCAACTTTTAGCATAACTTAATACCTCCTTGGCTTTATTTTACCAAAATTCTTAAATTTTTGCTAATCAAATATTTAAAAAGCACTGAAACATCAGTGCTTTTTTATCGAATTGCAATCTTTTTTTATCAAATCTCGCAGCGCTTCAATCGCAACTTTAATCGCTATTTCCGTATCATGCACCTGCTTATTTTCTAGTCCTAACTTTGCCCTTTCTTGATTTGCTACCACCAAGAAACAAGAACCAACGCGAACATGTAAATAACTTCCCACAATAAATAAAGCCGCAGACTCCATTTCGCTTGCAAGACAACCTAATCTACACCAAGCATCCCATTTATTTATTAATTCAAAATGATTAGGTAATGTCTCCGGGCGATGTTGTCCATAAAAAGAATCTTTACATTGCACGACACCCACATAATTTTGAACACCTAATTTATCACTAGCATTTTTTAAAGCGTTTACAACCTCAAAATTTGCAATAGCAGGATATTCTATCGGAGCATATTCTTTAGAAGTACCTTCAAATCTTACAGCAGCTTGTGCAATAACAATATCTCCGCCTATAATTTTAGGATCCATTCCGCCACATGTTCCAACACGAATAAAAGTCTTAGCACCACATGCTACTAATTCTTCCAAAGCAATAGAGGCAGATGGTCCTCCAATACCAGTTGATGTAACGGACACTTTTACACCATCTAAATATCCTGTATAAGTTACAAATTCCCGTGAGTCTCCAACTAGTTTTGCATTATCAAAATGTTTGGCGATTTTCTCACATCTTTTTGGGTCGCCCGGTAAAATTACGTATTCACCGATATCATCCTTACCGACACCTATGTGGTACTGCTTCCCAGAACCTTCTGTATAATCTATCATTACTCTTAATCTCCTTGTAATTCAGTTAAATTATAACATTTAAAAATTGTCATTTCAACGGAACCATTCAGCATTTAAGTGTTTGAATATTTTAGAAACATTAGAAACAATTGTAATAATATATAATTAATGAATTCGACATAATGTACAATTAGTCAAATAAATATAATTTTGCTTTTATTATTTTTTTCTACATTTTTAGAAAGAAATTAAGAATACACTTTATTTATATTTTTCTTAACAATCACTTTTAATTAATATATAATTAAAAAGGTTATATAAAAGGAGATTTAAAATGACAAAAATTGAAGCAGTTTATGCACGTGAAGTGCTCGACTCAAGAGGTAATCCAACTGTTGAAGTCGAAGTATATCTTGAAGATGGTACAATGGGTAGAGCCATTGTTCCAAGTGGTGCTTCTACTGGTGAAAGTGAAGCATTGGAATTGAGAGATGGTGACAAAACTAGATTTGGCGGTAAAGGAGTTCTCAAAGCTGTAAAAAATGTTAATGAAGTTATTGCACCAAAAATCATCGGATTATATGCAGATGATCAAGTTACGATTGATAGAACTTTATTAGAATTAGATGGAACACCTTTTAAAAAGAATTTAGGTGCTAATGCAACTTTAGGCGTATCTCTTGCCTGTGCAAGAGCAGCAGCAGAAAGTTTCGGTATGCCTCTTTATAAATATATTGGTGGTGTTAATGCTAAAGTTTTACCGACACCAATGATGAATGTTATCAATGGAGGTGCGCATGCAGATTCAACTGTTGATTTCCAAGAATTCTTTATCATTCCTGCAGGATTTGATACTTTTAGAGAAGCTTTAAGAGCGGGTGTTGAAACATTCCATGCTTTACGTTCTGTTTTAAAGAAGAAAGGCTATGAAACCGGAGTTGGAGATGAAGGTGGTTTTGCTCCTTCTTGCCGTGAAGGAAATACTGAACCATTAGAATTGATAATGGAAGCTATTAAAAACGCAGGCTACGAGCCAGGAAAACACATTTTCTTAGGAATGGATGTCGCTTCTAGTGAATTTTATGATGCTGAAAAAGGTGTTTATGACTTGAAGAAATCTGGCCAAGGCGTAAAAACTAGTGATGAACTCATTACTTGGTATAAAGAAATGTGTGAAAAGTATCCAATTATTACAATTGAAGATGGCCTTGCTGAATCTGATTGGACCGGTTGGAAAAAATTAACAGATACATTAGGAAGTAAAATCCAATTAGTTGGCGATGATTTATTTGTTACGAATAAAGAATTCTTAAGAAAGGGTATTACAAGTGGTGTTGCAAATTCTGTGTTAGTTAAAGTTAATCAAATAGGTACCCTAACAGAAACCTTAGATACTTGCAGAATGGCGCAAGTCAATGGTTATACTTGTATGGTTTCACATAGATCAGGCGAAACTGAGGACACTACAATTGCCGATTTAGCGGTTGCTTTAAATGCCGGCCAAATCAAGACTGGTTCAGCTTCAAGAACTGATAGAATGGCCAAATACAATCAATTATTAAGAATTGAAGATGAATTAGGTGAAGAAGCAGTATTTGAAGGATTAAGAGCATTTAAAAAATTTAGATTTTAATTCTATTAGCAAATTTAGAAAAAAATAATAAGTATGATAAAACTCTCATTTCTTTTATTCAAGAAATGAGAGTTTTTATGATACTCTTTGTTATGAAAATAATCTTTTAAAGCAACCAAACAAGAAGAAGCAAATTGTTTTATTAAAACTTTATGAACTGTGCACAAGGATTAAAACAAAATCTTAAACTGAAGTATCAAGATAGAAATAGCAAAAACAAAAGTGCGTAGGTAAAACTAAAAGGAAAAGCACGACATTGTGAGCAGTCCCTATATTTATACGAGTTTGAAGCGGTATTAATGCGGAAGCATTAACCCGAGGGCTGAGAGGATTCGAAGTGAAATGGCAGGACTTTAGACCTGATTTAGTGCAAAACGAAGTGCCTATCCGGCGAGGATATAACGGAACGTTGATGGAGCAGTCGTAAAAATACGCAGGAGAAACAGTGATAAACTAACCATTCACACAGGGAAAGAAACAAGGTTAGGTGGTTTATTCTGTGTGATCGCTTGCAAGGTTTTAAAAACAACTGTTCTTGCGGTGAACTTAATTGTTATTAAGGCAGTCTTATTGACTGCCTTTTTCTTTACTTTCCCCCATTGTATCCATGCTGATTTTGCCCTTAAAGATGTTTACGACAAAATTAACGGTAATTTCGTTTACAAATTTAATAGATAGTTCTATTTATTTTTTCCTTTCAAATAAAATTTTCTAAGCAAAAAAAAGGCCGATAAAATCGGCAATTAAGCATAATGGTGACCTATACGGGATTCGAACCCATGAATGCATGCGTGAAAGGCATGTGAGTTAAGCCACTTCTCCAATAGGCCAATAAAAATGGCGCTTACTGTAGGACTCGAACCTACGACCGATCGGTTAACAGCCGATAGCTCTACCGACTGAGCTAAGTAAGCATGCCATATATTACCTGAATATATCAGGCAAAAAGAATAATATCATAGAAAAAAACAAATTTCAACAAAAATAATTAATTAATTAAAGTTTTTTCTCAATTGCGCTCAAAACATCTCCAACTGTTTTAAATTCCATTAATTCCTCATTATCGAATTCGATTGCATATTGTTCTTCAATATCCATAATTAATTCAACCAAATCTAGTGAATCTAATCCAAGTGATTTCAACTCTACTGCAGGATCTAAAACATCTACTTTAACTTTTTTTGCAAACATTTCTTTAATTTCATCTAATTTATTCATCTTCATTACCTCTTTTTCATAATTATAGCACAAAAGCTATTTAAGTAAATAACAAATCAAAGGGGGATTATATCCCCCTTTGCACTAACCATTTGGCATTGTTTCGGAATTAATATAATTATTCGCACGACTTGTTATAGTTGTTTGTGCATTGTTAAATACCGCGGAATATGCTGTGACTAATCCGCCAAAAACCATCAAAACTAGCAAAATTCCTAAAATTTGTCCTTTAAGTTCTCCCATGTTTTCTCCTTTCTAATCAATATAGCCTATTAACACTGTACGTTTGATTTTTACTAGTGTCTGACCACCATTGATAAAATTTCCTACATAATATTTATATAAATAGAAATCAATCATTTCGCTAAACTCATGTTTTGAATTTGTATCGCACTCGAGATGTGCATGAAATAATTTGTTAGTTTCTTCTATTAATTCTTGACTTACATATCCGGCTTTTTGTATTTTAAATGATACTTGAGTTGCAATGTTCTCTAATTCTGTATATGTCTCTTGAATACCAATTAAATCTGTGGAAAAAAGAATGAAAGGTATTATTAAAAACAATCCTAAAATATGCGATAGATTAGAGGCCATTTAAAGCACCTCCTATTAATCCAACTACACCGGTAATAATTAATAATGTAATTATTGCCGAGCCAACAACTGGCAAAAGATTTAAGCTATCAAATTTACTTTCAATCTGCTTTATTAATTTGTGCTTATTATCGTTTTCCAGCTGATTAAAAATTGGTGTAAATCTTATGATAAATTCATCATTAGACCCATTTTCAATCATTAAATACAAAGCAATTAACACTTGTTCTATAATTGACGATTCAAAAGAATGAGCAAAATTTATAAAAGGGGCAATTGATTTATCTTTATCTATTTCCGTGATTAAGGTGCCTAACTTATTTTGCATCCATGGTGAGACATATTGAATAGTTTCTTCAAGAGATTTATAAACATTAAAGCCATTATGTAAATATGTTTTTATGTAGTTTAAAACAGCAACAAATTCAGTTTCATTTTGTTTATTTAATATACTAATTTTTTTATCATATGAAAAACTGAAAAGCTCCAATTGTACACCAATTGCAAATATACCAATCACAATTAAATAAAACTTTTTTAAAGAATATGCAAAATAAAGAGTTCCTATAATAATTAACAAACTGATAGAAATTATCTTTATTAATTCTTTCTTATAGTTTAGATTTAAAACGTTGATTTTATTTTTTAGTTTTATCATTGCATCACCTTCTTAAGAGAATTTGAAATATTGCATATAAAAATATGAAAAGAAAAAAACATAAAGCCAAAGAAAAATAAAATTTCATAATTAAACAAATAATATGATTGCATCATTGCGTATATATTACTCAATCCTAATTTGCAAAATAATAAAATAGCAAGACAGAATGCCCACAGTGTAAAAAACTCATATGTCTTTCGATTATTAATTTGCTTTATAGAATTTATTAATTCTTCTTTTCGTCGCAATTCAAGCTGAAGATTTACAGACATTTCCAAAATATTTCCTCCATTATTGAGATATAGTTTTAAAATATTTAAAAATATATCATAGTTTTTGGACTTAAAATAAACTCGTAAAGAATTTATGTTCTCTAAAACATCAAGCGATTTAGCGTACGACTTTATATACTTATCAAGTTTTTTTGATATTTTTGTAATGGCATCTTTATAAGCCATTTCTAATGAATTACTAATACTTAGAGAAATAATTAGTGTATTAATAAAATTCGTGCATTCCGAAACATTACGCTGCTTATCAAAATAGTTTTTGATAATTTTTTTGGCAAAAAACAAGCTATAAATAAACACTACTATACCCGCAATCGCACTATTTAGAAAAATACCGGTAGTCAAATAAATCAAAATAAACATTAAAATACTACAAAATAAACAAACTATCATTTTAAATTTGTTTCATCTCCTTGTACTTATAAATTGTTGCAAATGTTTTATTAGGATACAGTTCTCTTATTTCATCAATATAGCGAACCACTTTCCCATTCACTCTTTTTACATTCAAATGTATAACAACATTAAAAGCTTCAAAGATGTTTTTTTCTAAAATATCCGTATTGTGTATAGAAGATTCATCTTGTAACACCATTTGCATTATTCTTGATGGTAAAAGATTTAAATTTGTAGCGTGCATTGTTAAAATGATTGGATGTCCGGTTAATACAGATCCTAAAATTGCATTCATTTCCTTTCCACGTGATTCTGCAATAATTGTCCAATCAGGATTAAAGCGCAATGAATTTGCAATTAAACCTTTAAGATCGATATGATTATTATTTTCATCTACTTGCCAAAACGTAATATCTAAATTTGTTCTCTGTAAAAGCGATAATTCTTCTACATTGTCTATAACAATAAGTCGCGAATTATGTTTCATTAGACTAATAAAATATTTTTGTAATTCGGTTTTTCCGCTTCCCGTATTACCGCAAATTACGATTGACTTTTTTAAAAGTAAAGAGTTTTTAAAATAATCTAAAATATCCTTTGGTAAAAATTTCAATATTGACGACACATTGTAGGAATTAGTAGCCTTTCGTATTGCAAAACTAATGGTTTTTTCATAACTTTTCCTACATATCGAATTGTGAACTGCGTTTAATCTGAAATTTTTAATTGAAACATCTAATATCGGATTTGAAATTGAAAATAATTTTTCTGACATATTAGCAATTTGACGTATAAAATCATATATATATTCCGAACTGACCTTGATATCTGCTTTTTTTCGACCTTTGGTGTTTGATTGATAAAAAAAATTTTCACCATTGTAATATATGTCAGTTATATCTTTATTACTTAAAAGGGGATTTAAAAAGGAGTTATAAAAAAAATCAAATAAGTTATTATTCATAATTTATACAATCGTGAGCGAATAAGCTTTATCGTATGTTGCGGTCGAAGAAATAACGACTTTTAATCTAATATTCACCATTTTGCATCTATACGTGCAAACTGTGCCGTCTCCATAAAAATAATTTATATATAGATAATATTTATTGCTAACAATATCTATTAATTCGTATTTAAGTAGTTTATTAATCTTTTGATTAAGTATATATTTATCAAAATACAAAATATCACCATCGTACGCAATTGAATTTTCAGCAGTACTTTTTAAAGATGAATAAAATCTTTGATCAATCGAATTATAAAGAATTGTATTTGTAAAATTCATAATGGTGAAGGAAAACATTAAAACAACTGTTAAATAAATAATCATAAAAACACCTCAACCTTATTTTTTTCGGACAAATTAAGGCTTTCTTCAATTTGTACACAATGTTTAGCAGTGGAGCAACTGCCAAAATATTTTTCCTTTATTTCAATATTATAGTCATACTTACAATTTATTTTTTGGATTCCTAGATTTTTAAATTGTATTTCAATTTTAAATAGACGTTTAGTACAATTTTTTGGCAAATAAATATAATTAGTCCTAACAAAGCCTTCTTTGGGCTGACTAGAAAGCAATAACTTTTCATTGTGCACATATAATTTATCTAATAGCGATAGCTTATAATTTTGGCCTATTTTTTCAAGCTCTAATCGAATATCCACATAATTATTTTTGTGTTTAAAAAGCGAAAATAAATTTTCCTTATCCAATATTCGCATAACTATTTCGTCGAATGTTAAATAGTCCATATAAAAGTTAGATTCTTGCGTAATGGAAATATGCGAAAAAGGTAAAAATGGCCTGCTTAAAACTAAATTATTTGCTAAATTATTGAAATTAAGTGTTTCTTGAGCATAATGAATCGTTTCTCTATCATCTAAATATTGCAAGGCGTCTTCCATTGTAAAAGTTGTATATTCATTTAAATTATATAAAGGATTTTGAACTTTCAAATCAAATCTAAGGAATGAAGAACTTGTATTGCTCTTTGCCATAAAGATTAAACAAGAATTATCAAAGATAATTTCTTTTGGCAATAAAAATTGATCTGAAAAGTTCAATAAAATATAAACTTTATTTCTATATAAATAGGTATCTTGACATCCCGGAGTTTCTACATAAATTTTAAACTCCGTATCACAAGGATTGTTAACAATAAAGCTAAAACTAATATATTGTTTATCGCTAATCGGCGTAATAAAAATATCTTTAAATCGATTTGGTTTACTAGAAGGCAATAAGTTTAAAAGTGCAAGGGCCAAAGTCAAAGATTTTTTCAACATAGAGTGTACCTATAAAAATAAAGAAAAAGGCTCATTGCTTTTCTTTGCTTCCTGTAATAAGTACTACGAGAGTAATAATCCATCCACCAAAGAGGTCGCGATTCATAAAATTCATTTACAATTAATTTTCGATCCTCTTCATCTAAAGAAAATAATGCTTGATGAATACTCAATAAAATTTTATTTTGCTCTGTTCTATGATTTTTTAAATAAGAATAACTTTCTTCACCTTCTTTAAAAACTATATTTATTTCTTCCGGATTTTGATAGTTTCTTATCTTTATTCCTTTTAATTGCACAAAAATTTCTTTTATTTGACGATAAAGTTCATTAAAAGGAATACAATTTCTAGTTTCCATTCTTTTATCCTCCATTATAACTTATAGTCAACTCAGTAAAAAAATCGTAATTAAAATATTTTAAATCATGAGAAAATTAAACAATTTTTAAGGTTTTTTTCTTCCCAAAATGCTATTATACTAGTACTAATGAAAGAAGGCAGAACAATGATTATTTTAGTTGGTGCATCAGCAAGCGGTAAAACAGAAGTGGCTAAACTCTTAAACATCTTATATGGAATTAAAAAAGTGGTCACACATACTACAAGGCCAATTAGGAAATCAGAAACAAAAGATGTCGATTATCATTTTGTTACACAAGAAGAATTTCTCAAATTAAAAGCAGAAAATTATTTTGTTGAAACTACATATTATAATGGTAATTATTATGGGTCATCAAAAGATGAAATTAGCGATAGCAAAGTTTTAATCGTCGATCAATCGGGATTGGAAGCCTTTTTAGATCTTCATAACTCCCACATTGTGACTTTCTTTCTTGAAGCAAATGAAAAAACTCGTTTTGAAAGGATGCTTTTAAGAGGGGACTCTATCGAAAGCGCCAATGATAGAATTGCACATGATAAAATAAACTTTTCTGAGAAAATAAAAAATAAAGTGGATTTTGTCATTGATAGTGAGCATTTAAGTCTTATTGATATGACAAAAAAAGTATTTACATTATATGTCAATCATTTAAAAGAGAGTTAATATATTTCATATGATAACTGGGAAAATATCCCTTAATTTTAAACTTATCTTCAAACATTTCTAAATGATCAATATATCCATATTTTTTTATCATATAAACATTTTTGCTAGATGGGACTTCTAATTCTAAATATTCCCATTTTTCTTTAATTTCATTAAATATTAAGTCTAAAATTTGCTTTGCATCATTAGAATCATTAAGCGATACCAATAATTCGTTTCTTTTTGGTATAAATGGTATAGATTTACATTTATCTATTTTATTATATAAATAAACAGTTGGAATGTTTTCACAGTTTAATTCTTTTAGAATAGAATAAGTAACTTTTATATGCTCCCTAAAATTTGGATTCGACACATCAATAACATGAATTAATAAATCAGCATCAGCAATTTCTTCAAGAGTCGATTTAAAAGCATCAATAAGAAAAGTTGGCAAATCAGAAATAAAACCAACAGTATCCGTTAATAAAAAATACGGATATTCATATATATCAATTAACCGAGTAGAGGTTTCAAGAGTTGCAAATAGTTTATCTTCTTGAATAACCTTTTTGCTTTCCCGTGTATTTGATTTTTTCAATAGCTGATTTAATAAAGTGGATTTACCGGCATTAGTATAGCCCACTATTGCCATAACAGGCAAATTTAGCCGATTTTTGCGATTGTTTTTTCTTTGAACAACAAGTTCATTTAATTCCTGTTCTTTTCTTTTTAAAAGTGTTTTATATTTGTTTCGATCTAAATCAATTTGTTTTTCACCAGAACCCTTGTTTTTAAATCCACCTCCACTGGTTACTTGAGAATAATTTGCTTCTTTGTTTACCAAACGAGATTTTAAATATCTTAAATTAGCAATTTCCGCTTGTAATCTTGCCTCTTTGCTTTTAGCTTTTTGTGAAAAAATTTGTAAAATTACTCCGGTTCTATCTAAAATTGCTGTTTTCAATAACTCTTTTAAGGACATATATTGCACCGGTGACAAATCAAAATTGCAAACAACCAAATCAATATTATGCGTTATTATTAATTCATAAATTTCGTGAATTTTGCCAGTGCCTATGTAAGTTCTAACAAATGGTTCACTTAATTCTTGCTTAACAAAAAATGAAGGTACAATTTCCAATGTTTTTAAAAGATCTAGCATTTCCAGATGTTTATATGTTATATCTTCTTTATTTATAATGCTTTCAATTAATAGTACATTTGCCATATTATTTACCCATTAAGTCTAGATATTCATCATAAGTCATTTCGCGATCAAAAAAATTATTTTTATCTATATAAATAATTCTATTCGCAACAGTTTGCATTAATTCGTGATCGTGAGTGGAGAACAGTAAGACACCTTTATAGTTAATTAAACCTTTATTTAAAGCAGTTATTGCTTCTAAATCCAAATGATTTGTCGGTTCATTCATAATTAAAAGATTTCCTGCAGTTAGCATAGTTTTAGCCATCATACATCGAACGCGTTCTCCACCAGATAATACTGATACCGGCTTAAGAGCCTCTTCACCAGAAAATAACATTCTCCCTAACCAACCACGTAAATAACTTTCATGTTGATCACTGGAGTAAGGTCGTAGCCAATCCACTAAAGACACTTGATTATTCTCAAAATATTTGGTGTTATCATTAGGCATATAAGTAGGTATTATGGTTATTCCATATTTAAATGAACCCTCGTAATCTTTATCTTCCCCTGCTAGTATCTCAAACAAAGCATTTAAAATATTACTGTTAGGGGACAGAAAAGCTACTTTATCACCGCGTTTTAGTGTAAAGGATAAATTGGAAAATAATCCGGTTTTACCCAAATTATTAACAAATAAAATATCTTGTCCTAACTCTTTTTCAAATTTAAAATCAATAAAAGGATATTTGCGTGAAGATGGTTTTAAATCTTCAATCGTAATTTTCTCTAACTCTTTTTTTCTTGAAGTTGCTTGTTTTGATTTAGAGGCATTCGCTGAAAATCTAGCAATAAATTCCTCTAATTCTTTTTTTCTGGCTTCGGCTTTCTGATTTTGGTCTTTTTGTTGCTTTAAAAGTAGTTGGGAAGATTCATACCAAAAGTCGTAGTTGCCAATATAGACCTGTATCTTCCCATAATCTACATCTAAAATACGTGTACATACTTTATTTAAAAAATGTCGATCATGAGAAACAATTATCACAGTATTTTCAAAATTATATAAAAAGTTCTCTAACCATCTGGTAGCAATGGCGTCTAAATTATTTGTAGGTTCATCTAAAATCAAAATATCCGGGTTACCAAATAGAGCTTGTGCCAAAAGAACTTTAACTTTTTGCTTAGAATCAAGTTCGCACATATATTTATCTTGATATTCCTTACTAATGCCTAATGAATTTAAAAGTTGCCTAGCATTTGCATCAGCTTCATAGCCATCTAATTCTGCAAATTCTAATTCTAACTCACCTGCTAAAATTCCATCTTCTTCACTAAAGTCTGGTTTTGCGTAAAGAGTATCTTTTTTTCTTTGAATTTCCACTAACCGAGGATGTCCCAACATCACAGTATCTACCACAGTCTCTTTATCGTAAGCATTTTGATTTTGTTTTAAAACTGACATACGTTCTTTATCCGAAACTGTCACTTCGCCAGTACTTGGTTCCAACTCTCCGGATAAAATTTTTAAAAAGGTAGATTTGCCAGCACCATTTGCGCCTATAATACCATAACAATTTTCTGGTTGAAATGTAAGATTAACATCTTTAAACAAGGTTCTACCGCCAAATTGCAAAGAAACATTTGTTACACTAAGCATTATAAACACCTTCCTGTATTACTTTTTTGGTTTTTTCATATAAAGCTTCAGATTCTATACGACCATTTTTTCTTAACTTTAATATTTTTGGATAACCGGATATTTCAAATAAACCGCGTGGTCCAAGAAATGTATGATTACTATAATCATTAGCAACTAAAAGCGATATGCCAAGAGCAGCCTTTTTTGGTGCATGGACAAAAAGTGGCAAAAGTTTATTCGCAAGATTTTTAAACCACTGTTTGTAAGAAGAAGTTTGTGAAGTAAAAATATTGGTATTAGAAATACCCGGATGCATTAAAAAAACTTGCAAATCAGTGTTATTTTTTAAAAATTCAAAATATCGCGCAATACAAAGTTTTGACACACAATATTGTTTAAAGGATTTGTGATTTTCTTCTTTTAAAAACTGATAATCTTTAATTTTTGTATATTTATAAACTATAGAAGACACAAGAATTAGCTTTGTATGCTTTAGATAATCTTTTCTTAATTTTTCAACTAGATAAAAGAGGCCCAAATAATTTGTTCCTATAGTAAGTGGAAAGTTATCAATTGTTTTTTTACCAATTGCCGGATGAAAGATGCCCGCATTACAAACTAAAGCATCAATGTGTGGATAATTGTTTTGAAGATTTTTTATAAATTTTTCAATGGAAGAAAAGGAAGACTGATCATATTCCAAAATATCAATTTTACTATCAGGAAAAGTTTCCAGCACTTTATTTCTAGCTTTATTCGCTCTGTCTAGACTTCGACAAGCCATAATAATATGAGCGTTTTTAGATGCCAAAACATTCATTGCCTCATAACCTATGCCAGAGTTGGCACCAGTAATAACAACAATTTTGTTAGTATATAAATTAATTTTTTCTAGAATGTATTTATCAATTTTTTTCATAATCAGATATTTAAAAATAAAATGATAGCCAAAATAGCAAGGATAAGAACAATCACTGCCACAATTAAAAGCGTAAAAATTATTTTACGATCAATCGGATTGTTTAAATTCATTTTGGGTTCATTTTCCGGTCTTTCTACTAATTTTTTATTTTCTCTTAAGGGTAACATTTCTTTCACCTTTTTTATTGTAACAACTTTTTTAGTATTTTTTAATCAAAACTTTTTGTTTGCAAATTTTAATCACTATCTTCATCTTCATCGTTTTTATTGACTGTTACTTTAATTTTTGCAACCGTAAATTCTTCAATTTCCAATATTTCTATCGTTAAATTTTTGAAATCAAAAGTATCTCCTACTCTAGCAAAACGTTCTAATTGCTCAATACAAAATCCACTGACCGTGGTATATTCTGAATCAATATCATCCTCAATTTCCAGCAAGCTAAAGAAATCATCGATATTCATTGAACCATCAATAATGTAAGTATTTTCATTTTTCTGTTGATAATCTTCTTCAATTTCATCTGTTTCATCCCAAATTTCTCCCACTAATTCTTCAACGATATCTTCCATCGTAACAATACCCTCTGTACCACCAAATTCATCAATAATTACCGCAATATGGTTTTTTGTTTTTTTGAAATCTTTCAGCATAGAAGAAATTTGCTTTGATTTATGAACATAGATTGGCTCCCGCATTAAAGTTCGCAAATCTATTTTTTCACCCTTTAAGCATAATTTTAAAACTTGTTTGACTGTAACTACACCAATAATATTATCAATAGAATCCTCATAAATAGGAATTCGAGAATACATAGAGAATTCCGGTGATTTATAAATTTCCTCATTATCCTCGTTAATATCTAAGGCAAAAATTTCAACTCGCGGTGTCATAATTTCATAAACAGTAGTATCTGTAAATTCAATTGCGGACTTTAACAAATCGCCTTGCTTTTCGTTTATTACTCCCTCTTCTTCAATGGTTTCAACCATTTCTATTAGTTCATCATCAGTTATCACATCTTCACTATCTTCTTTAATAAAAGGTTTACTGACAAAATTTACAAATTTGTCAATAATAAAAACAATGGGTTTTAAAATTATAATAAAAATTTTTAATGGCAAAGAAACTAATCTTGTAATTTGATAGTTGAATTTTAAGCCAATTGATTTCGGCATGACTTCACCAAATGTTAATATTAACATGAACATTGCTACAGAAATAATTAAATTGGTGTATGAACTATTAGTAACATTTTTTAATAACTCATTACCAACTATTGTGGCAAGAGAGGTTGAAAAAATGTTTACAAAGTCATTACCAAACAAAATAGTATATACCGATTCATTAATATTATCGATAATTCTCAAAGCACGTTTAGCTTTTTTGTCACCACTTTCACTTGCTTTTTTAAGTTTTAACACATTAACAGAATTAAGCGCTATTTCACTCATAGAAAAGAATGCCGAAAGTAAAATTAAAACTATAAGGAGAATAAAATAAATAATCATTATTTATTACCTCCTTTTTTTATGAGGTCATTAGTTTCTGAAACATCACCGACTAATTCTTCCAATAGATCTTCCATAGTCACCATACCAATTGTTTCGCGATTTTTATTTCGCACAATTGCAATATGTGTTTTATGTTTTTTAAACCCTTCAAATAATTTTTCCATTGTTATTTGACCATTAACAATATAAGGTTTTGCTAAAACGCCTCTAATAGAAGTTTTTTTGTTATTCAAATAAGAAGAAAGGTATTTTTTTACATGTAAAATGCCAATGATATTATTAATATTTTTGCGATAAACAGGAATTCGCGTGTAAGGTGTATTAATAATAATTTCATTTAATGATTTATTGTCGATTTTTTCTATATCGACAGCAAATATTTTTTCAACAGGAGTTAAAACTTCACGAACTTTTGTCTCTCCAAAATCTAGTGCGGATTGAATAATGTCTGATTCTTCTGCTTCAATTATTCCTTTATCTTCAATATCTTCAATTACATTCGTAAAATCATCTTCTGTAATTTCAGGAGCATCTTTTACTCTAAAAATTTTTTCAAATAATTTATTTAATCCGACAAAAATTAAACCAATCGGATATGTAATAAAATAAAATACTCGCAAAATACGTGCGGAAAACAGCACAAATTTATTAGCGTTTGCACGCGCAATACATTTTGGAATGGACTCTACAAATATATAAACGATTATAGTTGTTATTATGGTAGCAACAACAGATGCTGTATCATGGTTGCTTATGATTCCCATAAAAATATAAGTAGCAAACATTGAGGTAAGAACACTTACAATGTTCGTACCAATTAAGATTGCAACAAGATATTTGTCAAAACTTTCGGCAATTTTTTCCGCAACAGCCGCTAATTTATTTCCATCATCTGCAAGGACTCGTAGTTTTACACGATTACAAGAACTAAAGGCTGTTTCGCTTGCAGCAAAGAAACTCCCAAATATCAATAATAAAATTATAATAATATACGGCCAAGGCCCATCAGGCATTGTCATCAACTCCTATAATATTAGTAATTTAACATAAATTGCATTAATTTTCAATGTAAGCAATTTTAAATGCACAATTTTATAGGCGATTACATAGAAATAAATGGGTGATAAAATGTTTATTTATGTGGTAAAACCAGGCGATACACTAAATTCTATTGCACGAAAATTTGGAATGGATGTTAATACGTTAATTGAGATAAACGATATATCTAATCCTAATACAATAGTCGTGGGAGAAGCCTTAATTATCCTGCAAAACTTAAATTCAATTTATATTGTCCAAAAGGGCGATACGTTATCTTCAATAGCGCGTAAATATAATATACCTTTGCAAGAATTACTAGATATAAATCCATCTTTAACTCCTCCATATCAATTAAAAATAGGTCAAAAACTTGTAGTTGAACCAAATGAAGAAGATCGAAAACGTATTTTGTTAAATGGGTTTGCCTATAGTTCAAGTAGCACAGAAGAAGTGGCAAATGCTTTGACAGATTTAACATTTCTTTCAATATTTGCCTATCGTTATAATGAAAATGGCAATATAAATGAAATAGCAGATGATCGTTTAGTTCGTTTAACAGAAAATTACGAATCAAGTCCACTTATGGTAATAACTAACCAAAACGAAAAAGGATCTTTTTCTTCGGAACAGGCTGATATGCTTTTAAAAAGTCCAGAAAAACAAGACAGACTTATTCGTGATATTGTAAGCAAATTAAAAGAAACACCTTATACCGGCTTAGTAGTAGACTTCGAATATGTTTTGCCAATTGATGTTAATTTGTATGTGGAATTTTTGCAAAAAGTCAAAGATGGATTGAAAAATGCAGGAAAATTTCTCTTATTTGTAGCATTAGCACCGAAATATTCTTCTAATCAAAAAGGGTTATTGTATGAAGCACATGATTATGAACGAATAGGAAAAATTGCCGATTACGTCATTTTGATGACGTATGAGTGGGGATATACTTATGGACCACCCATGGCAGTATCACCAATTCGTGAAGTTGAACGTGTAATTGAGTATGCAATTACAATGATTCCAAAGCAAAAGATTATGTTAGGTTATCCGAATTATGGCTACGATTTTACATTGCCATATGTCAAAGGCAAATCAAAGGCAAAATCAATCGTAAATCGAGAAATGCCTGAGTTTGCAAAGAAAAAGCATGCGGTAATTCAATATGATGAGTATCAACAAAGTCCATTTTTCAAATATAAAGAAGATGGTGTTGAGCATATTGTATATTTTTCAGATGCAAGAAGCATATATGCCAAAAGCAAACTTATTCAAGAATACAATTTAGCAGGAATTAGTATTTGGACATTAAATAAATACTATGCGCCAATATTTGAGATTGTAACATCTCTATATATTGTAAATAAAATAACAGATGAAGGATAGGCTCCTCATCTGTTATTTTTTAATCTCATGACAATGACGACACCGTGGTTCATAACATTCATTAGCTCCAACTATTACAATTGGATCATCAATTTTAGCCGGTTCTCCATTTACAATGCGTTGTGTCATAGTTGCCGGAGCACCACATTTTACACAAATAGCCGTTAATTTAGTGATATATTCCGCTTTTGCCAACAATTCCGGAACGTTTTTAAAAGGTTCTCCGCGAAAATCCATATCTAATCCGGCAATTATTACGCGAATTCCTCTATCCGCTAAATCACTACAAATTTGCACAATTTCTTCATCAAGAAATTGTACTTCATCAATAACAATTGCATCAATTTTTTCATTATTTTTTAAATGTTTGTATATATCTTTAGCTTTCTCAATATTTATTGACTTTGTATGAAGCTTGGAATGAGAAACTATTTCATCTTCCGAATACCGATTATCAATTTTGGGCTTAAAAACCAAAGTCTTCTTTTTTGCATACTCTAATCTCTTCACTCTTCTAATTAATTCTTCTGATTTACCGGCAAACATTGGGCCACAGATAATTTCAATCCAACCTGTCTTTGATACTTGTTCCATTGCATAATACCTTCTTTTTATTTATTGTAACTAATTGAAAAACAAAATTGTATACTAACTTTCTACTAATTGTTGACAATGTCTAAATATACCAAGGAAACTTTTAAAAATAGTTTTATTACTCACGGTGATTAATTTTCGTTGATAATAATTTTTGCAATGCTAAAATATTACCTGACTTCCGTCGATTAAGTCAAAAACTAGTGAACAATTAAAAATCAAAGTCAAAGAATTTTAAAATATCGGAG
>CANQQL010000021.1 GCA_947625975.1 uncultured Bacilli bacterium
TATTGCAACAGATTAATTATTTTTCTATGTTTTCATCAAAATTATTTATTTCGTTGCATTAACTTTGTCACTTAACACGGCTGATTGCATTAAGAAAATGTAGGTAACAAAATAAAAAAGGAAAGCTTATACTTTAAGCGACAAAACCAAAGGAGAAGCTTTCCATGAATAATATAACATTAAACGGTCATAACTTTGAAGAACTTTTACAAAAATTAATAATTTTAACAAGAGAATCTAATTTAAAATATATCTCTTATATCCTAGAAAAGATTGATGACAATCTCGCAGCAACAAGAAATACTGATGATTTAATTATTATTAAAAAAGTACCAAGAACTATTCTTACATCAATTGGTAAAATAACTTTTAAACGAAGATATTATCTCACTGTAAACTCTAATAAGCATTTATATCTTTTGGATTATAAATTAAATATTCCAAAATATTCTAGATTATCTTCAGAATTAAAAAAGAAAATATTATTATCTCTTGATCATTTATCTTTTGAACAAGCAGGCATAGATAATCTTCCTGATGGTTATTCTGTATCCTCTGTAACTGTATTTAATATTCTCCATAATACTGATTTATCATTTGTTAATCCTAAACTGAATGTCTCTCCTCATAATACAATTCACGTTCAAATAGATGAAAAGTATCTTCATATAAGAAATAAACAAAAACAATCTCAAAATAAAAGATTATATACTGCGACTATATTTGATGAAACAATCTTATTCTGTTAATCTTGATACTCATATTTATTTATCTGGTGATTTAGCTACTTATATTCAAAATGCTCCTGAACGTATTACTTGTTGCTCATCTACTTATGTTCCTGATAAGTTCCATGTTAAAAAATCTTTTAAATCTCTATTTGGTATTTGTTTAACTCAATATGATATTTTTAGTCCAACATTCTCTTCGGATTATTTAAGTCATCTAAATAATCATAATATCAATCAAAAAGATCTTGATGTTATTAATCTCAAATACTTACTTAGATATAAACCTGACTCTCTTAAAAATTGGTATAATCATGATTATCTTGGTTGTTCGCAAGAATGTATGAATTCTCATTACTTTGCTTCTAGATTAGATAAAAAGCCAAATACTTTTACTAATAAATCTCTTGATAAGCTTTGTACCATCATTAACGCCAAACATAATAATCTTTCTCTTAATATCAATTTAAATGAAAAATATTATAATCAATCTTCTATTACTTTATCTCCTGATTGGTTATTCGAAGAAAATCATCGTTATATTGAGTTCAATAATCATCTTCTTAGAAATACTTTACGTAATTTATCTGGTTTATAATTATTTAAAATTTTCTCGAAAAATAGAAGGAGAACACATTTCCCCTTCACACCACTTTGTTTTTTATTTCCTATTAGCTTTTATTTATTTTTAGTCTATTATTTCTTTAATCGCTTATTTGGCTTCCCTTAACCTACAAAATATTAATGCAGACTATATTTAAAATGACAATTTAATGCTTATTTTAATAAGCATCTTATTTTAACTATTATCGCTCTTATTCCTTATATCTTTTTTATTAAGAAACAAGATCAGTCTTAATCATATCGACCTATGGCTCGCATAATAAATTAGTCATATAAATATTAAAAAAGAGGTAATTAATTATTAAATAATTACCCCAATTTAAAAATTATTTTAGTGATTTACGACGATTTCTAATAGAACTACGCTTTTTTATCGCCATGCAAACTCCTAACACCAAAGCCGCCCCAACCACAACTGAAAGAATTATATAGTAAGGCAACATATTAGTATAGGCTCTTAATTGCCCCCACATAATAATGACTGCATCGTTCGTATCCTCAAAATCTTTCATAATCGCACAACGAGAAAGTATTTCTTCCGAAGGATATTGTGCCTCCAATTCATTTTCAGAGCCTTCATATGGATAAATCACATAACTTTCTCTTTTGGTGTTTTGATTATCAAATATATAGGATAAATCATAAGCAATTTCTTCATTAATACCAGCATCTTCAGCATCAATTTCTTCCCAATAATTTGTATCTTCCGGAGAAATACCTTTGAAAGATATCTTTTCATCAAGCTCTTGACTAAAATCATCAACGATTGAATATACATTAATTATTTCATCTGTTTCTTCATCTTTTAATTCATATGTATTATCGGTTAATGTAGAAGCGCGATAGTACTTTCCGCCATATTTCACAATACTTTCATCAACGTAAGTATAACTATTTTCACTATTATCTTCATCAATATAAGCATAAGCACCATGATAATTACTATACTCACTATATTCCGAAACGCCATACCACTCTGAAACTAAATCAAAAACCTCATCGCAGCCAATAAATGTAGTGTAGCCAATATAATCCATATTTCTGCTAGCATTTTCTGGCCTTGATATAAAATCTATAAATGCACAAGCAAGCTCTCGATTGGCTTTTTTAGGAAGCGCCCAGCCATCATACCAAACATTACTACCAGACTCTGGAACAGAATATTTCAACACTTTATCTTCTTCATCTAAAGCAGTATCTATCGAAAATATTGCATCACCAGACCACGCAAGATTCATTTTTATTTTGCCAGTTATTATATCATTTTTGCCGGAGTCAACTTCAAAGCCGAAAATATTTTCTTTTAAAGAAATCAATTCTCGCTTAATTCCTTCAAGAATTGCTTTGGAATTTTCTTTTTCGCGAAGCAATAAATCAAAAACATTTTGCACTGCCTCGTTTTTGTCTCCATTAGCATCTGCAGAAGCTTTTTCGATTGCTTTTATAAATATTTTCTCATTTTCATCAAGATCGTTGCTATTTTTTAAAGTTTCTAAATTTTCATAGGCGTGCATTACTCCCACGACTATCGTATCCCGCATCGAATTTTTAATAGAAATAAGATCTTCATATTTTGAATCCCAAAAAATATTCCAGGATTTTACATCTTCATCAATGGTCTCTGAACATTCTGGATCATAGACAATGCCTAAAGTTCCCCACATATAGCCTGCTGCATAGTCGTAAAGACTTCCTTCATAATCTCCATCATTATTCGCATCAACAGGCATAATTTTCAACTTACCTGTAATTTGTGATGATGCATATTTATAGTATTCCGGACATTCTTCTTCAACATTTAATGTATCAAGCATTCCTTCTCTTACCATTTTTTGAAGCATATAATCGGAAGCATTAATTAAATCATATGTACCTTCTGGTTGTAATTTAACTAAGTTGTACATCGTTTCATTTGTATCAAATGTGTAATATTTGACTGTACAATTGTATTCTTCTTCAAATTCATCGATTAATTCTGGATCAATATAATCTTCCCAGTTATAAATTACTAATTCATTATCCGCTTTGGTATCTGCATTTTTTGCTTTTTCTTCAATTTTATTAGAATTTATTGGCTTTAAATTATAGGAAGCATTAGAACTGAGAAGGCCAACACAAACTAAACCCAGAGTGATTTTAGTAATTAAATACATCATTAAAATCCTCCTTTTTTGCGATGTGAAACCACCGCTTTTGCACGGCGATTTGTGTAAATTGTATTCCCAACAACTACTACTAAAACTATTACAAAAATAATTGTAGTCAATGCTCTGACTTCTGGGGGAATTGGATGCTTTGCAATTATTTTTTGAATATAGGTTGAAATAGTTTCAAATGATGGTTCTTTTAAATATTGAGTTATCACAAAATCATCAAGTGATAAAGTAAAAGAAATCATAAAACCAGATAAAATACCAGGTAATATTTCCGGTAACACTATTTTGTATAAAGCATATCTTGGCTTTGCACCTAAATCTAAAGCAGCCTCATAAGCAAAGGGATCCATTTGCGTTAATTTGGGCTTAACATTTAAATAAACGAACGCGATTGTTAAAACAACATGGCCAATTAACAAAGTAAAGAATGAAAAACTTATTCCTACTGCAATGACCATAATGGCCAAAGACAAAGCTATAACAATTTCTGCATTGATAACCGGAAGTTGATTCATAGTTTCAATTAGTTTACGAGTTTTTTTCTTGGAATAAAAAGTTCCAATGGCTCCTAATGTACCTAATATGGTCGATACAACTGCACTTGCTAACGCAATTAAAAGTGTATTCCAAACCGCAGACATTAAGGCTTCATTTCTAAATAAATCAAAATATAGTTTAAAAGAGAACCCCGTCCATGTACCAACATTTGTGCTCGCAGTAAATGAAAAAACAACTAAAACCAGAACAGGAAGATACATCAATAGGAGCATCAAATATATAAAGCACTTAGCAAAAACTTTTTTTACCATATTGACTCCTTCCCTTCTTCATCTTTCGAGAATTTACGAGTTATTAGTACACTAATAAATATCAAAAGCAACATTATAAAGGCCATGAATGACCCAAAATGCCAATCACTTTGATTGAAATATAAATCAATATAACTTCCGAATAAAACCACGTTATATTCAGAAAGAATATCCGAAATAACATATGAAGATAATGTTGGCATAAAGACCATTGTGGCTGCCGAAACAATGCCAGGCATTGTCATAGGTATAATAACCTTTACAAAAGTTTGAAACCCATTTGCACCTAAATCTCTACTCGCCTCAATTTGATTACGATCCATTTTTAGCATTGTTGTGTAAAGAGGTAAAATTGTAAAAGGTATGTAATTATAAACGAGACCAATAATTGTAGCAATTTCTGGATATGTTCCACCGGATAGTCCAATCCAAGTTAAGAGGTCACGAGTTGCGCCAGTACGTATTACAAAGTTAATCCACATTGGCATAATAAATAATGTGACAAGAACTGCTGACTTATTTATATTGCGATCTGCCAAAAAATAAGCAATAGGATAGCTTATTACCAAACATAATATCGTATTAATAACGGCATAAGTTAAAGATATTGTCAAAACATTTAAGTTTGTACTATCTGAAAAGAATTTCACAAGATTTGAAAATGAAATATTGCCAGTAACTTTGTCTGTAAATGCATAAAATAAAATTAAGAATAAGGGAACAATTATAAATAAAATAAAGAATAGTATATAAGGAATGGATAAATATTTTCTTTGAAATCTAAATTTCATATTTGCTAATATCTCCTTTAATTTTTAAAGAGATTTTATCTTTAGCAATATTTATAGAAACTCGATCTGTTTCATTATAAGTGTATTCTGTATCAACCACAAAATCTTCTTCATCATCTGTGCGAATTGTAACTTGATAATGATCACCCTTATAAATTACTGATACAATATTTCCCGGCACCATTCCATCTTCTTCATTTTCACAAATTTCGATATCATTTAAACCTACCATAGCAATGACATCCGCATCATTTAAATCATATTTTTTCCCTTTAGCATCTATTAAATAACCATCGGCATCTAATCTGCCATTAGGCACTAATTGAGTTATATCACATTCAAAAGGAGTCTTGGCAATCACAACTCGGTTTTTATTATCAATATAAACATCCGGATAGACATTCTCGGTCAATTCTTTTTTCATTATGTGAATCATTTCCGGTTCAATTTTTATGCTTGCTTCTTTATCAACTTCTAAATCTCTAGTATCTTGAATAACAACTTCGTTTTTTCCCACCATAAAAACATATTGATAATGTATTCCCTTAAAGACTTTTGTAACAATTTTGCCATCAACCATACCTTTGCCTTTAGTGCCAAGTTTTATATCTTCTGGACGGATGACAACATCAACTTTCTCATTTATTTCAAAATTATCATCAACACAATCAAAGTTATGATTTAAGAATCGAACAGTTTTATCTCCGCGATATGTACCATTATAAATATTTGATTCACCGATAAAATCCGCCACAAAAGCATTGGTTGGTTCATTGTAAATTTCAGTTGGTGTGCCAACTTGTTGAATTTGACCATCTTTCATCACAACAATTAAATCAGACATCGTCAAAGCTTCCTCTTGATCGTGAGTAACGTAGATAAATGTTATGCCTAATTTT
This sequence comes from uncultured Bacilli bacterium, assembly GCA_947625975.1. GTDB lineage: Bacteria > Bacillota_I > Bacilli_A > RFN20 > CAG-826 > RUG131. The sequence goes on from CANQQL010000021.1 coordinate 6,008, forward strand.
TTATGCATTTGTTTCAATTCCAATTGCATATCTTTACGCATCTTTAAATCAAGTGCTCCTAACGGTTCATCTAATAATAATATTTCTGGTTCGTTGACGATTGCACGAGCAATTGCCACACGTTGTTGCTGACCGCCACTTAATGTCGTAACATCACGATCCTCATATTCTTCTAGATCAACGATTTTTAAAGCATTAAGTACTTTTTCATCAATTTCTTTTGCTGTTAGTTTACGTAATTTTCCAGATTTTTCATCTTTAACTCTCTTAAGTCTTAAACCAAAGGCGATGTTATCATAAACATCTAAATGCTGGAATAGTGCATAGCGTTGAAATACGGTATTTACAGGACGCTTATGCGGAGATATCAATGTGATATCTTGACCATTAAGAGTTATACTACCGGAAGTAGGTAACTCAAAACCTGCGATCATTCTTAGTGTAGTTGTCTTTCCACACCCCGAAGGACCTAAGAATGTTACAAACTGGCCTTTGTTAATTGAAAGGCTAAAATTTTCAACTGCGTATGTATTGCCAAATTTCTTACATACGTTGTCTAAACGAATAATAACATTGTCTTCCATAAATTCACCTCATTTTTAAGATTTAAAACACTACAATTTCTTTTAATTTTCGTAGTTGATTTTTTACGAAAAAAAATATACAAAAAATGATACTAAAAATCAACACTTTTTTTAATAAAATTTTTTTGTTGCTTTTTTCAAAATAAAAAATTGATAAAAACCCCTATGGCATCGCACTCATTTTAAGAGAATTTTTTCTAAAAACTGATTAAAATTTTATCTAATTTTTTTACAAATTTTTTTCAAGAAATTTTTTTGTTGTTTTTCTATTATTTTTCTCTCGCATTTTTACTTAGTATTTTAATTTATAAATTATATAATTTTTTTAATATTATTTTTTTAATTATGCTATAATTTTTTATATATATAAAGGGGTGATTGTGTTGAAGAAAATCATTAAATTATTAACTGCTGTTTTTCTTTTAAGTTGCTTTAATTTAACATCTTGTAGAAATGATGAGGTCAATAAAATTAACATTTTGACTGGTAGTTTTGATACTGAATTTAACGCTGGTCATTTTGAAAACATTACTACCACTCAATTAGATAATCTTCGAGAAGCAGGAAAAGATTTTGTAGTCTATGTTTACACTCCCGGTTGTCTTACCTGTGCCGAAGTCGATAAAAAATTAGAGTATTACATAAATAATTATGGTTTAACTATTTATCGCATTGCCTATAGCGCTTTATCTTCGTTGGATCAGTTAAAAATGGCTAGTTCAACTGCTCCTATTTTAGGATTTTATAAGGCTGGCATAAAATTAGAAATTGTACCTTATTCTAAAAATGAAAAACATTTTGATTCTCAGGATTCATTTAATGCTATGTTTGAAAAATATGTTTTGCTACCAAATTACTTTTTCATATCCCCTGAATTACTGGATACAAAAATTAAAAACAAAGAAACTTTTGTTACTCTTTTTACTCGTTCAACTTGTCCAGATTGTAGTTATTTAAATACACATTTTCTCAATGATTACATGGCACGCAATAAAAACAAGACCTTTTTCCTAGTTGAATGCGATATAAAAGGGCGAAGATATTCCTTAGATTCGACACCTGAAAATCCACAGGTTGATACTACACTTTGGCAAAATTTCAAAGATAAATATCAATTATCTAATACTACTTCTTCGGAATTTGGTTATGACCTTGGAGTTGTTCCAACCTTCCAATACTATAAAGATGGTATTCTATCAGGAAGTGATGTTTACGTTAATGAATCATTTCAAGAAGAATTAATTTCGGGTCATGAAGAAAATGGGCAAGGTGTAAGATACAAATTTATTGTAACTCAAAGTTTCTTCGATGAATTAGTGAACACAAGTTATGAATTCCAGACCACTTATCAAGAAGATACAATTCAGGCACAAAAAAATCAATTTAAAAAAGATTGTGTCATTGAAGTCCATGATAAAAAATTATCTGAATTCCTGAACAAATATGCAAAAGCGTAATCTTAACAATTACGCTTTTTTAATTTTATTTGTTATTTCATTCGCTCTATTATAAATTTCTTCAATATCTTCTCCAAGATAATATATTCCATTTTCATAGAGAATTTTACCATTGACCATCGTCATTTTAATATTTAATTTGGAGCCAGAATATACAATGTTTTTGACAATATTATTAATTGGTTGCATATTTGGTTGATGCATATCCACTAAAATAAGATCCGCAAATTTACCTTCTCTCAAAACATCACTATTATTTAATCCCATTGCACGTGCACCATTGACCGTTGCCATATATAAAACATCTTTGGCATCACAACAACTTGCATCTTGATGTTTTAATTTTTGCAAGCCGGTTACCAAGAACATCTCTCTAAACATATCTAAAGCGTTATTACTCGCGGGTCCGTCCGTTCCAATTGCAACTGGGATATCGTAGTCAAGAAAAGCCTTTATATCAGCAATTCCACTCGCAAGTTTCGTATTTGAGCCAGGGCAAGTTATAGCAAACAAATTGTGCTTTTTAAAAATTTCAAGATCATTTTTGGACATTTCGACAAGATGGTAACCACCACCACCATAATTATAAAGTCCAAGTTTTTCAAAATATTCCGTAGGTGTTAGACCGCTATGTCTTTTTTTGCAGTCCTCAACCTCTTGAATCGTTTCCGAAGAGTGCGTAAAGACCGGTTCCCGTAGCTCGTTAGCGAGTTTTGATAGCTCCTTTAAAATAAATTCATCTGTAGTATATTCAGCATGAAAACCTAAACGATAGGAAATTAACTCCGAAATGCTATTTAATGAAGTATAGTTTTCTCTCATAATTTTAATTGATTCTGTAAAATTATTTACGCATCCTAAAATTACCGTTCTGAAGCTGGTATCCATACTTGCTTTAGCAATTTGATGTGGCTCCATATACATGTCAAAGTTTGCTGTGATACCACTTGAAACGTATTCAGCAATAGCAAGTTTAGCTAAACCATAAATATCATTTTTTGTGAGTTTTTCTTCTAAGGGAAAAACTTTTTCGAATAACCATTTATGAAGTGGTAAATCATCCGCATAACTTCTTAAAAATGTCATAGCAGAATGTGTGTGTGCATTCTTAAAACCCGGCATTAACAAATTATACTTACAATCAATTATACGATTATAATTATCTTCGGGAGCTTTTGTTCCGATAAAAGTAATCTTATTTTCTTTGACCACTAATTCTCCTTGAATAATCTCAAATGTATTATCAAGGGTTAAAATACGTGCATTAATAAATTTTATTTTCATAATAACCTCTTTTTTATTATAAAAAAATATAAATGTTAATGCTAGATAATATCCAGATTATTTTTTACATTTATTTTTATATTTGCAATTTTTACACTCAGAACATTTCTTATTCCTTATGGAAAAAAACGCCAATAGAAAAATAAAACCGATAAACAGAAAATCTATCATAAAAATAAACCTCCAATATTACTAATAAAAACTGCCAATATATACGCAAAAATCGTTTGCAAAAAGACTATTTTTATCGCTTTTTTTCTACTTTTCAATTCTTGTTTTAAAGTGGCAATTGCATTTATACAGGGAGAGGAAAACAAGTTAAACACGCAAAAGCTATAAGCGGTTAACGGGGTAAAGAAATTAAATGCCGAACTTAAAAATATATTTTCTTGTCCTTCAGATAAAATTTCCATACTAGCCACCACTTGCTCCTTAGCAATTATACCTTGTAAGGCACTTATTGAAGCCTCCCAAGAGTTAACTTTTAAAATTGGAACAAAAACGAAAGATATCGTTTTGCCGATATGCGCCAATAAGGAGTTTTTTATGTCATTTTCAAATTCAAACGCAGGAGATAAATGAGACAGGCACCAAATTATGATGGAACTAAATAAGATGACACTTCCTGCTCTTTTAACAAAATCTATACATTTACTTAGGGTATCTTTTAAAATAACGCTTAAACTTGGTATTTGATATCTAGGTAATTCAGATATAAAATATGAGACATTTTTTTTCTTTTTTTTCAAAAAAAGCGCCAAAAAAATAATGACCAAAATGGCTAAAAAATATAATGAAATTGCAATTAAGCTACGATATTTCTTGAAAAAGAAACTTGAAACTAAAACTACTAAAGGTAATTTTGCCGAACACGGAATAAACGAAGTCAAAGCTAAAGTTTTTTCTCTTTCCTTTTCGTTTTCGATCGTCCGTGTTGCCATCATTGCAGGAACTGAACAACCTGATCCTACAATAAAAGGAATCAGTGACTTTCCACTAAGTCCAAGCCAATGAAAGAACCGATCTAAAAGCATAGTAATACGATTCATATAACCGGAGTTTTCTAAAAAATTTATGCACAAAAACAATATAAATAGCTGTGGCAAAAATGAAACAACTGCTCCAACTCCTGCGATTATTCCTTCACATGTTAAAGATATAATCCAATTTGAAGCGTGAAAAGATATAAGTAAATTTCTTATCAAAAAGTCAAATTTATTAATAATTAGTTCCATATAGGAAGAAATAGTACTTCCAACCGGACCAGTAGAAAGAAAATATATCAAAGCCATTATTAAGAAGAAAATAGGAAGTCCAAAATACTTATTTAATAATATCTTGTCTAATTTATTTTCAACGGAGTTATTTTGGCGTTTTAGCACCTTTTTGCTGAGATTTTCAATGAAATTATATCGCTGAATGATTTTGGTTTCCAAATCTGTACTATCCACTATTTTTATTTCTCTATTAATAAACTCTTTTTTTTCTATTTCTTTTAATAAATTACTAAGACCTATCTTTGTTTTACTTGAAACTTTCAGTACTTTTACACCCAATATATTTTCAAGCAAATCGCAATTAATCAGTAAATTTTCTTTTTCCAGCAAATCACACATATTCAAAACTAAAATCATAGGTATTTTTAGTTCTTTCAGTTGGGTTGTTAAATACATGCTTCTTTCAAAAGTGGTAACATCAACCACATTAATTATCAAATCTAATTTGGTATTTTTAAGATAATTTGAAGTTATTTCTTCTTCTTTAGTAAATGTGTTTAACGAATATATACCGGGGAGATCTATTAAATCATGCGAAGTATTTTTTATAACTCCTTTTTTTTCTTCAATTGTAACACCAGGCCAATTCCCTATTTTTTGTTTTGCACCACAAAGTAAATTAAATAGTGATGATTTACCGCTATTTTGGTTACCTACTAACGCTATCTTCATGTATTTCCTCGACCTTTATTTGCTCTAGTTCACTTTTTCGCATGGTAAGTTGATATCCTCTTAAAAATATTGTGTAAGGATCGCTCAATGGTGAAATCTTGACAATTTCCACGATAGTTCCAGGAATTAATCCCATTTCCAGTTGACGAATGCGATACTTTCCAGTACTTTCTAACTCAACAATTCGTACTCTTTCATATAACTTCGCTTCACTTAATTTTTTCATAATAAAATATATTGGACACAGCAATAAAAAATGCTTAGATTATTCTAAGCATTTTTTTAAATAAATTTATAGATGTTAATTTACAATATTTTTTTCATCAATTTTATTTTTAAAAAAGGCAACTGCATTTTCAAGGGTAGTATTTGCAATAGCTTCTAATGCCTCTTCGGTTAAAAATGCTTGATGGGAGGTAATTATTACATTCGGAAATGAAAGTAATCTGGAAGTAGTTGAATGTTCCAAAATATCATCTTCACGATTTTCAAACACATTAAGTCCCTCTTCTTCATAGACATCTAAGCCGACACCGAAAAACTTTTTATTACGTATTCCCGCAATTAAATCTTCAGTATCAACTAACAAGCCACGTGAAGTGTTGATTAAAATTACACCATCTTTCATTATGCCAATCGTCCTTTTGTTTATTAGGTGATAATTTTCTAAAGTTGCCGGGCAATGCAAGGATATAAGATCACTACTTTTAAATAATTTTTCTAAGCTCACATACTCCACAAAATCCAATTCCTTATTAGGATATAAATCATAAGCAATGACTTTCATGCCAAATCCATGGCAAATCCTACACATACATGTGCCAATTTTGCCTGTACCTATTATTCCGGCGATTTTTCCATGTAAATTAAAGCCAGTTAATCCTGTCAAAGCAAAATTGTTCTCTCTCACTTTAATATAAGCTTTATGGATATGACGATTTACTGCCAAAGCAAGGGTAATTGCATGTTCTGCTACAGCTTCAGGAGAATATGCTGGAACTCTTAAAATAGTTAGACCAACGCTTTTGGCATATTCGACATCAACATTATTATATCCGGCACAACGGAGTAAAACTAATTTGATTTTTAATTCAAGAAGTTTATCGATAATTGCTTTGTCTAATTGACAATTAACAAAAATACATACTGCATTATATTCCTTAGCTAATTCTACTGTTTGCGCTGACAATTCAAAGTCCACATAGTCCAAAGAAACATTTTTAAAATTCTTTTGTGCTTTTTCAAACGCTTCCCGATCATAATTTTTTGCATCATATAAAAGTATTTTTACTTTTGCCATTCTAATCACCTTCTATAATTAGTATACCATTTCAATAATAAAAAATATTTGAAACCGCTTAATAATTTCTGCATAATAAAGTATTGTTTTTGTGGTGCGGTATTTTTAAAATTTAAGCAATCTTTCTCTATAAAACTAGCAAAAGGCGTATAAAGTTTATACGCCTTTTAATCTTGTAGTTTAACAATAATTTAAAACTTGATTACTTCTTTCTTCGTTTTAAAATCAATGGAATTGCGATTCCCATAGCAGAAATGACTACCCCACTTACGCATAATGCAATTATCAATCCTCCAGAATTCTTAATTATTTCAAATTCTAAAGTTTTAGCACCACTATAATTACCTTTGAATGTGATTGTTACTTTTGCCGTTCCTACTTTAGTATTGTTTGAATATGTGACATCGTAATCAACACCTTCTGTTAAAGTCATCTCCTTTTGATCAATAGTAACTTTAACATCTAATTCTGGTTTTACTTCTTGTCCTGTATAAGTTTGATTTTCAACATTTACTTTGATATCTCCATCATCAAGCTTTTTAGATTCTATTTCAAATTCTAAAGTTTTAGAGCCACTATAATTACCTTTGAATGTGATTGTTACTTTTGCCGTTCCTGCTTTAATATTGTCTGAATATGTGACATCGTAATCAACACCTTTTATTAAAGTCGTTTCTTGTTGATCACCGCCAACTTTAACAGTTACTTCTGGTTTTATCTCTTGCCCTGTATAAGTTTGATTTTCAACATTTACTTTGATATCTCCATCATCAAGTTTTTTAGATTCTATTTCAAATTCTAAAGTTTTAGAGCCACTATAATTACCTTTGAATGTGATTGTTACTTTTGCCGTTCCTGCTTTAATATTGTCTGAATATGTGACATCGTAATCAACACCTTTTATTAAAGTCGTTTCTTGTTGATCACCGCCAACTTTAACAGTTACTTCTGGTTTTATCTCTTGCCCTGTATAAGTTTGATTTTCAACATTTACTTTGATATCTCCGTCATCAAGCTTTTTAGATTCTATTTCAAAATTTTTATTAATTACGCCTTTATATTTACCTATTCCTTCGACACTAAATTCGTAATTTCCGACATCAGTACCTTCATCACAAGACAAGATTTTATAATCGACACCTTCAATCAATTTTTCTCCATTTACCATAATTTCCGGAGTATGCTCATTTTGATCGTAAACAAAATTCTTTACCACAACATCTGTTTCATTTAAATCAGTTTGCTCTAATATTTCTCCTGTTGTTTTAACTGCATCAAAAACAATTCCCTTTCCAACAAGTTTAACTGTATGTATTTTATTCTCTAAGTTACCGATAAAGGTTAAGGAATTTTCACCATCTAAATTTAGTTCATATCGCGAATCATCTATTATTATATAAGAATCTTCATTATGTTCACCTGAGCAATAAAGCAGTAAGTCTGTACCATCAAGCAAGAAAGTTACTTCACCGTTTTCGGTTTCCTTTCCCCTGCCATTGATATAACTGCCATTTACATCTTTCCATTCTCTGTAATATTCGAATTGCTCTTCAGAAGATGAATAAATATTAACATTATCATTAGTTTTTAATGATTGTGAAAAAGAAATGTCAACAATGCTAGTTAAATTATTATGATCATAACCATCTTCGGTTATTTCTAATACAAAATATCTACCACTTACTAATGGAAATTCATCGTTAAATGATGCTTTTAAATCACTATTGTTACAACTATATATTTCCTTATAGTCAACTATACCAGATTTTTCTTCGCCGATGTAATATTTATATTGAGTTGGAATATACATTGCTTGATTGTAAAACTTAATATTAACATTAGAAATTGCTGTTTGACTACCAAAATCAAAAACAAAATAAAGTGGATAACCAGCTGAAGATTTCGGCGTAAACCAAGTGTTATCTTTACCATCAATAATGTTTTCAATTAGATGATCCGTATTATTGCCACTAACAGGTGTTCCATCACGCTTAACGCATTTTATATTTTCTTTAGTTAATTTAGTGGTTAAATTTAATCCATTTTGGTAAAAACGATCTAAAGCGTTAGCCTGCAAATCAAATTTAGTATCATATACCTTTAGATTTTTGCTATCTTCGATATATTTATCAATTACTTCTTTGCTTGCATTCACGCTCAAACAATTTCTCGGTTGTAAATTTGCATAATTCACTTTATCTTCACTATATTGCACGCGAATATTTCCCGCTCCACCAGTATTAAAGCAATAAGCTTCAATCAGTAACGGACTATCGGCTTCAACTTCCACAGTAATTTTATTCTCAGTCATTTCTTTTGCCCGATTATAATCATAATAATCACTCATATATTCATTAGTAAAAGCTGTTTGACCATTTATTTTAAGAAGAGTTTTATCATCACCATAAATCATAAAAGTAATTTCTTTCGAACAATTAAATAAAGCCTTGGTAGAAAAGTATGTAAGATTAATGCCACTCGTTACATCAGTTGTTAAACTTTTAGTGATGTATTCTTTTTCAATATTTTCTGGTTTAGCAAATTTTTCAATTGCAGATTGAACTGTATTGTTTTTGTCACTGACACGATATTCGATAGCATTTACATTTTGATTAACCGCAAACTTAAAATGTACTTTTAAAGTGCGCTCATATACATTACTATCATCTTTTAAATGGACTTGATAGTTAAGATCAAAAGTCATATCGTCATAATTTTCATTTGGACAGAAAGTGTAAAGGCCCTCGTTTGTTTTAAAATATGTACCATTCGTCATATTCGTAAGTGAAACAATTTCAAAATCTTCTGCTGACGTAACAGTTTTACCTTCTAAATCTAAAGTAAAATCTCCTACTCTATTCATGATATATGGGCGCCCTGTTTCAATACCTTTTTCTCCCATAGCGTATACATTTTGAATTGTAAAATGCTTGTCATAATTGAGATTATTGATTTCTTCAACTGTTTCCGGACTTAAAGTAAATTTCCATAAATCTTGAAAATAGTCAATCATATTGCGCTTAAAAAATTTACTTGCTACTAAGGCAAAACCATCGTATGTTCGTGTGAATCTGCTTCCTACAGAAGTTGTTTGATCAGGATTTATATACTCGGACTCTTCTCCTCCCCCAATTTGGCGCAAAAAATGAATAAAATTTTCTGCACCAAAACTATGAATCAACTCCAAATATCCATAAAGTTTGTTACCTTCAAAAGCTTCAAAATCATTTTTTTGCTCTGAGGTCTTTTTTAAGGTTAATAAATTATAAAAAGGATCTACTGTTTTAGCCCATCCTGTATCAGAATCAATATTATCATTACGTGAGGAAGCAATATCCGTATAAGTAACAAAGGATAAGACATTCATTACATTATTAGTAATTTCCATAAAATTGTCCCCTACAGTCCAAGGTCGGTCAAAGCCTGCTGATTTTGGATATTGGAAACAATGATTCATCTCATGAATGGTGCCCCAACAGCCGACAGAAGTAAGCATGTTTTCATAGTCTAATGAAATAGTTGCCCAATCTGCTGGACAAATTGCCGCAAAGATCCCTGGGTAAGCTAAAGCCGCGCCATTAGGAATATAACTATCAAACATCATATTTACCGGACGAATTCTACCACTGAGTTGGTCTAAACCCATAGCGTAATTTGACAACATTGAAGCATTATACCAAAATTCTAAAATATTATCTGGATCAACTACATTATTAATGTAAATTTTTGGCATCAAGAAATTAACATACGGAGTTTGTATCCAAGCATATGGACTTGGTGCTTCTAATACTCTTTTCCAATCGTCCTTACTTGATACACCATAGTGATAACCAGGATTATCAACTCCGCCGGAAATAGTAATCGTAAAATTTTTCTTGATTGTACCAGGAATTTCTTCTAAAAAAACCATTCCGCCTAAAGGTGAACCAATTTTGGTTTCCGTTGCAGTAATCGTAAATTCTTTATATAAAATCGGCATACGATTTTTTGCCGCTTGTAATCGCTTAAAATAGTGCTTTTCAATTCTATGAACTGTATTTTCCAAATATGGAAAGCCGATAATTACTTTCAAGCGACTCCCGTTACTGGTTTGATTTAAAGTATCCGCATCAATCTTTACGGTCAAAATTTCTCCCGCAGGTGCAAAAACTCCTAAAGAATGGCGAGATGAAACGGCATAGTTTATCGTAATTTTTTTGCTGATTCTTGGAGCAGAATCTTCAATTTTTCCAAAAAATTGTCCATCCGCAGATTTATGCTTGCCAAGTGTTCCTTCAGCAATACATTTATCTGTATCTTCTAAAATACGAACATTTTCCGCTCTGATAATTCCCATCGTAGTGGCATTTAAGGCCTCTTCGGTATCCAGAGTGCTATCTGTCAAATCGGCAAAATCTTGAGGATGATAAATTGATGGATATTCCTCTACTTCAAGATCTCCAAATACTTCGGGAAGTGTATAAGAAACATTACCTAAAACTTCTTCATAATCATAATTAGAAAAATATTTATTTGAAGTATTTTTAAGTGCTGATGCTGTTGTATTTGCTTCATTACTTGAATTCGCATAAGATTGTCGACAATAATCAGGACCAACAAGTGGCATAATTAGGCATAAAGACATGGAACTTAAGAAAATGGTTAATTTGAGTTTCGACTTCATATAAATATCCTTTCTTTTACTAAAATTTTCTTTAAAGATTTTTCACCTATTTTATATCAAAAAAAAATAAGCAAAACAATAAAAATTTAAAGAATTTTTTTCGTTTAATTTTTTTATAAACTAAATTAATTAGTACACAAAAAAAAGTGCGATTTTATCGCACTTTTTGTAACTAATAATTTTAATCTTTTTTTCTAAAAAATAAACGTTTTTTTAGTCCAAAATAGTCTTTAATATTTTTTTTAAAATTTATGTTTCATAATTATATCTTTTATGATAGAATTTATATTTTTTTAATGACTTTACAAGGGTTTCCAACTGCAACCGAATTTGCCGGAATGCTTCTATTAACAACACTACCTGCACCAATAACTACATTATCTCCTATAGTTACGCCAGGTAAGACACAAACATTGCCACCAATCCAGACATTATTTCCCACTTTAATTGATTTAGCATATTCCAAGCCGGCATTTCTTCTTTCTGCATCAAGTGGATGCCCGGCAGTATAAAAGGCACAATTAGGGGCAATAAAAACATTATCTCCAAATATTACTTTATTTCCATCCAATATAATCAGATTATGATTTGAATAAAAATTTTCACCAATCTCAATATTGTAACCATAATCACACATAAAAGGTTGTTCAATTAAAAAATTTGTTTTGGTCTTACCTAAAATCTTTTTTAACAATTCCCTTCTTTCAGCCATTTTTGATGGTAAGATTTGATTATACTTGTAACATAGATCTTTCGCTTTGATTCTCTCTTTTATCAATTCTTCATTGTAATTGGCATCATAAATTTCACCTTTTAACATCTTTTCTTTCTCTGTCATATGTTTTCTCCTTAAATTTTATTTATAGTATAATCATTAAAATTAAAAGTGCACTAGCAATGGTTGGTAATGCGATAATAAATCCATATTTTATAAAATTTTTATATCCATAATTAATATTATACTTGGCTAAAAGTTGTGTAAACATAATTCCTGCTAAAGCACCAATTGGTGATAAGAATGCCCCTATATTAGATCCAATAATCGTGGCGTAAATTGCTCTTAAATTATCTATTTCACAATTCATTTGAGGAATCATAGAAAATAAAACACTCATCGGAATATTATTAATCACATTAGCTAAGGCCAAAGAAGCAAATCCATAACGCAAGACAACATCTTTTGTTCCTAAAAACTGTGTAATATAAGAAGTAATACCTTGCTTATTAATCGCCTCAACAATGATAAACATTGAAATTATAAACGGGATTAAATCATAAGGCGCTCTTTTCAAAGCTGATAGCAAATTGGTGAACTTTTGTCTTCGTAAAAGATTGGCAATTGTGACAAAGACAAATAAACTCACTACACACAGCAACGCTATTAAATACATATCAAAATTTATATATGAAGATATAACTAATAAAACTAAGCAAATTCCTAAATGAGTAAGTCCTAAACATAACCCGATTTTATCTTCTATGCTATTTTTCTCAAAGCTTAGAGACATTGGCTTTTTAAGGCTTTTTCTAAATAATAAATAGATAATTGCCAATTCTACCAATCCAGATACAATAGTAGGAATTGCCATAACTTTAACATATGATATAAAATCGATATTCGCTGAAGTGGCCAAATATATATTTGTGGGATTCCCGATTATTAGCATCATACTCCAAGTATTTGCCGCAGCAAATTCTGCTACCAAATATGGTTTAGCATCAATTGACGCATTTTTGCAAAAATAACAAATAAATGGGGTAAAGGTTAAAATTTCAATATCGTTAGAGGTGAATATTGTTAAAAAAGAAGTTAAAAAATATAAGATAACAAAAAGTATTAACTGATTCGTTTTCGCCAAACTAGCAGCTCTAGTTGCTAAAAATTTAAAAAATCCTACTTCATCAAGAAATATTGAAAGCAAAGTCATAGAGAAGAATAAAATTAATATTTTTAAAGGATTTATACTACTATCGATAGTTAAAGAATAATAAATATCATCAAAAGAAATAACTCTAAAAAGCACCATTAAAATTGCGCCTATTAAGCACACTATCCAATAGGTGTTTATGCTTATCTTACCAATTTTTATCTTAGGAAAAATAAGCACCGACAAAATAAGAAAAACGCATGTCAAAACAGCGATTACTAATGTTGTTACCAAACTTCTACCTCAACTATATTTTTTATGATTGTAATCAAATTTTTAGGAATAAAATAATTTTTATTAAATGTAAATAAGTACTCTTTTACATTTCAAAAACTTTAATAACTTCTTTTAATTACTCAAACATCAACTTCCTACTTAACTTAGAAGTATAAGGCAAATAATTATTCCTTATACTGTTTATATATTTTATAGAAGAATAATTTATTTGTCATCCAAAAATTAAAAAATAACAAGTGAAAATCTTGTTTAATAGCAATAAATTTCGAAATTTCAACATTTCTTTGATAATTGATATTTTAATATTAATTTTTAAGATAATTCATTTGTGACAATATGATAAATTAGTTCATGCCTATCAATTATTACCTTTGTTATATAATATAATAATCTAAATCAACAATTGTTTTTGTTTTATATAAAAAATCAATAATATCAGGCTCTAAGGAAAGAATTTGTCGTGGTTCTTCCGAAGAAAAAGCAATAGTGGGCACTATTTCAAGAAAAGTAGATAAATTATATTTGTTTTTTAATTTAAGAATTTCTTTTTCCTTCCCAAATAAATTTTTTAATGTAATTCTAAGCATATCATTAACATTTATCTGAAAGGAAGCGTTAAATCCAATTGACAAGTGATTTCTTTTCCATTTTGGGGTTTCCTTAAATACATCTTTTATAATTTGCTCAATAGCGCTTTTAACTTCATTCAAATTTTGCTTTAATCCGTCATTTAGATGAATTGAGAAATAGGTATAGCAGCTATGCAAAGCTTTTTCATTATCCATATAATTACCTCATTTTAACTCATTAATAAAAGAATTTTTTTTACAAAAAGAAATATCCGCATTTTACTAAATGCTTTTTATGTTGACGCGTTTTTATAAGGAAGAATTAAATGCTCATATGAACATAATCACTCTCTTTCCTACAGGAATAAGCGAGTTCAAAAACTTCGCTCCATGAAATGCTATTTGCCACATGTTTCATTTTTTCTTTTTTTAAGATTCCATCTTAAATTTCCTTTTTACCTGCTTTTAATATATATTTACAAAAAAATCATATCATTTACTTTTCATTTGTCAACAATACAAGCATTTAATAACTACTTTAAATCTAAATTTCAGATAAATAAAATAATAAGATATTAAAAATTTTTATTGTACTATTCTTGTTTAAATATTTTAAGAAGATATGTTTAGACATAGCAAGGGCAATATATTTCTCGAACGTTGTCATTTTAAAAATTACATTTTTATTATTTTTTTGAAAAATTCTAGCTGTTTTATTTTTAAAAATCATGTTTTTTAATTTTTTCTTGATTTTTTTATTGTTAAGTGCATAAAATTTATATGTATTTTTATTATAAGGAGAAAAAATATGTTTTCATTATCAGAATTTGGCACAAAAGTGTTCAATGAAAAAATTATGAAGGAAAAATTGCCTAGTCCAGTCTACAAAAAATGGATTGAAACAATGGAAAAGAAAGATAGCCTTGATCGAGTAACTGCTGATGCAATTGCTCACGCTATGAAAGAATGGGCGTTAGAGCACAACTGTACACATTATTGTCACTGGTTTCAGCCTTTGACAGGATTAACTGCTGAAAAGCATGATGCTTTTATAGATATTAAAGGTGGAGAACCAATTTTAAAGTTTTCAGGAAAATCGCTAATTAAAGGAGAGCCAGATGCTTCCTCTTTCCCAAATGGTGGTCTACGTTCAACATTTGAAGCTCGCGGTTATACATATTGGGATTGCTCATCACCAGCATTTATTCATGATAATGTCCTATGTATACCCACTATATTTGTAGGTTTTCACGGTGAAACTCTTGATATGAAGTGGCCTTTATTAAAAAGTATTGACGCTATTTCAAAACAAGCTACAAGAATTGTTAACGCTTTTGGCGATAAAGATGTAACTTCCGTTACTCCTTATATCGGCCTTGAACAGGAATATTTTTTGGTGGATCGCGAGTTGTTTTTAAAACGTGAGGATTTATTTTTAACCGGAAAAACTTTATTTGGTGCCTTACCTAGCAAAGGCCAAGAACTCGAAGATCATTACTTTGGTGCAATACCAGCGCGTGTTCACGAATTTATGAAAGATGTCAACAAAACGCTGTGGGAACTAGGAATTTATGCTAAATCCGAGCATAATGAAGTGGCTCCTGCTCAATTTGAATTGGCTCCTATCTTTAATACAGTTAATGTGGCTGTTGATCAAAACCAAACGATTATGGAAGTTTTACAAAAAACAGCTCTTAAGCATAATATGGTATGTTTGCTTCACGAAAAACCATTTCAAGGGGTTAACGGCAGTGGAAAACATAATAACTGGTCATTAATAACAAATACCGGAGTTAACTTATTTGATCCCGGAAAAGATCCACATGACAATATTCAATTTTTAGTTTTTGCTTGTGCTCTAATTCAAGCGGTGGATGATCATCAAACCTTAATTCGTATGGCCTCTAGTAATCCGGGGAATGACTTTAGACTTGGCGCTAATGAAGCTCCTCCCGCAATCGTGTCAATTTTCTTAGGTCAAACAATTGAAAATTTACTAAATCAGTTTATGGAAAAGCAACCGAAAACTTACGAAAAAAATTCACTTAACGAATTTGGCATTAGTTCGTTATCTTATCTTCCACACGATAGTTCCGATCGCAATCGTACTTCTCCTGTTGCTTTTACAGGTAATAAATTCGAGTTTCGAATGCTTGGTTCATCGATGAATGCAGCGCATTTAAATGTAATTATTAATACGATCGTCGCCGATGCTCTTAATGACATTGCAAATAAATTAGAAAACCATAAATATCGTCAAGACAAGCGTAAAGCTGCTATTGATATTTGTATTGAAATAATGAAAAAACATAAGCGCATTTTATTTGGAGGCAATGGTTATTCCGATGAATGGATTAAAGAAGCACAAAAAAGAGGTTTGCCAAATATAAGAACTTTTGCAGAATCACTCAAAATCTTAGAAGAAAAAAGCACAATAGAATTATTTATGCGTCATAACATATTTTCTAAGGAAGAGTTAAAATCACGTGTTGATGTCTTATATACAAACTATATTAATGTTCGTTTAATTGAGAGTCGTACATTTTTACATCTTGTAAATGCCGTGATGATTCCAACAATTATTAAAGAAATAACCATGATTAATGCAATGGGTACAGCTCCTACATTTTTAAAACGAAAAGTCGAATTTTACAATTCAGTAATGATTGAACTTAGTGAACAAAGTTTGAAATTAGAAGATGCAATATCAAAAACCAGTGAATTCGAAACAAAGAGTGAAGCTGCTATGCATGTTTTAAAAGAGGTTATTCCTCTTATGGAAAATATGCGGGAGATGTATGACAAAATAGAAAATAAATTAGCGTTTTCTAGCATTGATTATCCAACTTACAAAGACCTATTTTTTGGATTAAATAATTAATGGAACAATTGTTCGAATTCTTCATGAACAAGAAAAATGCAGGCATAAAGGGTTGTCTGCATTTTTTGTTTTATTAAATATAAAACATGTTGGTATGTCAGTATTTAATATTAAGCAACATAATTATAAAACCCCAATTGAGAATAAAACTCAATTAGGGCTTAAAGAATAGAGTCTGTAAAAAAATTTGTGTAAAGTAGAAAATCCTTCTATGGTAATATAGAAATATAAAACCAAGGAAGGATTT
>CANQQL010000022.1 GCA_947625975.1 uncultured Bacilli bacterium
AAATTATAATTCTTTTCTACTGAAATACTAAAGTTCTCTTTTCCATCCTTTTTCGGAGCTTACTTTTTCATTTATCGTGCTCTTTTTTTTATAAAAAAATTTTCTTACTTTTGTTGTAGATATGCGTTTCCTAGTGTAAAATAATTAAAGCTTTAGGAGCGTGACGCAAATGGCTAAATTAGAAATTATTGATTTGCACGCAAGTGTAGATGGTAAAGAAATTTTAAAAGGCGTTAATTTAACGATATCAACAAGTGAAACAGTTGCTTTACTTGGCCCTAATGGACATGGTAAATCAACTTTATTGGCAGTTATTATGGGTCATCCAAAGTATATCGTGACAAAGGGACAAGTTTTACTTGATGGAAAAGATATTTTAAAAATGACTGTTGATCAAAGATCAAGAGCCGGACTTTTTTTGGGCATGCAATATCCGAGTGAAGTGCCAGGAGTCATTAACGCAGACTTCTTAAAAGCAGCAATTAACGCTCATCGGGAAAAACCAATTACATTGTTTCAATTTTATCGTTTGCTGGAAACTAATTCTAAAGATATGAAAATACCCTTGGATATGGCAAATCGTTCTTTAAATGAAGGATTTTCTGGAGGAGAAAAGAAGCGCAATGAAATACTGCAAATGCGCTTACTAAATCCAACTTTTGCTATGCTTGATGAAATAGATTCCGGGCTAGATGTCGATGCTCTCCAAATGGTCAGCGAAGCCATTAAAAAGCAACAAGATCAGGGGACGGGATTTTTAGTTATTTCCCATTATGCTAGACTTTATAGCTTAATTTCACCATCTAGAGTTGCCGTAATGATTAACGGTCGGATTGCTGTTGAAGGTGGAAAAGAAATTATTGAAAAAATTGATAGCACGGGATTTGAATGGATAAGTACCGAGCTTGGCATAAGTATTGAAAAAGAACAACAAGATATGCGGGATGTATCAATTGGAAGTTGTGCAACGAAAGAGGCAATTAACAGTGGAAAATAATTTGTTTAAAGCTAATGGCGTTAATTGCTATTTTAATGATGAAACTTTAATTATAAAAATAAGTAATAGTTTTGACTCACCGGAAAGATTAATTTTGCCAGAAAATATTTATGATAATGCTAAAAATATAAATGTTATATGTGAGGAAGGCAGTAAAAGCAAATTGCTCCTTCAAAATTATAATGAGCAGGCAAATTTTATTATAAATATCAAAAAAAATGCTGAATTAGTTTTAAATTTTTTGTCAATTAAAGAAGTAGCAAAAGGCAATTATCATCTTGTTTTAGAAGAAAATGCTCAAAGTATAGTTGCCATGGCGGATTTGGCTAAAGGGAAAATCGATTTAAATATACTTTTCGATTTACTTGGGGATTCCGCAAGTGCGGAATGGCATTTAGCGTCATTGGGGGCAAATAAAGATTGTAAAATTTTTAATATTAATTTTAATCATATAGGTAAAAACACACGAGGAATAATGAGCAATTATGGTGTCGTAGAAGATAAATCATTTATGCATTTTAAAGGTGATTCACATATTAAAAATGGCTCGGTAGGTTCCCAAACACATCAAAGTGCCAAAATTATGGTTTTTGATGAAAAATGTCATGCAAAAGCAAATCCGATTTTAAAAATCGATGAAAATGATATTGAAGCAAGTCACGCAGCGGTGGTTGGAAAAGTAAACGAAGAGCATATGTATTATTTGTGTTCACGGGGTATTAGTGAGTTAGATGCTAAGCAATTAATTACTTGTGGCTATCTTAAACCGATTGTTAGTTATTTTTCTGACAAAAACGATGCGGATAGTATTTTGAATGGTATAGAAAAGAGGCTTTAGTTTATGATTAATTATGAAAAATTATTGCACGATTTTCCTATTTTGAATAATAAAATGCAAAATCATCGCCTTGTTTATCTGGATAATGCGGCGACATCTTTTAAGCCAACAATAGTTTTAGATGCAATTAAGGACTACTATGAGAATTATTGTGCGAATACGCATCGTGGTGATTACGATATAGCGCATAAA
The DNA here is from genome assembly GCA_947625975.1 of uncultured Bacilli bacterium. GTDB lineage: Bacteria > Bacillota_I > Bacilli_A > RFN20 > CAG-826 > RUG131. Next base: position 2,028 of record CANQQL010000022.1, read on the forward strand.
GCAGATGTTAAGTATGACGAATCTCGGGAAATTATCGCAAAATTTCTCAATGCTAACAAAAACGAAATTGTTTTTACCGCAGGTACAAGCATGTCAATTAACATGATTGCCTATGGTTATGCTTTACAAAATTTAAAAGCCGATGATGAGATATTAATTACGGAAGCTGAGCATGCTTCAAATGTTTTGCCGTGGTTTAGTGTTGCTAAAGAAATTGGCTGTACAATCAAGTATATTCCTTTGACAAAAGAGGGTAGATTAACACCGGAAAATGTGAAATCCGCGATGAATTCTCATACTAAAATTGTGGCAATTGCCCAAGTTACTAATGTGTTGGGTTATTATGTTGATATAAAAACTATTGCCAAGATTGTGCATGAATTTAATGCAATAATCGTTGTTGATGGGGCACAAAGTGTTCCACATTTTAAAGTTGATGTTAAAGATTTAGATTGTGATTTTTTATCATTTTCCGGTCATAAAATGTGTGGCCCAACCGGAATTGGTGTCATGTATGGAAAATATCAACTTTTAAAAGAAATGATACCTTTGATGTCCGGAGGAGGAATGAATGCACGTTTTAATACTTGTGGAGAAGTTACTCTTTTACTTCCACCTCAAAAGTTTGAAGCAGGCACACAAAATATTGAAGGTGCGATTGGTCTCGCAGCAGCAATTCAGTATTTAAACGAAATTGGTATGGATAATATTGAAAAACACGAGACAGAATTACGCAAATATGCAATTTCTGAATTAAAAAAATTGGATAATATTATTATTTATAACGAGACTGCGGAGTCTGGTATTATAACTTTTAATGTTAAAAATGTGTTTGCGCAAGATGCTGCAACGTATTTTAATTCAAAAGGTATTTGTGTGAGATCAGGACAACATTGTGCAAAAATTTTAATGGATTTTTTAGGTACTGTTGCGACGATTCGCGCAAGTTTGTACTTCTATAATACGAGAGAAGATATTGATGCATTTATTGATGCATGTAAGAAAGCAGGTGACTTTTTAGATGCCTATTTCAATTAATCCAATGATGATGCGACAAATTATTATGGATCATTATGAACATCCTCATAATAAAAGAACGCCCACTAGTGATAAATATTTAAAAATCAATATGAATTCGGAATCTTGCATTGATAATATCGATGTATTTTTACTTGTTGAAAATGATATTGTGAAAGATTGTTGCTTTGATGGTATAGGTTGTACAATTTCTACAGCATCAACTTCAATAATGACCGATTTAGTAATTGGAAAAAGTATACAGGAAGCTTATAAAATCATTGAAAATTATCGCAAAATGATAAATGAAGAAGAATTTGATGAAGAATTACTCGATGAAGCCATCGCTTTTATTAATACATCTAAGCAAGCAAGCCGCATTAAGTGTGCAACAATTGGTTGGAATGGTTTAAATGAATTATTAGATGAAAGCAAAGGTGAGAAGCATGAGTGATAAGAAATTGCCTTCGGAAGATTATAAATATGGTTTTAAGAACGAAGATGTTTCTATAGCTAATACCGGGAAAGGTTTAAACGAAGATATAATCAGAGAAATTTCAAAGCTAAAGAATGAACCAAGTTGGATGTTGGAATTTCGCCTTAAAGCTTATGAATTATTTAAAAAATTACCATTACCAAAATATGGCCCGGATTTAAGTCAATTGGAATTTGATTCTTTTACTTACTTTATACGTCCGACAGAGAAAGTGGAAAATTCTTGGGACAAAGTACCGGAAAAAATAAAGGAAACCTTTAACAAACTTGGAATACCTGAAGCTGAACAGAAATATTTAGCGGGTGTTTCCACGCAATATGAATCCGAAGTTGTTTATCATAATATGCTGAAAGAAGTACAAGACAAAGGAGTTATTTTTCTTGATACAGACTCGGCTTTAAAAGCATGTCCGGAACTTTTTAAAAAATATTTTAATAGTGTCGTACCAGTCGGTGATAATAAATTTTCCGCTCTTAATGGAGCTGTTTGGTCTGGAGGGTCATTTATATATGTTCCAAAAGGTGTTCGTCTGGAAAAACCACTCCAGTCATATTTCCGTATTAATAATGAAAAATCCGGGCAATTTGAGCGAACTTTAATTATTGTTGATGAAGGAGCGGATGTTCACTATGTAGAGGGATGTACGGCTCCGACTTATTCTAAAGAATCTTTACATGCCGCTGTTGTTGAGATTGTGATTTTAAAAGGTGGAAAATGCCGTTATTCTACGGTTCAAAACTGGTCAAATAATATTGTAAATCTTGTAACGAAACGAGCACTAGTTATGGAAGATGCTCAAATGGAATGGATTGATGGAAATATTGGTAGTCAAGTTAATATGAAATATCCCGCATGTATTTTAGCCGGAGAAAGAGCAAAAGGTACATGTATTTCGATTGCGGTTGCAGGAAAAGGGCAATTTCAAGATGCCGGCGCACGGATGATTCACATGGCCCCAAATACAGTTTCTACAATTATATCGAAATCTATTGTCAGAAATGGCGGAGTTGCGAACTATCGTGGCACTGTTCGTCATATGAAAAATGCCTTTAATTGCCGAAGTCATGTCGAATGCGATACACTTATTTTAGATAGTATTTCACGCTCTGATACAATTCCAACAAATGAAGTGCTAAATAATGAATCTTATATCGAACATGAAGCAACTGTATCAAAAATAAGCGAGGAACAACTATTTTATTTAATGTCGCGTGGCATAAGTGAAAAAGATGCCACACAAATGATTATTATGGGATTTATTGAACCATTCTCCAAAGAATTACCCATGGAATATGCTGTTGAATTAAATCAATTAATAAAAATGGATATGGAAGGAAGCGTAGGTTAGTGCAGTACGATTACGACATTATTGTTGTCGGAGGTGGACACGCCGGTATGGAGGCCGCTTTTGCAAGTGCACATATGGGTGCGCGTACTTTACTCATCACTTTAAACATAAAAATGATGTCGAATATGCCTTGTAATCCTTCAATAGGAGGATCTGCTAAAGGAGTTGTGGTTCGCGAAGTTGATGCCCTTGGTGGCATGATGGGGAAAGCAGCAGACCATGAATATTTGCAAATGAAAATGCTTAATACCGGTAAAGGACCCGGTGTACAATGTTTAAGAGCCCAAGCGGATAAAAAATCATATCCCCGCTATATGCAAAATATAGCGTTAAATACTAAAAATTTAATTGTCAAAGAAGGAATGGTAACCTCTTTACTTCACGATGATAAAACAGTTTTTGGTATTGCAGTGAATGAACAAAAAATTACGGCAAAAGCAGTTATTTTAACAACAGGAACTTATATGGAATCTTGCATATTGCAAGGTCATACTTCACGAAGCGCAGGACCTGATGGGGAAAAGCCATCCTTAGGTTTATCACCATATTTAGCTACGATGGGCATTAAATTATTTAGACTAAAAACAGGAACACCTCCCAGAATTCAAAAAGATTCAATTGACTATTCCAAAGCTGAGCCTCAATACGGAACAGAGGGAGATCTTGCATTTTCTTATGAGACTGATACTTTTAAACCACTTGATAAGCAAATTTTATGTTGGTTAATTTACACTACTCCGGAAACACATCGAATTATTCGTGAAAATTTGCATGAATCGGCAATGTATAGTGGGTTAGTAAAAGGAATTGGGCCAAGATATTGTCCAAGTATTGAAGATAAAATCGTTCGCTTTGCTGATAAACCGCGTCACCAATTATTTTTGGAACCGGAATCATTGGAAATGGATTCGATTTATCTGCAAGGATTTTCGACTTCTATGCCCCCTGAAATCCAAGAAAAGATGATTCGCTCTTTACCAGGATTAGAAAATTGCAAAGTACTTAAATATGCCTATGCAATTGAATACGATGCTATAGAGCCAACGCAATTCGATGCAACATTACAAATGAAAAAGTGGCCGGGATTATATTGTGCTGGGCAGATTTGCGGAACATCAGGGTATGAGGAAGCTGCAGGACTCGGTATAATGGCAGGTATCAATGCAGTTTTAAAAATTCAAGGTAAAGCACCTTTGATTTTACGAAGAGATGAAGCGTATATTGGAGTTATGATCGATGATTTAGTTACCAAAGGAACAAACGAACCATACAGACTTCTTTCCTCACGAGCTGAATATCGCTTGCTTTTAAGACACGATAATGCTGATTTACGACTTACAGAACATGGTCATGATGTTGGCTTAATAAGTGAAGAACGATATCAAAAATTTTTAACTAAAAAAGAAAAAATTTTGCAAGCTATAAATTTTTTAAAAGAAAATTATGTTGGTACCAAAAGTGCAATTCAGGAATATTTAAGCGAAATTGGTTATAACGAGTTAGTAGGTGGTATTTCTTTAATAGATATTTTAAGAAGACCAAATGTCGAATATGGAAAAATACAAGAATATTATGAAGAATTGCGAAAACTTCAACTATCTAATACAGCAATAACACAATTAGAAATAATGGTTAAATACGAAGGTTATATTGAAAAACAAAAGAAGGATGCTTTGCGTTTAGCAAAGTTAGAAGAAATGAAATTGTCGCCCAATATTGATTATCTTCATATGGATGGCTTAGCATTAGAAGCACGTCAGAAATTAGATAAAATCAAGCCATTATCCATTGGGCAAGCAAGCCGGATCAGTGGTGTAAATCCCGCGGATATCTCAATGTTAATTCTAAATATTAAAAAGGAGAGTGTAAGATAATGAATTTTACCTCTTTTAAGGCTGAATTAGAAAAAATCAATGTTGTTGTAAACGAACAGCAAATTGCTGAGTTAAATAAATATATGCAACTTTTGAAAAGTTGGAATAAATTTATGGATTTAACCGCAATATGTGAGGACGAAGCAATAATTGAAAAACATTTTTACGATTCACTTTTATCTAGTAAAATTGTTTCTTATTCTGACCAATCATTATTAGATGTAGGTACAGGGGCGGGTTTCCCAGGTCTTGTACTTAAAATAGTTTATCCAAATTTGAAAGTTACATTACTTGAGCCTACTCTTAAAAGATGCAAGTTTTTAGATTGCGTAATTGAAGAGCTTAAATTAAAGGACTGTAAGGTCATAAATATGCGTGCTGAAGATTATATTAAAGATAATCGTGAGAAGTTTGATATTGTTACAGCAAGAGCGGTTTCAAGATTAAATGTTTTATTAGAACTTGCTGTGCCATTCGTAAAAGTTAATGGTTTATTTGTCTCGCTAAAAGGAAAAAATGCTCTAGAAGAATTGAAAGAATCACATAATGCTGTGAATATTTTAGCTTGTGAATTAATTGATTCCTATAAATTTAAACTGCCTAGTGAACAAGAAAATCGCGAAGTGTTAGTTTTTAAAAAAAACAAATTAACAGATGTTAAATATCCAAGAAATTATGGAGTGATAAAAAAGAGACCTTTATAGTTTCTTTTTTTTATGGTAAATTAAATAAAAAGTAGGAGGAATTTATGGCTAAAGTTATTGCAATCGCAAACCAAAAAGGTGGAGTGGGAAAGACTACCACAGCTATTTCATTATCTGCTTCTTTAGCAAATTTTAATCGTAAAGTTCTTCTTTTAGATATGGACCCTCAAGGAAATTCATCGCGTGGTTTTAGTGTTGATATAACCCTTATTAATCGTAGTATGTATGATGTTTTAGTTAAAGATGCCGATATAAATAGAGTTGTACGTAAAACCATGATGAAAAATGTTGACATTTTACCTGCAAATTTGAAATTAGCTTCTACAGATGCCGAAGTTTCTAACAAAGTGGCCAATCCTTTTTTTCTTTTAAAGAATGCAGTAAGTAAATTACATAAGCAGTATGACTATATTATCATAGATTGTCCACCTTCTTTAGGACTTTTAAATATCAATGCACTTGTTGCAGCAAATAGTGTTATTATTCCGGTGCAATGCGAATATTTTGCAATGGAGGCTGTCGCTCAAATTCTCTCATCCATATCTCGTATTCAAAATGCCTATAATCCTGATTTAGAAATAGAAGGATTTTTGCTTACAATGTATGATCCTCGTGCAAGATTATGTGTGGAAATTACAACTCAAGTTCGGGGTTTATTTAAGGAAAATACATTTACGACACAAATTCCACGCAATATTTCTCTTCCCGAGAGTTCGGCAAGAGGTTTACCGATTACCTTATATCATCCAACATCAGCAGGTAGTTTAGCTTACTTGAATCTTGCAAAGGAAGTTATTGAGCATGAACAAAGATAATCAAATTTTAAAAAATAATCTTGGTTCACTCTTAAAAAAATTTGCTAAAACAAATGTTATTGCACAATTTGATGATGGTCTGCAAGTCCCCAATAGCGTTAATTTACCTACAGATAAAATTATTGACAATCGGTTTTTTAAAGATGTTATTTTAGATGAAAAAATGATAGCTAAAATGGAAAAAGACATTTCATTTTATGGAATTGTTGCTCCTCTTTTAGTGCGACCGATTGATGCAGGAAAATATGAAATTGTAGTTGGCCGAAAGCGCCTTATTTGTGCGAGAAATTTAAATATTAAGTCCGTTGTGTGCATGATTAATAATTTTAGTGATGAAGACATGTTATTATACATGCTTTTTAATGCAAAAGTGGAAACAACAAAATCTGTTATAGAAATGGCGACAATTTGCCAGTTGCTTTGTAAAAAATATCACTACACGCAAGCCACAATTGCCGATTTATTAGATATGTCGCGTTCACAAATAACAAATCTAATGCGAGTTTTACAACTTCCTAAACGTATTCAACGTGAAGTGAGTAAAGGAAGATTAAGCTATGGACACGCCCGTGCGATTGCTGGATTAGATGAAGAAAAAATTGATGAAGTTGTCAGTTTGATTTATGAAAAGAGTTTATCTGTTCGTGATACTGAATATTTAGTAAATGAATTAAAAAATCGCCAAGGTTATGATTATTTAATTGGCAACTTTGAAAAAAGAAACAATCTTAAGGCAAAATTAAATGGCAAACAATTAATCTTAAGTTTTAAAACAAAAAAAGAATTAAAAAAGTTTATAGTAAAAAAATAAGTTTCATATAAAGATTTTCACATTATTTTAATCATATTACAAATTGGTAATCATTAAATTTATAATGGTGATGATATGAAGTTTTTACATAAACTTTTTTTAGTTTTTGTCTCTATTATAGGAATAGCCACAAATACAAAACAAATAAATGATAATTATTATGCCCGCTCATATGTAGTTATGGAGCAAAATAGCGGAAAAATTTTAGAAAGCAAAGACTGTAATCTAAGAAGAAGCGTTGCAAGTGTTTCAAAGATAATGACGGCCATCTTAGCAATAGAAAGCGATAATCTTTTTAAGGCAGTAACCGTGGGTAAAGAAATTAATACTATTGTAGGCAGTTCTTTATATTTGGAAGAAGGAACCAAGATTAATATAGTTGAATTAGTTTACGGTTTACTTTTAAGAAGTGGAAATGATGCGGCGGTTACTATTGCTCAAAATATTGGTGGTTCTATCGAAAACTTTGTTTCTATGATGAACAACAAAGCGCAAGAAATTGGTATGAAAAATACAATTTTTTCAAATCCGAGTGGTTTGGATATGTATGATGAAGGAAATATTTCAACTAGTTATGATTTAGCACTTTTAATGCGTTATTGCATGTCAAATCAAATATTTAGAGAAATTAATGGAACAAAAACTTTTAAATCATCGGTAAAAGGTACTTGGTCAAATAAGCATAAATTAATTCAGAACTATGAATATGCGATAGGTGGAAAGACGGGTTATACTAAAAAGGCCAAAAGGACCTTAATAACAAGCGCAAGAAAAGATAATCTTGAGTTGATAGTGGTTACTCTTGATTGTGGATCAGATTTTGCTTTGCATAAAAACAAGTTTGAATATTATTTTTCTAATTATAAATATTTAAATTTTTTAAATAAGGGAATTAATTATATTCTCAATTATGAAATAGAAGTTGAAAAAGAATTTGGCATAATAATTGAAAATGATAAATGCTTAAATGTCACAAAATTTTATCAAATAAATTCGAAAAAGAATGAAATAAGAATGAGTTTAATTCTAGCTGATAATAGTTCCGTTGAAGTAGGAAGAACAAAATATTTATCTTTAAAAATAATTTAGGAGAAGCATCATGAATAAAATTTGGATAGGGATTATTCTTTTATGTATAGTATATGGTTTAGTTACCGGAAGATTTGAAGCTATGACTAGTGGCATTCTGGCTCTTCCCGAAGAAGGTTTGGGTCTTGTCTGTACTTTGGTATTTTCTGCTTGTTTTTGGTCTGGCATAATGACAATAATGTATGACTCCGGCTTGATAAATAAGCTTGCTAAACTACTCAACCCATTTTTAAGAAAGATTATGCCTAATTTAAATGATGATGAAGCGTATAAATATGTAGCAATGAATATAGCTGCTAATATATTTGGATTAGGTTTTGCCGCAACACCTGCGGGATTAAAAGCTATAAAAAGAATGAAGGAGTTATCCAAAGAGGAAGACAAAAGCACGGCCACTAATGAAATGGTTACTTTTTTAGTTCTTAATACTGCGGGAGTTACGATTTTGCCAACTACCGTTATGGCAATTAGACAAAGCTATGGTTCGGTAAATCCTGCGGACTTTTTGATTCTTTCTTTTGTCGGAACTCTTGCATCTTGCATCTTCGGTTTGGTCTTAGATCGTTATTATCAAAGAAAGGCACTGAGAAAAAATGGCAAGTAAGATATCGCTTATTTTCATACCTTTATTAGTATTACTTGCTATAGGTTATTCTTTGGCTAAAAAAAATAATGCCTATTCTTCCTTTATAAAAGGTGTAGAAGAAGGACTACCTTTATTTAAAGAATTATTTCCGAGCATAATCGCAATGCTTTTATGTGTTACATTGCTGAAAAGTTGCGGACTTATTGATGATATTAAAAGCGTTATGATGAAATGGATTCCGCAATCAGAGACTATTATTGACTTGACACCGATGATTTTGTTTAGACCGATATCCGGATCAGCTTCAATTGCGTGTTTTGATGCAATTTGTAAAACATTAGGACCTGACTCGTTTACCGCAAAAATCGCTGCAACAATTCAAGGATCAACAGATACGACAATTTATATATTAGCACTTTATTTTGGATCGGTGGGTGTTACTAAATGGAAACATGCATTAAAAACAGGGCTTTTAACAGATGTGGTGGGAATTGTAATTGGCATAGTTTTGGCGGTAATATTTTTACGTTAAGTTTGGATATACATTTTAAATGGAAAATTATAATTTTTTGATGAAATTATTATTTATAAGAACTATTGAAATATTGTAATAAGAGCAATATAATATGCTTGTACTTCAGGGTTAGGTTAAATTCCTTACCGGCGGTAAACCCCGCGAGCAGAAATGCATGAACTAGTGAGATTCTAGTGGCGACAGTAAAGTCTGGATGAAAGAAGTAAAAGCGCATTTAACTTTTTACCCTCCTAGTAAAGAGGGCTTTTTTATTTAAAAGCCTTATGAGAAATGAGGTAAGTTTATGAAAAGTAAGATTTCTTGGATTGTTAAAACAGCAGTTTTGTCTGCAATTAGTGCGATTTTGTATATGTTTGTAAAGTTTCCCTTACCAATAATTTTTCCCGCATTTTTAGATATTCAAATTTCTAATTTGCCTGCCATAATTGCGGGATTCTTATTAGGCCCTGGAAGCGGAATAATGGTTATAGTTATAAAAACATTATTAAAAATAGCCATGATTGGAACTTCAACAAGTTATGTTGGTGAATTAGCAGATTTAATAATCGGTGTGGCAGTTGTCTTAACCGCTTCTCTTATTTATAAAAAGAATCATTCCAAAAAAGGCGCTGTATTGGCTCTTTCATTATCATCTTTAATATGGGTGGTGGTGGCAATTCTTATAAATTGGCTTATCTTAATTCCTTTTTATATTAAATTTTTCTTTAATGGAAATGTACAAGGTTTGATATCTATGTGTGCAATGATTCCGAATATTAATGAATCAAACTATCTAATTTTATATTTATTAGTAGGAGTTTTGCCTTTTAATGCCCTGCTTTCAATAATTTGTAATGTTGTTACTTTCTTAGTTTATAAACGTACGCATTTTATGTTTATAGAAATAGAAGAAAAAACCCTTAAAGATTCAAAATCTCATAATATGCTTGTTGTCGGAATATCTTTGATTCTTTTAAATGTTTTACTTATTATCGGAGTAGCGTCATCTTCTAAGTGGCCACAAGTATGGTATGAGTGGATAGGTTTATTTTTAATATTATTGTTAGGTTTAGTTTTAACAATAATTGATCTAGTGATTTTTATAAAAAGGAAAAAAACAACAAAATAATCTAGTGCACTTATATGAAATTTGGAAACGAAATGAAAGTTTAGAGATGAGTAATAATTTAAAATACGCTATCAAAAATACACTTTTTTGACAAAGTTATTTAGTATAAGCAGGAGAAATCCTTATTTTAAAGCTCTATGCAATATTCTTCTATTTTATTTGAAATGTATGGAAAATATCATAGCGAAATAATAGTTAGTATGATGCGAATTGTTTAATCAAAAATGAATAATTTTACAAGAAAAAAGGCAGTTTCACAAACTGCCTTTTTTACTAGTTTAAAACTTTAAGGAAGTCTTATTCAGCTGTAATTGCTGAAACAGGGCAACTAGCAACAGCTTCTGCTGCTGCATCAGCATCATCTAAAACAACTTTTGCTTTTCCATCGTCATCAAATTCGAAGACTGTTGGAGCTAAAGATGTACATAAGCCACATCCGATACATAAATCCTTGTTAACTTTTACCATAATTTCTACTCCTTTTAGTATAAAAAATTATATAGCAAAAAAATAGTATTTTCAAGATATAAATGTAATGTCTGTTAATTATAAACACACTTACAAAATTTATAGCATTTTTAAATAAAAACTTATTAAAAATAATGCTTGATTATCTGATTTAGATATAGTTTTTTAACTTACTATAAAATTTTTGTTTCTTTCATTTTGTAAATGCGATATAAAAGAATAGGGGCATATTTGTATGAAATTTATAAAAATTTTTTCTTTTTTTGCTAGATTTATTAAAAATTCAAATAGGATTAGAAATAAAAACTATTTAGATAAAATAAAGGGGTTTTATAACCTGCAAAACAAGATTTCTTTAGATGAACAGGAGGAAAATTGCCAAAGTGACCAAAGCATAAAAATACCACTTTCAGGGAAGACAATTTTGAATGGCAACGCTAGTATCATAGTACATCCGGCTTATAATTTAATAATCAAAAATCATAACAATAATCTTATAACACAAAGTAGTGATAACAAAGATTTAAAATTTTTAATTTACACTGCAAAGACAGACATAAACATGGCACACGCTTTGCAAAGTAGTAATATTAATTAAATGATTTTATAGGATTGTTTTAACTAATTAATGCTTAAAGGTAATTGTGTAAATGTTCGAGTTTGTCCTGCAGAATTGAAAGAATATCTGTTGGAAGTATTGTCATTGCTTGATAGCGTCGAACAAACTATTTATAGTGCAGAGTTTTATTATATTCATATTGATCAACAATTATATTCTGTAAAAGAACTTGCAAATATTTTGAGTCTATCTTATACAGCACTTCATGTTCATATGCACAAGTTAAATAAATTTATCGAAGAAGCAATTATAAGAATGAAAGTGCGACAATAATTTTAAACATCCAAAATAACAAATCAAGCGGTTCTTTATGAAAAGTAACAACTTTGTGCGCGAGTGCGCGATTATATCACAAAATTTATGTCAAGTGGGATACCGATTTTCGGTATCCCTTTTCGACAAAAAATGACACTATAATCGGAATTGAAAGGAGTGTGCAATATGGATTTTTCCGGATTAACTAATTATGAGTTTTTCATCCAATTGGGATATGTAACATTAATATCAAGTTTTTTAACATTGGTTTTAACAGAACTCGTCAAGCGAATTCTCAAAAAGAAGAATGTGATAAAAGATGATATGGATCCAAACGAAAAGGATTATATCCTTTCTAAAGTTGGAAGAATTATTGCTCTAATTATCTATGCTGCTTTATACATTGGCAATGAATTCTATTTGAAACACACAATCGTGTTCGATGGAACTTTATTAACTGGTTTATTTAGCGGTGCAACTTTAACTCTAACATTAGCGAAGGGTATATATACAATGATTAGGCAATACCAAAAGAAAAAAACAGTTTTTGAAAAATTAAAGTTTTGCGAAACTACAATTCAAAAATTACAAGAACCATGTAATCCCAATGAACCGGTCAATGAGGTAGTTCAGAATATTACTACTAATGTACCGAGAAAAAAATGGACTTTAACAAACAAGAAATAAGGAGGAAATATAATGAAAAAAGTTGTTGTGTCTAACGAAAAGAAAAAACAAGAAACAGCAATAGTTAATAAGGATGTAACTAAAATTAGAGAAAAGACACCAAAGATAACAATTGCTAAACCTATTAGTAAGAGAAAAGTAAAAGAAATTACTATCGGAGCAAATTATGGAGACAATAATTTTGCGCTATTAGAAGATAGTGAGTTCTTTAGAACTACAAAAGGAAAATTTACAAGTCGCTTTGCAAAATCATTAGAAGAAAAAGAACTTGTTAAATTAAGTAGTGATAATCATGATGTTACATTGGGATTCAATGGAAAAAGATCGGATATTCAAAAAATAAATAGAACAAAAGGAAAGGTTTTATTTAGTAATAAAGAAGGATCTTCAATAAGTTTTGAAAACTTTGAAAAGGGGTTAGATTTGAATTATGAAGTACATTCTCAGGGCATTAAAGAAAGTATTATTGTAAAAGAAAAACAAGATGATTATACTTTTAATTTTACTATGAATATAGGAGATTTAGTTCCAAAATATAATGAAAAAACTAGATGTATTGAGTTATATGAAAGTGATGAAGTAATTTATCGCATTTTAAGTCCATTTATGCAAGATGCAAAAGGAGATATTTCTAATGAGTGCTCATATGAAATTGAACAAGATGGAAAGACATTAAATTTTTCATTACAAGCGGATAAACAATGGATTAACTCTAATGAAAGAGTATTACCTGTTGTTATTGATCCAAGTATTGAAATAGCTACGAGTGAAGTGGCAACTTTTGTGCAATATGGTGATACTACAAAATATAATTTTCCGAGCAATACTTTTGTTATTGGTGTTGACAATGGTTCAAGTGGAGCAACATGGTGGACTAGGGTTACTTTAAATAGAGAAAAACTCCTTGCAGAAGCAGAAAATATAGAAAAAATTTACTTAACTTTCGTTTTTAAAGGTTTTTCAAGCCCTTATAATAGTAATGATACTTTGCAAGTAATATATAATGAAAGAACATATTCATCTGTAAAATTTAGTGAAATAACAGACAAAATAACCTTAGATATTACTGAATTAGTAGTGTCGACTACAGGAACCACGATTACATTTGATATTCAGACTAAAAGAAGTTATCCGGGGTCGCTAAGTTATTTATGTATTGGTAATCAAAACAATGCAGGTAATACACCTAAGGTATCCATCGATTATATCATTAAGGAAATAAATACAGGAGCAAATGAATTTGCAACATTTGTGCAATATGGTGATGCAGATAAGTACGATTTTCCCAAAAACACTTTTGTTATTGGTATTGATACGGGTACGCATGGACCGTCATGGTGGATGAGGGTGAATATAGATATTAAAAAACTATTAGGTGCTTATAAAGACTTACAAAAAATCCAATTAAGCTGTGTGCTAAATAGTTTTTCGAGTCCTGTTACTACGAGTGACACTGTTCAGGTGGTTTATAAAGATAAAATATTTGATTCTGTTAAATTCAGTGAAATTGATGGAAAGTTGTTACTAGATATTACTGATTTAATATTGGAATGTGAAGATGATACAATTGAGTTCGATATTCAATCTACTAGAAACTATGCAGGTACAATTAGCTATTTGTGTGTTGAAGATTTTAACTCTAAAGGAAATGAGCCTAAATTCATTATCGAATCTGCTCATGAAGAAAATGAAATTGAGTTTTTGTCTTTTGTACAATATGGCGACACATCCAATTATACTTTTCCAAAAAATACTTTTATTATTGGTATTGATAAAGGTTCAAGTGGACCGTCATGGTGGACTAGAGTTACTATAGATAAACACAAAATATTAAATTCTTACAATAATATAAAAACAATTCAATTAAAATTTTCATTTAATAGTTTTTCAGATTCTGTTATTAAGAGTGATAGCGTTCAAGTAAAATATAAAGAAAAAATATATCAATCTGTAAAGTTCAGTGAAATTAATGATACTTTGATACTAGACATTACAGACTTGATTGTTAATAGTACAGAAAGAATAGTTGAATTTGATGTTATGGCAAAAAGAAATTATCCAAGCACACTTAGTTATTTGTGTGTCGATAATTTTAAAAGAGCATCTAATAGGCCAAAGTGCATTATTAAATTAAAAAAAATTTATGATGATAATAAAGCTTTAGTAGATGAATATGCGATAGGTCGGGCAGGAACTACTTTCGTAAATACAAAGACAGGAGCATTTAAACATGTGCATCATGATGCTTCTATTATACATAATTCACTATCTCTTGACGTAGAACATAATTTTGATTCGTTAATATATGCTAATATTAAAGATGAAATACAGACTGCATATATGGGAAAAGGATGGAGAACCAATTTACATCAGTATTTAATAAAATCAAAAATTTATAACGAAGAATTAGAAGGTAATGAAGTTACATATGTTGATGGAAATGGAGCTTTTCATATTTTTCATGAATATTGGTTTTATAAAAATGGTGATGAGAAAATATATGTCAATAGAGCGGAAGTATTCTTAGATGCAGATCAAAAAACTAAATTTAAAGATTCTAAAGGCGATATATATGAAGTAGAATTTGAAGTAAAAACCGATGAAGATTTTAATTATGTATCTGGAAGCAATTTAACATCGTTTAAAAATATTAATTATAGAAAAAAATACTATCTTAAATGCGGATTTGGTAACTTAGAAGTAGATGTCGAGAATAAAGAGCATAATCATTTGACTTTTTGCTACTATAATCCAAATAATGGAAAAAAAGTGTGGGTTGATCCTGAGACAGTAATTAGATCTGAGAACGGTATGCTTGTTGGACCTAGAAATCATCCCGTCTTTATTGATACCAGTTTTACTAACGAAATAATAAAAAATAGTGATGGAACATTTTTAATAACACACAAGCATTCATCATTTAATGGTGAACCAGATGTTTCAACACAAGTGGACATTGAGGGATTAACGATTAAACTTATTGAATCACCTGAAAATGAGGAAGAATTTTTAGATATTTATATAAATGAAGATATTGCAAATTTAAACAATCAAATAAAATCGGTAAAATCATATATTAAGGATTTAGAGCGTTCAAAAACTATATCATTTTATTCAAATTTGGCTACTTTAAAGAATATAGATGATATTTTTACCATTTATGCAAAACAAAAACTATATATTAATTATAAAAAACCATATTTGACATTATCAGATGAATTACAAAGTGCAAAAAATATATTTTTTCAAAAATGTGGTTCAGTTGCATTACAGTATTTTGGAGAAAGCAATGGAAGTAGTACTGATTTTTCTACGCCAGAAAGCTATGCAAATTCGTTTAAAGAGATAACCAGTATCAGTGATGCTGAAGCTAATGATGTACTGGAAGTAATGCAATCATTTAATTATGGGTTACAAAAGTTTTCTGATTACTTTAATTATACTCAAACAAACAACTCAATAGCACTTACTAAGCAACTAGAGTCAGAGATACAAGAATTAAATTTATCCAATTCAATAGCAATATTGTCTAATAGACTTGAACAGCAAATTGAAGACTATGCAATTCAATTGGAAAATTTAGCAAATTATAAGCAACAACTAGATGATTTAGAAAAAAAGAGAGCAACATTAATTGAAAATCAAATGCAATCTGCCAATGATTTTATTATTGATAAAAATGGAAATACTTTGGGATTTGATGGTTATGGAAAACTAATATTTGTGCAAGATATTTTTGAAAACCAACTAAATATTATATATGGTCATAAAGGTGATATGGAAAGAAAAATGCTCATGGTATCATTTGAAAATCAATCAATTAATTTTAATTACGATAAAAATACAGGCCTTTTAAAATCAATTATTGACACTCGTGGTAGAAATACAAAATTTGAGTATAACGAGAATAATGAGTTAATATCAATTAAATATAATGATGGGAAAAAAACAACTTTTGATTATAGTGATGGTTTTTCTGCATTCTCTCCTCTTTTGGAAGGAAATAAAATAAGTTTAGATGACAAAGATGAATCCATTCATGTTAGAACTTATAGTTTAAAAACATTTTATGATGAGTTGAATGCAACATATAACAACATTATTGATAAAGATACTGTTTTGCTTGGAAATGAAGATATACAAATCGTAAAAGATATCCGGTACATGTTTGATGTAGTGCATAATTTGACTACAATTAAAGATGAGAAAACAGAAAAAGCAATAATTTATTATTTTGATTCAATCGGACAGGTTGTGAAACAAGAAAGCACAAAAATCACATCGGTAAATTTTTATGAAGATAAATTGTTGTTATCCGAAGTTGAATATGTTAATAATAATTCTGTTTTGGATTCAATATCAATTAATTCTCTTTCTCAAACAAATTCCTTTGATTTATCTGGTAGTAAATTTAAATCTAAATTACCAAAATCGAATATGTTAGGTATTAAAATTGAAAATGCCAATAACAATTCTACTTTGTCGTTTAAAGTGAGAGCTAAAGTTATAACTAAAATTAGTGATGCTGAAACAAAAGAAGAAATATTTGAACAAAATTACGAAGAGATAAATCTTCAAACAATTGTCTTGCCTATTTGCATTAATCGGGACCTTTCTACGTTAGTTAGTGTTGAGTTTTTATTTAATAATTCAGAGTTTAATACTTCAAATATCGAGTCAATAGAATTAATCAAACTTGAAAGGGGAACTATCTATTCCTACGATAATAAAAAACGCCTAATTAAAAAGCAAAATGGTTATAATACAATTTTATATGAAGAATTTAATGATGATGATATTGCTTTAAAGACTATAGAAGCTAATATATTTGGCGATAAAGTGATTACTATTTATAGTTACAATAGCAACAAGCAACTTATGAGTGTTGAAGATAGTAAAAATAATGTTGAAGAGTACTATTATAATGATAAAGGTGCATGTATCGAGAGGAGAACATATAATAAAAAAGATGCTGCCTTAATGAAGATTGAAAGGACCAAATATGATGAATATGGAAGAATTTTATCAAGTAAAGGTTTAATAAAAAATCCCAATGGAATTTATCCTACTGAAGAAGTAGAATATTTACCAAATACTTATATTTTAAATAAAATCAAAGGATTAAATGGGGAAACTACTTGCTATACCTACGACTTTAATACTGATGATTTATTAAGCGTATCTTCAAGTGCCTCAGGCCTTATAAACTCAACTGCTTTCACTTATAATTATGGTTTACTTACTTCGCTATCTAATCATGGAATGAAGGTTGAATATGTTTATGATGGGAAAGGAAGAGCAATTAGCGTTAATATCAATGGCAAAAACTTCTTATGGAACACTTATAATGATTATTATTATGACGATTTATTAGAAGAAAAAGAATATGGCACATTATTACAAACAACATTTGCGGATGGATATTATACTGATACATTATTTGATAATGAGGGTAAATTAAGAAAAAGCACTTTTTCTAGTGAAATAAATTTTGGTGATTGCATTTATGAATATGAAGATGACAGATTAGTAAAAGTAACGGCAAACACAACAAATCGCACTAATAATGAAACGATTACGGAAATTATAGAAAAAAGCTATGATGACAAAGATAATATCACTGATTATTCAAAAACAGTAGATAATAATGTTCATTTTTATATGCTTATGGATATGGTGAAAAAAATCGTTTGAATTTAGAAGAAATAAGTATTCAAGATGGCGATGTATTAGAAATTAAATATCAGTACGAGGATAATCGTATTTCATCTTTATCCTTTGCTGATTTATTCACGATTAATTTAGAATATGATGCTTTAAATAGAGTTAACCATCAAAGCCTTGAAATAAATAAAGTTTCCTCACAGCAACTAGAGTTATGTCATGAATATTCATATTTACAGCAAGATGAAAATAGTTTAAATCTTATTGCAGAGGATAGAACCAAAATTATTTTAAGAAAAGAATCATATTCTGATGATAAATCAATACCATCTAAAGTTTATATGACAGAAACAAGTAAATATTCTTATGATGTTAATGGAAATATCACTGAAATTGAAACTGATGATAGTTTAACAAGATATCAATATGATAAACTCAATCGTTTAACTAGAGAAGATAACCATAAATTAAATAAAACTATCATATATAAATATGATAATGCCGGTAATATTCTTCTAAAGAAAACATATAACTATACATTAGATGATAAGTTATATTCGCCACAACTAGATGAATACACTTATGAATGTGATGGATGGAATGATCAATTAATATTCTTTAATGGCAAGCAATGTGAATATGATGAAATGGGAAGACCAATTACATTTAAGGATAATCTTCTTGAATGGGATTCTAATAGTAATCTATTAGGCTTTATGAATGAAAATGTGGAAGCACATTATTCATATGACTATACTAGTATTAGGAACAAAAAAATTGTTAATAATGTTGTAACTACATTTATTACTGATGGGTCAAAAATATTAAGACAAACATCAGAAGAATTTGCATTAACTTTTAGATATGCACTTAACAAGTTAATTGGATTCCAGTATAATAAAAATGGTATTATCAATGAATATTATTATTTGCGTAATATTCAAGGTGACATTATAGCTATCTATAATGAAAATGGCGAACTAGAAGCAAGTTATGTTTATGACGCTTGGGGGAACCATAAAGTTTTAGATGCAAATGGAATCGAAGATAATACTGAAGATTCAATTGGGAATATTAACCCATTTAGATATCGTGGTTATTACTTTGATAAGGAGACTCAGCTTTATTGGGTATCCTCACGTTACTATTCGCCTGAATTATGTAGATGGATTTCACCAGATTCAATCGAATATTTAGATCCTCAAAGTATCAATGGATTGAACTTATATTGCTATTGCTTTAATAATCCAGTAAATTATGTCGATCCAGATGGTCATATGCCATTCTTATGTGCCTTATTGATTTTAGGTGCAATTGGCATGGTGGCGAATGTTGGTTCTCAAGCATTAACGGATTTAGCATACGGAAATGAATTTAAATGGGAAAACTATTTAGTTGCAGCCGGTGCTGGATTCCTTGGTGGCATGTGTTATGCAATTCCGGGAGTTGGAAGCATTGTATCTGCCGCGGTGACTTCAGGATTAACAACCGCTGGACAAATGGCTGTTTCTGGTGAAGATTATGATGGTTGGGATTATCTAATTATGGCCGGTGGCTCTGCTGTCTTGAGTGGATTAACAGCTTGGGGATTTGGTAAGTTAAGTAATAATATGGCATTCTTTAAGGATTCTAACTTTATTTTAGATAACTTTACGAAGTTTGCAACAAATTATGGTGGTATTACTTTGAAGCCAACAGTTATCTTACAAGCTGCGGGACAAATAGCAATTAGAGAAACTGTTGCTGGTTTTGTTGGAGCACCTTTATCTGGAATTCCAGGATATTTTGATAGAGTATATCGTTTAAATAAGTTAGGATTAAGTCCAGCAGATTCATTCCGTTATGCGTTTTAATTAAAAAGTAAGGAGAAATGATAATGAAAACTTTTTTATCTAATAGTTTAACTTCTATTATTCTTAAATGTCTATTTTTCATTATATTATTACTTATTATTATTCTTTCGGTAATAACCCCTATTCATTGGTCTATTACATCGATTATAATAATTGCTTTTATCACAAGTTTTATATTCTTATTTAATTCAATGTTTGGTTTTTTAAAAATAAGTGAAAATACAATTCATGTACCTAACGATTTAACTTTTAAAAACTCAAGAATTCAGCACAAAGAAAAAATAAATATTGACGATATTATAGCAATTGAATTTTTAGAAGAAGAATGTACAAGTAATGGGAGTAAAATTTCTTGGAGATATACAGGAATGCCTTCATATCTAAAGTTGATTATGAAAGACGAATCAATAAAAAGAATTTATTTAGGAAAGTATTCTCATAAGACTTGGATAAAGATAGAAAAGTTAATCATTAATAATCGAGATATCCTTGTTTTAAAAGATGCAAATTCTTTTGTGAAATTTAAAAAAACAGGCGTATTATAAAATAAAAAATAACACAAATTTGCAAATTACTTTCACAAGCAAAAACTAGGTAAGTTTACTCAATGAGTAGACTTACCTTTTCTTTTTATAAAATAGCTTGATTAAAATTAAAACTTCAAAAATTCGAAGACGAAAAGCACAATAAAAAAAGTAACTTCAAAATAGAGATAT
>CANQQL010000023.1 GCA_947625975.1 uncultured Bacilli bacterium
AATAAACAAAAAACAATAGTATTAAAACTATTGCAATTAATATAATTACTAACATTTTTAAAACCTCCATATTTTCATAAAAAAACTATCAATTTCTTGATAGTTGAATCATACAAATTTAATATTCAATCGACATCAATATTAAATTCTACTGCAATATCAAAAGTGTTATATTCGTCTTCTTCATATTGATAACTAATACTTTTAGCAATTCTATAAGTTACTGCTTATTTCCCTTATTATTACATTATAGAATACAACCCTTATATGTTATTTGCCCATGTGAAAAGCACTAAATTTTATTGTTCTTCTGTTATAGAACATTTATAATCTTTCAAAGAACAATCAAAATATTTATATTCAATATGTCCATCTATACCAATATCACCAGATAAAATTATTTGATCATTGTCAATATTTCTGATACTAGCATTTATAAATGCATTGGTTATTCCATTTACTTCAAATTCTAGTTCTTTAAGTTTACTTTTTGTTCCATTTAATTCTATTTCAAATACAGTAGGTGTGTTACCATTTCCAACACCATAAAGTTTATTATCATAAAATTGATACATATAATTTTTTTTATAGGCATCACTTGTACTAGACTCTAAAGTTTCCAATAATATATATTCATTTTCATCTATTTTATAAAAGAATCCTGTTAAGGTAGACATACTACTGCTTAATGTTGCAAGAGCATATACTTCTTTTTCATTTGAATCATTATGGTAAGTATATATATTTAAGTCTTTATCTTTTAAATCATAATGTTCAAAATTATCTTCTTCTTTTGCACACCCACTTGATAAAATACATATTCCAATTAAAAATATACCTAATGTTTTTTTCATAATCCTTTTTCTCCTAATATTAACGTTATTTATTATCCAATTTATGTTAATTAGTTCACTTATAAATTTTTATATATTTTGAATTATCAAATGCTACTATTGGTAACATTATACTTGGAAATAGTATAGAAAGTAATTTAAAGTATCCTTTTTTACCAAATGATTTACATATGTTACATATAAGTATACAAATGAATATAATATTTACAATTGGTATAAATAACAACAATGAGTACCAGTGATTTGATAAAACATCATCTGATAAACACCAAATGTTATAAAGTGGTATTAGCCCTATCCACCATTTGTTCCTAATTTTATTTTCTATAAAGCATAAACTTACTATAATTATTAATAACAAGAAACCTATAGCATAGCAATTATTTTTTTCAAATTCTATAAGATTAACGAAATTATATCTATATTCATCAAATAAGTTAATAATATAATTTCTGTATTCCTTTTTAACAGATGAATATAATAATGTATTATTATTTAAAATAACTGATTTATAATAATCACCTGAAGTAGAATAATTATAATATTCTGATGATATTTGAATATTAGTTTTACCTGTAATATTAGTGTTATTATATAATGCATCATAAGCCAAATTATTAAATAAATTTCTTAAGTCTTCTTCCTTCGAATATACATAACTTATTAAATATGGGCAATCATTATCTGTTGATAAATATATGTCGTATTGGGTATCTTTTTGTTCCACACTTACTAAACTACAATTTGCATCTTTAATAATATTTTCAAATTCATCTTTTGTAATTTCATTTGGAAGTTTATAATTAGAAATAGACATCATACCTCTTAAAATAACTAACAAAAATATAAAATTACAAATAATTGTAAATATAATACCTAACATAAATTTCTTATTTTTCATAAAACACCTCGATTTCAAAATATTTATTTAACTTACATTTTTATATAATTTTTTCATAAACATAAATTTGCTATTACTCCCACTTAATATTATAACATTTATTTCAAAATTAAAATAGCCTAATATTAAGCTATTTTAAAAAGGGATTACTGTGAAATGAAGATATACAGTAAAATGGTTCAATAGTAATCATAAGATTACATATCAATTATAACACTTTACGACATATTTCGACAATACATAAATTATATTTTTCTATCATCATAATAAAAAAGGTTACTAAATTCTTGTGATGCTTTTTCCATTTCATAATTTATATTTTTTAATGCCTTTTCCATTTTATATTTATTAGGAAATTTTGTCATACTATTAGTCCCTTTAAAATAATTACATAAAATATGTTTTCTTCTCTGTTTGTCATTAAATATATCTTTACTCCTATTTTGGTAAGCTATTTCTTGAATTAAATCTTCAATAGTAATTTGATTACTTTTATTACGATTCTTAACAGTCATTGCTATATGTTCATATTTGTATAATGAATGATTTACTATAGAATTATAAATATAATTATCAATATATTCTTCCTTCTTTTCAACGATACTATTTTTAAAATTATTACTTTCAATATTATTATTAATATTTAAAGAGTCAAAATAGTTATTTAACTTTTTGAAATCTTCGTTTATATCTTTTTTACTTGCATATAAAATAGATGTACTATCATTAAATAAATAACTTTTTATATCCCTTGTTAATTTTTTTATTTCCTTTCCTAAATCATTATTTTTAATAGAATTATATTTTATCCTTTTTGATTTTTGTAAGTTAATTTCTCTATATTGTTTTAACAATTCTCCTAACTTTAATATTTTTTCTTCTATAAATATTTCACTAACATTCTTTAACGCAAAATTTTTTTCTTTTGGATCAAAATACGATTTTAAATAATCAATATCTTTATTAGTTTTTTTCAAAAGTGGCGTATAATATTTTTCTCTTTCAATAGTAAGTTCTACAAGCCTTTTTAAATATCTTTGTTCATCTAATGTAATTTTTCCCTTTCTTCTATAATTAATTTTTTTATCACAATATAAATAATTAGGTTTCTTTTCTATAAATGCAAAATGAATGTGAGGATGTTTTTTATTAGTATGAATAGAAAACACATAACTCATATTTTTTATATCTTTAAAACCACAATATTTTAAAAATTGTGGCATTACCTCTTTGGCTATTTTTTGCTCAAGTGTTTTAATATCAATATTACTATCCAAATATTCACGATTAAAACTTAAAATACCTTTCCATAAATTTGAATTTTCAATATATTTTTTATAATCTAATTTTATCTTTTTTAAATCATCTTTTGTAGCATATCTTCCATCTTCCAAAACCAAATTTATGTTTTCTCCTCTTGTATGTCCCATATAATATTCAAACATTCCTACAATCTTTTTCTTTTCATTAGAAAAATAATCAAGCATCTCATCAACATCTTTTATTCTACTTTCTACATAATTTAAAGATTTATTTTTATTATCTCTACAATTTAGGGCTAAACAATATTTACTTTTAAAAATAACATTAGGGCTTTTATCATTCATTAAAACTATCCTTATTACTTAAAATTTCTTGCAAACATTTATCTTCATTAATATCTGCATTTGAAAGATAACCAAAATTTGCAAAATGTTGTTGTGAAATTCTAAAATGTTTATATTGCCTCTTTGATATTTTATCTAAAGAATTATTTATTAAATTTAATTTATTATCTAATTCTTTTAAGTAATTAATTTCTTTTGGTTCATCGATAAATTTTTTTAATATTGATGCAACTATTTTATTTATTGATGTATGATTATCTATAGCAACTAAATTCAATCTATTATAAATGTAATCTTCAATTCTAATTGTTAGTTTTTTCATTTTCTTTCCTAATAATTCTACTTTTTAAAGATCCATCATTTTGTTTTTCAACTACGAACGCAATAAAAGTTGGATCATCAAATATTTTATTTTCTGCTTTATCAATTACTTGATTAATATCATTTTTTGATTTAGCTTTGTATGAATATTTATCACTAATAAAATAATTCTCTCCATACATCTTATATTTTTTTACCCATGAACATAATCTTCTTTGTGGAGTCATTTCATCCAAAATTGTCATATCAAAACCACCTGCAACAAAAATTTCCCTTGCAGTTTTTTCAACATGATTTAATTTTTCTTTTACCGCCCACAATTTAAATTCATTTTTATATACAATTTGACATTTATTTTTTATACTTTCTACATTTGAATTACTAATCAATTTTCTTATTTCTTCATCATTATAAACTCTAATTTTCTTCATTACTATTTACCTCACTTTTTAAAATTTTATTTTGTGTTTCATAATACTTATCAAATTTATTCATGTAAGAATTATAACCAAGTTCAATTAAATAAATTATCATTTTATTAAAACTTATATTGTTTTTTATTGCTAGCAATTCTATTCTTGTCTTTAAATTATTATCTATTCTTAAAGTAGTTCTAATTAAACCTTTTATCAATTTTATCCCTCCTAACTTTAGTTTTACGAGTAGCCACTTTCTTCATTTTAAGGTATTTTTATTTATAAAAATATTGCATATTTTTAATGAGCATAAGAACAACGACACCACAATTCTTTTTATCTTAATAATATTTAGATAAAGTAATGGTGTCTAACTATTTTTGCACTTGCAAAAATGACCACTTTTTTAATAGAAAGTGGCTACTCGTTAGAAAAAATGCCTTTATTATCAATATTCAAATTGGCTACATTTTTAGTTTGAAGTGGCTACTCGTAAAATTTCTTTGTTTTTTTGTGCTTCTCAATACTAAAAAATTGATTATTAATAAATAAATTTTTATTATTTTAATTATGGTATGTTAAAGTAAAATCAATAAAGTTCATGCCATCAAGTTGTTCTCTATTTTCATTTTCAACTTGATAATGTAAATGATTACCTGTTGAATATCCCGTTGTTCCAACACTTGCTATTTCAGTCCAATGATTTACCTTATCACCAACTTTAACCTTTGAACTATTCGGATAAAGATGTGCAAATACAACATAATATGTTTCATCATAATCTTCATCACATTTAATTGTAATTGTATTACCAATATCATTTCCACTTTGATCATATGGTATATTTTCTTTTTGAGTATAATTTACTTTTTCGACCGTGCCACTACATACTGAATAAACAGGAGTCTGTGATGGTACAGCTAAATCCCAACCACTATGAGTATCAATTTCACCATAAATTATTCTTTGCTCATTAAAAAAACTTGTAATAGTAAATGAAGATGTTGCTAAAGGAAAATTAAAATGTCCTTCACTTACTACCAAATATTCTTCATTTTCTTTTATATTTGTTTCAGTACAAGCAATCATGTTTTTAACTCTTTCATCTTCACATACTGTCTTAATTTCACGAGATTTTTTTTGTGATTTATTTTGATTCATTTTATACAAAGTATCAATCGATAAACTAGTATCCTCCAAATGAAAATATAAAAGTCTTTGTAATGGTACATATCCATCTTTTAAATATTTATTGGTTGCACTTATATATGCATCAGAATATTCTAAATTTGATTGTACTTTTTCTTTTGTAAGTTTTGCTCCAAAAAAATCTAAAATCATCAAAATACAAATTAAAACTATCATAAAAAAGATGATCGATAAAATTACACTACTACCTATTAATTTTAAAATAATACTTTTTCTTCTATTATGTTTTTTCATTTGTATTTATTGAAATAAAAATATTTATTTCCTCTCTTTAAAACTTTAATCAGTATTTTTTTTGGAATTAAATCCAACATAAAATCCATAAATACCTCATTAGGATCATCAAATTCTTCAAAGTACATATTTTTAAATTTTTCTTGTAATTGTTTTAATGTTAATTCATTCATGATTTATTTTCTTCTCCCATCAATTCAATCTCAAGAGGTGTTGCTAAAATGCTAATTCTAATTCTATTTTTTGAATTAATGGTAAGCAAAAATTCCCCCATTTCTGCTTGCATTAAGAACTCCTTTTGTGTGTCTGTCAAAGGATTTTGATAAAACAATTTTAAGTAGGTTGTTAAATCATCTTCCTTAAGCATACCAACTAATTGATATTGACAATTATTAAATATTGCTGTTGCACTTCTAACGGAGTCATCATCTCCTAAAAAATCATGAATGCTTTGAGTAGCAGGTATAAATGATCCATGATACTTTCTTATTCTTCTAGCTATTTGCTCAAATGTTAAAAGAACATCACTATCTGTGTTTTTCAAGTACAAATGAAATTCATCAACAATTACCGCAATGTTTTTAATTTCTTTTCTATTCTTTTCTTTATCGTTTAGTATCTTATTACTTACAATTATGTTATTTAGATATGTAAGTAAATTAACTAATTGTGTTGTAATAATTCTTTTATTTTTACTATACAATAAATCCTTTACATTAAATGCTATTAAATTTGAATCAAGATTAACTGATGTATATCCATTAAACAACATTGCATCAGTTCCTACTTTAAATCTATCTAATAGTATTTCTAATTTGTCTATTATTTTTAATTGTTCAGGATTAGTTACCATATTTCTATAATCAGGTAGAAATTCTATTAAATTAGAGAAAATCGGATAATCATTATTTTCCAATTTTTCTAATTGAGAGATTTTAGTGTTTTTTGTTATACCAAATCGTTTATATAATTTTTCTATCATATCTAACATGACAACAACTTCACTTTCAGTTATTTCTTCAAATGCGCACTTAATAAATGTTTCAAGTGATCCTAAATGTTTTGCAAGTGGACAATCTTCATAATTAATTGTATCTACATCATTATCATCTTTTTCTTCTTTATCACTTGGCAAAAATCTAACTTGTAATGGATTTATAATTCCACCACTAGCAGAATACATATCAATATATTCACCCTTATTTTTTCTCACTAATTTTTCGTATTCACCTTCGGCATCAAATAAAAAACATTTATTACCACGATTTATTTCATTAATTATCATTTTCTTTAAAGTGAAACTTTTCCCACCACCTGTTGAAGCAATTATTGCTAAATTACTTGATGGTCTTGTTGAATCTTTATGAAATAAATCAAATATTGTTGGTAATGCAGTATGAATATCAAATCCTAACATATACCCAGTTTCATCATTAAAATGTGTTATTGTTAAAGGAAATGATGATGCAAGTGTTAAACTAGGAAGATAATTATGATAATCTTCAAAACCGTTTTTTGTTATATCAAAAGATTGCCATCCCTCGAATTGTCTCATTCGTGGTACATCTAATTTAATTTGAAAAACATCTGCAATTTTCTTTAATTCTTTTAATTTTTCCTCTCTTTGCTTTTTATCACCGTTTATTACAATAATAAAATCAACCTCTTTAATCTTTTCATCACCATTTTTAATTTGCATCATAAGTGATTGAAAATTTTCCCTTTCGGCATCCATTTGAGTAGCATCAGATAATTTTCTTGTAGTATTTCTTTCTGATATTAAAAATTCATAGTTGCTATCTAATCTTCTTACTAACTCATCAGTTGGTATTGTATCTCTAATATGAATACAACATCTAGTATTAGGTACATTGAACAATTCTTCAAAAAATAATTCTTCAATAAATGGTGGCAATTTTTTTATTGTAACTACCTGTATTTCTTCTTCATCTGCTTTAATATATCCCATATTTTCACTAATATAAAAAGGAGAGATTAACTCGTTTAAATCACTCCATAATAACTGTTCGATATTTGCACTAGATAAATAAAGATTTACAAGGAATTGGTATATTTCTAATTTATTAGTTATCATTTGAATATTAAGTTTAGGCGTCATATTATAACAATGTATCTTCATTTCTTCTGCTAGATGTTCCAAAACCTTATCATTTTCGTTAACTAAAACAAAATAATATCTACTTGTGGTTGTTAAATTTTGTTGTTCAAGAACTTCTAACCTATTATATCTTTCTTTTAAAAATTTAACTTTATCTTCATCATCTGAATACTCTTCAATTAATTTATTATAATAATCTTTATTTGCATTAAGATCTATTTTGTCATCTAATTTATACATTCTCAAATTTAAATCTTTAAGTTGATATAAATATTTTAATTGATTAAAAAAATTTTTCTTTTGAGTATTTGATGTTAGTGATAAGTCTATTGCATCTACTGAAAATACTCTAGCATAATTGTTATCACGAAGTTTTATAACACCATCTTCATTTACAAATTCCACATTAGTAAATGTTTGAGAATTTTTGAACTTTTTAGCAAGTATGCCTTTTGTCAAATATTTTAATTTGCTTTTCTCTTTTTTCTTCATAAATTTTGTTATGACTTTATGTTCTTTATTTTTCTTTTTTTGTTCTTTATCTATTTTTTCTTTAGCCAATCTTAATCACTTATCCTTTCTTTTGATATACATATTTTTTCTCTCTAATTAAAAAAATGATTATTAATCCTAACACTTTATACATTCTATTTTTTTTACTAACATTAATAGGTAATAAACAAAATACTCCTATCATTAAACCTACTACTGCAAGTGTTTTTAAAGGTGTAAAACAAAATAAAACAATAAACATAACAATTAACGGTAAGGCAATGATTATATCAGATATTTCAATGCCTTTAAATCCTAAATTTCTTTTAATTGATTTTACAGTTATATACATTTTTTAACCTCCTACATAATGTTTTTTCTTCTTCTATAATAAGAAGTATTATAACTTGCTCTAGGTACAACTTTTCTAACCGTATTATTTATACTACTTGCACCTGCGTTTATGAAAGCATCACTTGCATCAAACTTTTTACTATTTGGTTTTCTTGCCATGTTTTGACCTGCTATATACATTTTAGTACCCATAGCATTTGCAACTTTTTGCATTCTCGTTGGTGTTTGCCCACTTGATGAATCAACAGTTCCATAAGTTCCCATTGCTAAACCTACATTTGATAAAGTTTCTGATCCTATGCTTTTTCCCGCTTTCATCATGCCACCTGTTGCTAAAAGTCCTCCACCTATTGTTGCTCCTGTTGCCACTGTTGCTCCTATTCCTGCAATTTTTCCATAACCCATTAATGACATTAATTGTTCTCTACCACTTGCAGAACTAACATTTGCTCCAATAAATCTATTAATTACTTGACTTCCTGTCAAAATAAAAGTGGCACAACCTAAATACAATAATGATTTTGTAGTGATATTCATAAATGTATTTGGGAAAAATGTTGTTGTGCTAATCTCTTTCATAACCATTACACTTAAACTTACTATTAACATTACTACGGCACTTTGTAAAGTTAATGATACTAACTGTTCTATTACTGCTCCCCTTCTTTGCTTATTACATACACTCATCGAAAAAACTATCGGAGCAATAGCAAATAAAAATAAAAATTCTATTTGCCTTCTACCAAGCATTATCCCAGAAAAAAATAAACTATATAAGAAAAATCCTCCACATACAATAGCCATAATCCAATTAATGTCATATTTATAATCTTTTTCATCGGATAATATTAGTCGTGATTTTGTTACATACTTATCAAGATATAACTCATCATTATCAAAAGTATCATTTTTTATTAATTCATCTATATTTTTAGATTCATTAAATTTGTCACTATTCTTATAACTATCTCTATAAGAAATGAACATAGCTAGCATCGTATCACTCATAGATGAATCAGTACTACTTTCAAATATATTTCCTGTATAATTTGCAAGTGTAATTGAAAAATTTGAAACTTGAACAAATAAAAAAGTGGACATCATAATTAATGCTCCACATTTTAAAATTTCTACCATTATATTTTTAAAAGTATTTTCTTCATCAGGATCTAAAAGTTTATTTATAAACTTCCATATGATAAATAAAGCAAATAAAGTTACTGATATTGCCATTATTCCTGTGTAAAAACCTCTGAATGTTTTATTGTTTGATAATGAATTAATTATATCAAAAGCATTTAATTTTTTTATAATTGTAAGTAATTCTTCTATCAAATCATATATAAAACTAACTACATACCAACCTAGACTTCTCAACAAATCAAAAACTTTTGTCATCATATAGATACACCCTATGCAAATAATCTGATAATAATATTAACTAATGAAATTGCTAAAATAATGCCAAAAATTCCAAGTAAAGTTTGTAGAACTCTAGCTTTTACTCTTGGTTTTTGATCGACATCTACAACTGCATACATAATAAAGCTAACAACAAGTGCTACTCCTGCAAGAGAAATCCCTATTGTTAATGCCCAATCAGTAATTTGCTTTATAACTTTTAATACTGTATCAACTGTATAAGTTCCACCATCTAATTGTTGAATTGCTAAAACATTAAATAATTTATTCATTATATTCACCCTTTCTTTAATTTTAATAAAAATCATTATATAATTATTAATCTAATTTTCAAAGAACATTATATTAATATTTTATTTTGATATTTCTTTTTCTGCATTTTCTAACCTTTCTTTTAAAGTATCATCCATATAAGAATTAACTAATTCCTTATCACAAATGACATCTTCTATATCAACTCTATCATCATTACCTGCAATAAAATGTTGTCCATCAAAAAAATTATCTTTTTCACTAAAGTTTCTTTCAAAAATTAATGGCACTGTATTTTCACAATTAGAGTGATATATAGCAAAAAAACCTTTTTGTTTTGCTTTCAAATTACCATCTACATAAACATTATTATCAATAATAAATCCTATTACTTCATAATACTGATTAAATTCTTTACTATATGCTTGTCCCCTTACTAATGGACCAACTTTAGTTGGTCTTAATTCAAATTCTTTTGTATTTGAATTTTTAATAATGTCTAAACATCTTTTAATTTTTTCTTCCATAGATGAATCATCAAGTTCTTTCATTGATTGATAATACCAAGTACTATTTTCAATTAAGTCGGATTTTTCATCCAATATTTCTTTCACAAATATATTATTTTTTATCATATATCCTTGTTCTTTATCACTCCACATATCTAATGTGGTAAAAAAAATTTGATTATCATAATCTAAACCTAAAAAATAATATTTATTATCGTCAAGTCCTATAAACGCTTGTCCTTTTGTAAGTCTATTATCTTTCAAAATCATCTCTCCTTTTTTCACGATCATCATTAAATTTAGTTTGTAAACAACCATATCCACATATTTTGTATTCACCATCGTTAACAATTATTAAATCATTAAGATTATATTTTTTTATCTCTTTTTTTAAAGTTAAAATATCGAGCTCTGAAAAATCTTCATTTTCTTTTAATTCTTTCCAATCATTATAATCTATATGGCACATATTTGATCCACTTTCACAAACAAAATCATATATGTATTTTAATAATGGGCTTAATTTACTAACTTTTGGTAATCTAAATTCTGCACCATTATTTTTGGATATAAGACTATATAATGATTCTTCTATTGTTTTTGTCGTTACATTATTATAATCACAACCAATATTAAATGTATTATAATATCCAATTACATTTGCTCTTTCATTTGTATCCAAATTTTTAACAATATAATTTACATATAGATCATCATAATCATTCCAATAATTTAATATTTCATATTGATATTTCATAACTATCTTTCCATTTCTTCATATGAATTTTCGTTTTCAGTTTCTTTATTTTTTGAAGAATCATGAACTTGACCATCTGACATATAAACTTTATTGTTTTTTCTATCAGTAATTTCAAAACCTAAAATATCAACTGTTTTTTCTTTATATGTTTTTCCATCTTTTTCAACATCTTTAGAATATGCTAATATTCTTCCCTTAACGGAGATCCAATCTCCTTTTTGAATTTCATTACCATAAGAATTTACTAACTCACCTCTCAAAACAATAGGAACAAATTGAGTATTTCCATTATTGTTTTGTGCCAAATCAAATCTTAACATTTGTTTACCATTTTGATTAACATACACATCATTAATATTAGCAACATTTCCTTCTAATTCAAATTTATTTTTTGAATTTCTAATTTCTTTTTCATTATTCATCTTTCAAATTCCTCCTTATTTTTATTAAATTTTTCTACTATTTTTTTATAAAGACATAAATCAGTCCCATCCATACTTTCAATTTTACAATTATTATTTTCTAGAAATTTTAAAAATTCTATGTTGTGATAAGTATTTTTTGATAATTGAGTTATATCTTTTATTACTATTTTTGAATATTCATTATTTTTAATATCCTCTTTTAAAGTGTTTAATTCTTTTCTATTATTTAAATTACAACAATTCTTAACTTTATCAAAATAAATAGTATAATCATAATTTTTCATAAAACACCAATTTGCTATTTGCTTTAATATAAAGTCAATAGAACTTCTACTGTTGTTTTTAAAACTAGCATATACTGCAACTTTCTCCATAATAATTCCTTCCTAATATTTTTGTTGATTTACCATTGTAGCAACATAAACTACTTGTTTATTCGTACCTCTTATACAAGTAATAAGAGTTATATCAGATGTATTGGTTTGCTTTAAATTAGCTATTCCTGTTTTTTCTATTTCATATTTTTTAGATACTTTATATGTATACTTAATATTGTTATAATAAAAATATATTATATCTTGCATATCCAATCTATTTAAATTTTTAAAGAAAGAAACATTAGTATCACCAGAATGAGATGCCAATATAATATGACTATTAATTTGTTCATTAGGCATTACTGTTTCCTTTAGAATATAAATATTTTTATCTACATCATTTTGGGGACTTGTTTTACTTACTAGCCCTCTTTTTAAATTGATTTTAGGAATTTCTAATATTGCAATATAATTATAGTTTTCTTCTCGAATAGAACTTGGTTTTTCTTCTACAACCTGATCAGTAGGATCTATTTCTTTTGTTTCTACTTCAAAAAAATCTTTTATTAATTTGTTATTCAATTCATCTTTCTTCTTGTTATCTTGATAACTATATATAGCAACTAATATTCCTAAAAGCATAAAAAAAATACCCATAATTATTAATGAGTATCTATTATTTTTTTGTTTTCTTATTTTTAATAATTCCATAAACAACAATGACTGCACCTACAGTTATTAATGCATTAATGCATAATCTTACATAGTTATTTTTTAAAGTATTTGGTACAACAACTACAATTTTTTCATCTTTCATTTCAGATTTAACAATTTCACCATCTTCAAGAATTTCAAGCCATAATTTTTCATCATTGACTTGATAACCTTCAGGTGCTTCCTTTTCTAAAATATAATATTTACCATAACTTAATTCTTCAATAATAATTTTTCCATCATCATTTGTTTTACCACTAAATATTAATTCATCTTGTTCATTATAAATTTCTATTAATGTATTTGGAAGAGGATCACCCGTAACTATATCTGATTTAGTAAATTCTAGTGTTCCTGTTATTTTTTTGTTTTTTAATTCAAAATAGTATGTCTTATTATTTTCTAGTATACTTATATAATATTTTGTTGTATCTAAAACATATCCTTCAGGTGCTTCTTTCTCTAAAATATAGTACTCACCATATTTTAAATCTTTTATAAAAATTTCACCATCTTCGTTTGTTGTTCCACTAAATACTAATTTATTATTTTTAGCATTATATATTTCTATTACTGCATCTTTTAATAAGTTTTCTGTTAATGAATCTTTCTTTGAAATTTTTAAATTACTTCTAATTTTTTGATTATACAATTCTAATTTATAAGTTTTGCCATACTCATTAATTTCAAAGTAATGTTTTCTTGTATCTAAAACATATCCTTCAGCTTTAGTTTCTATAAAATAATAATTTCCTAGTTCTAAATCTTTCAAATTTATTTTTCCATCTTTTGAAGTTACACCTCTATATACTAATTCATATTGCTTATTATTATCATTATATTTATAAATTTCCATAGTTACATTACCTATAGGTTTTTCATTATCTTTATCTTTTTTTTCAATACTCAATCTTGGATAACTTAAATCTTTGGCAACAAAACTATAAATTTTCCCATTTTCCGTTACATCCACTACTATATCATCTATAAAGGAAAAATTCTTTTTGCCTTTAGTTTGAACGATTTTATATTTACCAAATGGTAATTCAATCATAGCCTCCCCATTTTCATTCGTAGTAAAAACTTTGACTAATTCATTTTTAAAATTGTATACTGCAAATTCTGCTAATTCTTCTTTTAAAAATCCAAGTTCGTTATCACCATATAATTTGGTCAATTCTACTTTGCCTTTAATAATTTGCTCATTAGCATAAATAAGTTCTTCTACATTATCATTTGTTATTTCAACTATAAATTCTTCATTTGATATTAAATATCCTTTTTTTGTTGATTTTGTTTCTTTAATGGTATACTTTCCTGCTCCTAAAGATAATTCTCCATAACCACTCTCATTAGTTATTATTGTTCCTACTATATTTTTCTTATTATAATCATATACAGTATACTCTGCTCCATCAAAAGTTCCTTCACCTTGTGGAATAGTTTTTTTCGTATCTTTATCGATTTTTTGTATTTTAATTTTTCCATTTATCATCCTTAAATTTAAAGTAGCAGTTAAAGGCTCTGGGCTTCCAAATTTCATCAATTTTTGTGAATTTCCACTATAATATAAAATTGATGAGATATGTTTGTTTGCAATTTTTCTTTCAAGATTAACTTTAGCATTACCTTCCTTTATACCTTTTACAATTAATTTATTACCCTGTATTGTAGCATCACAATTTTCACAACTTGATACTACATATTGATTGATAACATTATTGCTATCAATATATTCAACTGTAGAATCTACAACTTGATTTTTTGTTGATAAATTAAAACTTGGTAACAAGTTAATTCCATTAACTAGATTTCTAATTTCATTTATATTATTTTCAACTAATTTAGAATCTCCACTAAATATTTTACAACATCCAGGCATTACTGTATTCCAAATCTCTAATTGTGTAGCTGCATACCAAGAATCATCAGTATGATTTCCGTATCCATAGCCATAATAACTGATTTGCTTTAATTTTTTTAAAGTTTCTTTAGATAATTTAGATATGTCTATTATACTATTATCATCCAATGTAGATTGATAACTACCTTGTGTATAGTCAAGTACCTCTTTTGTTGGTTCTATACAATAAACTGTTTCATTGTCCAACTGTCTAATATATTTTACAAAATTTCCAACATTTCCATTAATTGAATATTTAAATCTAATATTGCCCAAACTATCCCTCATTGCTCTAGTATAAAATGAGAAATTTTCTGCATGAACATTTTTTATACTTGTTATTATAAAAAAGAAGATGCAAACCAACGAGATTGCACCTTTGATAATTTTATTTTTATTCACTATATCTCCTCCTATAAAAAAGATTATCAATTTAAATAATCTACTTTTCTAAATAATTTTTCTAAATTTATATATTACCATTATTGTGTATGCTAATATATTTACTAATTTAATTAAATACTACCTTCGTATTCTTTTAATTCTTCTTACTATACAATCATTTAAACCACCTCCCTTAAAATCATATTATTTTTTCAAAACTGCTATTTTGAAAGCAAGTGCAATTTTTAAAAGACAAGAATTTTTTATTGGTAATAAGCCATTTTTAGAAATTCCTCCCAAAATTTCTCTAATATATTCTTCAGAATAATTATTTGCAATACAATAATTGTAATATTTCTTTTCCTTCGGATTAAATGTATTAGTTAACCACTCTATTATCGGTTTAGTAATCTTTACTAAATTTTCTGCCTCTATATACTTATCAACCATATTAGTAAAATCTTTTTTACTTTGATTACAAGAATTAAATACTTTATTAGGATCTAGATTTACTGCTTTGCAATTATCTAGTAGTAAAGTAGAATTTATACATATTGTTACTGCTACTTTGTATTTTTCAATTAAGTCAATTACATTAATTCTAGTTTGTTTCATATCATACATATCCCATATAGATTTGTTTAACATAAAATTCTGATCACCAAGTAAATCATAATTGCAAATTAATTCATTATTCATCGTTATTCCCCCTTACAACAAAAAACACTTTTCAGAGTGTATTAACTCCAAAAAGTGTTAAAAATAACAACATATAAATTTTTTAATTGATTGCTTACTACCAATATACATTTATAAGATTTAACTAAATCAACCATATTTCCCCCTAAATAAAATAGTATTTATATACTACCAAATTAAATATTATATAAATTTAATGGGTAGTACATATACAATAAATGTATAAATTGTCTATTATTATATGTCAATCATTTTTCATATGCAATAATCAAAAAATGAATTTGCACCAAATGTAGTTTTTAATGCATTAAATGTGCTTCTTGCATACATTTTTATCAATTTTACTATATTTTATCACTAGCAATAAACATTTCAATACTATTTTATACTCAATTTTTACTCAATTAATATATCAAAATAGTTTCAATTTAGTATCAAATTGACCTCATGTTTAATATAACAATGATATTTAATTAATCATATTATATTTTTTATAAAAAAATAATTAAGACAATTCCATAATCACCTTAATTATTTTTTGAATTACAATGTCTGTATTTATATATATATATATATATATTTTGATTTAATATACAATCATTAATCACTAAATTAAAATTTATATATAACTTTTCCTACAATTTGATTTAATTTTATTGTACCATAACTTCTACTATCTGTTGAAGCTTCTCTATTATCACCTAAAATAAAATATTCATTATTAGGAATTAATATTGCAGAAAAGTCATTCGTTATCCCAATAGCATAATCTTCGTTTATCATTTCATCATTTATGTATATTTTACCATCTTTGCACTCTATTTTTTCCCCTGGTAATCCTATAATCCTTTTGACCACATAATAATCAAGTTTTACTGCAATAATATCATATCTATTAAAATTTTTATTTGTTTTATCAATTATAACTATGTCACCATTTTTAAGTGTGTTTAACATCGAATCCCCATCTACTAGTTTGTAATCAATAGCAAAATGTCTAATTAAAAGAATAAAAATACAAACAAGGAGAAATATAATTAATAAAATACTACTTACTTTTTTCATTTTTTATTTTCAAATATCCATTATCAAATTCATAGACTTCATCTGCTAGTCCTTCTATATCATCTTTAATATGAGAAGCAACGATTATTAACTTGCCTTTACTTTTTTCTTCCTTTATAATCTTGCGTATTTTTTCGGCTGTATCATTTTCTATACCATTCAATGGTTCATCAAAAAACATAACATCTGGATTTTCCATTAGCACTTGCGCAATAGCTAATTTTTGTTTTGTTCCTAAAGAATACTTGCTATATTTTTTATTTCTTTCTTCATAAATATTAACTCTTTTCATAGTATCTTCTATTTCTTTTTCAGTTATTTTATTTTGTATCGATGCTAGCAATTTAAGATTATCAAATCCGCTTAAATCTGGAAGGAAACTTGGTTTTTCTATTAAAGCCCTTGTGCTTGGAGGAAAACTACCATTTTTTACTATATTATTATCATCATATAGTACCTCCCCAATGGTTGGCTTATAAAAACCACACAAAATCTTTAAGAAAACACTTTTACCGCTACCATTTCTACCAATAAGTCCATAAATTTTTCCACTTTCAAATTCTACATTAATATCACGCAAAATATCAATTTTGCCAAATTTTTTTGAAAGATTTTTCACTTTAATTAACATAAACTTCCTCCTCTTATAATTATTCTAATATATTAATATATTTAGATTTACACATATAATAAAACAAACACGGTAGTATTAAATTCAAAATTATTAAAATTAATAAATTTACATCTAATATCTTAACAAATTTTATATAAAAAGCACTGAACAATGTAATTACTATAAAAATTACATATAATAAAATTTTATTATTTTTTGTTAATATATATATATTTAGAAACAAATAATTAATTAACATAATAAATAGAATATTTATAATAAAATACCTTATAATAATCAACGATAAATCACCATTTAAAATTTTAAATAATAAAAATAACAATATATATACCACTATTCTTAAAATCAAACTAATAGAGAAAATTGATATAAATTTATAAATAACCCACTTTTTTTTACTAATGCGTAGAAAAACATTAGCCATTCCATTTTTAATATCATTATCAAATATTTGGAAAGCCACAAGCAAGTTTATAGCAAAATTCAATAAAAACATAATTATAGAATAAAAACTACCATTTGCATCTAATTTTAAGCCGACCATATCTGCAAATACATCTTCGTTTAATTTTATACCAACTAAATTTTGTATAAAAACTGTACAAATCAAAATTGTAAAAAATAATAATAAATATTTACAAAATTTTTTCATAAATGATAAACAATCATTAATCAATATATATTTCATTCACTTATATCCCTCATTTTTCTTTTTGCTATGTAATTCAAAAACATTGCAATAATAATTAGTAAAGATACATACGATAGAAAGCAGGACATTTCAAACAAGAATGAACTATATAAATTTACGCAAAAATAGTCACCTATAAAAATTGGCATTTGCTTTATACTATTTATATTAGAATATTGCGTTGAAGCAAATCCAATTAAAACATATAAAACTATATTTAAAGAAACTACTACTTTCTTATTTATAATTTTCAATAATAATACATTAATTATTGTAATTACTTGGGATAAAATTAAGAATTTAAACAAAGTAAAAATTATATAATATTGGCTTGGAAGAGTAAATATCTCGAGTTGTGAATCTATAACATTTGGATTAAATATATTTAATCCAATCATCACAAGAGCAATATTTAACAATAAAGTACAAAAATTATTAAAACAACAACTTTTTATTAATTCTTTTAAAAATTTTTTTCTTGATGAAAATCTTATTATGAAACATTGATTTTGTTCAAAACTATCAAAAGTAATTTTAGTGTTTAAAAGTAATATTAATAATAAACTCATAATATAAATGCCATTTGTATAAATACGAATAAATCCAACACTATAATTAGTATTAAATGCAATTTGTATAACTCCATAAAAACTTATAACAATAGATAACAAAAATACAAGAATAAACTTCGATGATGAAACAAATTGTTTATAAAATTCAAAAATATACCTATGTTTATTTTTCACTTTCAATTATAACACCCTCTTTATTTCTATATATAAAGAACAAAATCATTGCCGAAGAAATAATTAAAAATAAAGCATAAATTATTGTAAAAGGTAAACTTATAACATTATCATAAATCCAAATATTAAACAAATTCAATGAATCAGTAATGTTATGAATATTTAATATCCTTGCAAGCAAAAGATTACCGATAAATATTTCTGCAACTACATCTAATGCTATGAATGTTATATATGACAAAATTATATTTACTAAATAATTTGAATATTTTTTACAGTATAATAATCCAATATTTACATAAAATATACTATGTAAAATAAGATTTAAGAAATATACAAATATAAATGCACCTAAAATTGAAATATATTTTTCATTAGGTGTAGCACTTAAATATCCATAAAGTTCTTTACCACTTCCAAATGAAAAACTACCTTTATATAAACAACATAAAAACAACATTATCACAAAGAAAGTAGGAAGTATCCATGCATTCAATAATGCTTTTTTATAACTTTTTTTTAAAAATGATTTATAATTCATTCTTGTTAATTTGTATTTAAAAAATCCAGAACTAAGCTCTTTGTTAAAAGAATAAATACAAGGTATAAAAACAAATAAAGGGGCTAAAGTTTCAAGATAAAACAAGTTTTTATCAGTAAACAAATGATAGTACATAATAATAGGATCATTACTTGGTATATACTCCTTTTTACAAGAAAATAAAACTATAATTCCCCAAAGCATTAGTAATGAAAAAGATATTATAGACATTTTATGGTTTTTTATAAACTTCCTCATAAATATATTTTAGATAAATAAAAGCATTATAAATTCCGTAATACTTAATTTTATCTTCCTTTCTATTTTTTGTTTTTTTAATGTTTAATTTGAGAATATAGGAATTTCAAACAAAGAATTTACTATTTATTAATTAAACGCCATATATTGAAGGATCTAGAACCCACATTGCACTTAAAGTAGCTGCAGTAACAGTGGATTTTTTGCATCTAAATAATATTTGATATGTTCCTGGGGCATATCCTAATCCAGATGAACTAACATAATTTAATTTTACATACTGTCCTGTTTTTAAATCAACATAACTTGTTCCTATATTATATAAATTAGCCTGAACTGCTCTATCGTCACCAGAAAGATTATCTATTGCTCCATAACTATCAACCTTCTGAACATCATATGTAGTTTTTTTGGCTTGTGATGATTTGTAGGTACCACTAAATGCAGGTAATTTAATTCCTGCAAAGCCTAAATAATAATCTGCTTTAATATTACCTAAAGATAAAACACATGTAATTGCAAACAATGTTGCAACAAATCCAATTTTTTTCATTATAATTCACCTCACTAACAGTTTGAAATCCCTATTATCTCAAGAAAAATATATCATTTATCTATGAAAATATATAGACCATTTGTACAAAATGTCGAATTTAATGAATTAAATAATTTTCAACTTGATTTTTTTTATCTTTTTTTGAATTCAAACACATATTTTTGTATTTCAATTATGTTATTAAATTAATTATAACATATTTTTTTTTAAAATAACAGTCGTAAAATTCACAAATTAATGTTTTTGTTATTTGACTGTAAATTATATTTGAAAGTTTAAAATCTCCTAAAACTTTGTTTTATAAAATTTTAAAAGATTTATTATTTTATCAAAAAGGTATGCATTATAAATTCTATTATTCAATATTAAGATTTATTCTATTCTTATATAATCATAGGATTTTACATACTTATAAAAAGAATATGTTTTTTTACATATTCCCATTGTTTATGTAAGATACTAATTATTGATATAATCTCGAACTTATTTAATTTTT
>CANQQL010000024.1 GCA_947625975.1 uncultured Bacilli bacterium
CAATCAAAAGGAAATAATCAAATTGTCTTTTTGTCAATATCTCTCTTCCGTTGCGTTTACTTTGTCACTTAACATTTCTTTAATTTTAAATATATATTTATAACATCTTCTCTTTATAAATGTTATAATAATTATAAAGGGAGGAGTTAATTTATATGTTTTTGACTGATGTAAATGCTACATATATTATTATATGGGTTATTGTATTCATTGCGGCAATAGTCATTGAGTTTTCAACAATGGATCTTGTGAGTATATGGTTTGCAATTTCTGCGATACCAGCCTTAATT
Source organism: uncultured Bacilli bacterium (assembly GCA_947625975.1). Classification (GTDB taxonomy): domain Bacteria; phylum Bacillota_I; class Bacilli_A; order RFN20; family CAG-826; genus RUG131. The sequence continues at coordinate 291 of CANQQL010000024.1, forward strand.
ATGGCGGCTTTTGGCATTAGCATTTGGTATCAAATTTTAGCATTTGCAGTTGTTGCAGCGATTGCTTTTATCATAAGCAAATTATTAATAAAAGATAAAATAAAAGTTAATCGCAGTGCCACAAATGTTGATGCTTTAATTGGCAGTGAAATTTTAATTGTTAGCGACGTAAGTCCTAATCAAAATGGAGAAGGCAAAGTTCGTGATGTTGTATGGACTGTTGCAAGTAAAGATTTTATTGAAAAAGGAAACTTCGCAATAGTGAAAGAAATCAAAGGAAATAAATTAATTGTGAAAAAAAAGGAGATAATTTAAGATGTTTTTAGATGCAAGTGTTGGTTTAATTTTTCTTATTATTGCTATAGCAATTATTTTGATTGTTCTTGTAATTGTGTTTGCTAGATGTATCGTTGTGGTGCCACAAGCACATGCTGTTATTATTCAAAGATTAGGTAAATATCATAAAACTTTAGAAGCGGGTTTCCATGTTCTTGCCCCATTTATTGACTCAAAAGCTAAAGTAATCACTTTAAAAGAAATTGTTGCAGACTTCAAACCTCAACCAGTTATTACAAAAGATAATGTCACGATGCAAATTGATACGGTCGTTTATTATCAAATTACTGATCCAAAGCTATATGCTTATGGTGTTGATAATCCAATCAATGCAATCGAGAACTTATCAGCGACTACTTTACGTAATTTAATTGGTGATCTTGAACTAGATCAGACTTTAACCAGTAGAGATACAATTAACCAAAAAATGAGAATCATTCTTGATGAAGCAACAGATCCATGGGGAATTAAAGTTAATCGTGTCGAATTGAAAAATATTCTTCCGCCAAAAGATATTCAAGAAGCTATGGAAAAGCAAATGCGTGCTGAAAGACAAAAACGTGAAGCTATTCTTACCGCTGAAGGTGAAAAGCAAGCGGCAATCTTGACAGCCGAAGGTAAAAAAGAAGCAGCAATCTTAAATGCTGAAGCAGTTAGAATTCAAGCTGTTAAAGAAGCTGAAGGTAAAGCTGAAGCAATTATTAAACTTGCTGAAGCAGAAGCTGAGGGAATTAGAAGAATTAACGAAGCTAAGCCAAGCGCGGAATATGTTACTTTAAAAGGATTCGAATCTTTAGAAAAAGTTGCCGATGGACAAGCAACTAAAATTGTCGTACCGACAGAAATCTCTAATGTTACAGGTTTATTAACAGCATTAAAAGATACAATTGACACAAAAAAATAAGAAAAATGTAGATAAAAAAAGCAAGCAAATCAGATTTGATTTGCTTGTTTTTTAATCTCTGTTGAATATATCTCTGGTATAAACCTTATTTTTTATTTTATTTAAACAATTATCATATCTATTTGCTATGATAAGTTCAGCTAAGGTAGTAAATTCGTCAAAGTTAGAGATCACTTTACAATCAAGATAAGTTTTTTCGTTTAGTAGAGGTTCAAATATTATAATTTCAACGCCTTTACTTTTTAAGATATTTATAACATCTAAAATTGCTGATTGCCGAAAACTATCTGAATTAGTTTTCATCGTTAATCGATAAATTCCAACTATTTTATTTTTACAATTTTTTAATTTTAAAAATATTCGGTTTGCAACAAAATTTTTTCTTGTGATATTCGAATCAGTAACGGCAGTAATTAATTTCTCAGGAATATTTTTATAGTTTGCTTTTAATTGCATGGTGTCTTTTGGTAAGCAATATCCTCCATAACCAAAGGAAGGATTATTATAAAAATTTCCGATTCTTGGATCAAGAGAAACACCTTCAATGATTGCTTTAGTATCTAATCCTTGCATTTCTGCGTAACTGTCTAATTCATTAAAGTATGCAATGCGCAATGCCAAAAAAGTATTTGAAAATAATTTTACAGCTTCTGCCTCCGTTGAATTCATAAAAATAATAGGTACATCCTTTTTTAGTGCTGAATCTTTTAATAATTTGGCAAATTCTGATGCACGACTCAGGTAATTTTTTGTATTGGCTGTTTTTCCGATAATAATTCTACTTGGATAAAAATTATCATATAAAGCTTTTGATTCTCGTAAAAATTCCGGTGAGAAAATTATCTCTAAATTAGAATACTTTTTTGCAATATTTTTTGTATATCCGATAGGAACAGTAGATTTAATTACTATAAGAGCATGAGAATTAACCTTATTAACAATATCAAGTGTTTTTTCAATAGCGGATGTATCAAAATAATTCAAGTCCATATTGTAGTTAGTTGGAACTGCAATGATGATAATATCTGCAATTTTATAAGCACTTTCAGCATCTAAAGTAGCATTTAAATCCAATTTCTCTTCTGTTAGATATTTTTCTAGATAGGCATCTTGGATTGGAGAAAGTCTCTGATTGATTTTATTGACTTTTTCTTCAAGAATATCAACAGCAATTACTTTATTTTTTTTAGCTAATAAAACCGCTAAAGATAATCCAACATATCCGACACCTGCAATTGAAATAACCATCTTTGCTTCTCCCTTTAACATTATAAAATTTTAGCCTATAAATTTGAAGAAAAAATCAATAAAAAAATTAGCAAATAAAAGAAATAATTAAATTTTTATAATTGCGAATATTAATATTGAGGTGAATAATATGGCTTCATATAAAAGTGCAATAAGTTTTGGTTTGGTTTATATACCTATTTCCTTAAGTATTTCGGTTAAGGAAAATGAAATAGGCTTTAATTTATTAGATAAAAAAACAATGTCACGAATAAAATATAAAAAAACTTGTGTAAATTGTGGCAATAAAGAAGTAAAAAAAGAAGACATAGTTAAAGGATATCGTTATGAAAAAGATAAGTATATTGTGTTTACAGAAAAGGATTTCGAAAAATTAAAAAGCGAAAGAGATAAATCTATTGTTATTCAGCAATTTGTAGATCTAAATGAGATAGATCCAATATATTTTGATAAGTCATATTATGTTTTACCCACTAGTGGTGAAAAAGCTTTTAATGTGCTTTTAAAAGCAATGGAAAAGCAAAATAAAGCCGGAATTGCCAAAACTATATTAGGTACAAAAGATACGTTGTTCTTGATAAGAGCAAAAGATGGAAAAATGATAGCGAGTACTTTATACTTTCATAATGAAATTCAAAAAAATCCGGAAGTTAAAAAAGTAAAAGTTGATGCTAAAGAACTTAAACTTGCCATTAATTTAATAGAGCAAATGAGTGCACCATTTAAACCGGAAAAATTTAAGGATGAGTATAGTGAAAAAATAAAAAAAGCTATTAAACAGAAAATTGCGGGTAAAGAAATAATTGAAACAAAAGACAAAGACACACCAGTTGACACGATTGATTTGATGGAGGCATTAAAGCAAAGTTTAAATAGCAATAGCAGAAAACATAAAACAGCTTAATGTAATTATAAAACTACAAAATTTGCCGAAGATAATATTAGGTGAATATCATGAGTTTAGCTAAATATAATAAAAAAAGAAATTTTAATTATACAAATGAACCGCAAGGATTAAAGAAAAAGGAAGATAAGCAAAGATTTGTTATACAGCATCATTTTGCGAGAAAAGAACATTATGATTTTCGTTTGGAATATTTAGGAGTTCTCATAAGTTTTGCTGTTCCTAAAGGTCTTCCTAAGAAAACTAACGAAAAAAGACTGGCAGTTCATGTAGAAGATCATCCTATTGATTATATAAATTTTGAAGGTATAATACCTTCCGGTAATTATGGTGCCGGTAGTGTGAGTGTTTTTGATAAAGGAACATATGAACCGGTGTATAGCATTAAAGCCGGGCTAAAAAAGGGTCATTTAAAATTTTATTTATATGGAACAAAATATAACGGACTGTATTCTTTAATTAAAACTGATGAACCGAATTGGTTGATTATGAAACATAAAAGTGAGAAAAATACGTGTAAGCATAATCCTTTTTCTACTTGTAAAATAAAACTTGCTAAGTTAACTAGTACAATTCCTAGCAAAGGTTATGCTTTTGAAATTAAATATGATGGCTACCGTATATTAGCTTTTTGTGAATCACAAATAAAATTAAAAACACGTAATAACTTAGATTATTCAAACAAATTTCCAGGTATTGTTGAAAGTTTGAAATCGTTTTCCAAAACAATGATTTTGGATGGTGAATTAGTGTCTTTTGATAATAATGGGAGAAGCGATTTTTCTTTGTTAACAGATAATATAAAAAATGGGAAAGACAATTTTACTTATGTTGTATTTGATATACTAGCGTTAGATGGAAAAGATTTAAGAAATAGAACGCTTTTAGAAAGAAAGAAAATTTTAGAGGAAGTTTTTAAAGGAACACCAAAAAATGTTATTTTAAGTAGCTATGTAATTGATAAAGGAAAAGAAAGTTTTAAATTAGCAGAAAAATTAAATTTGGAAGGAATAATAGCTAAGAAAGTTGATTCTGAGTATAACGGTGAACGCGATGAGGATTGGTTGAAAATAAAATGTTTTAAACGACAGGAATTTGTTATTGGAGGATATCTATTTAGTGAAAGAAACAAGGATTTAAGTGCAATATTGGTAGGATATTATAAGGGGGATAAACTTATTTATATTGGTAAAGTCGGCACAGGATTTAAAGAAAATATCAGAATAGAACTTGCTAAAATATTTAAAACAAAAAAAAGAAAAACTTCCCCATTTATAGAATGTGATGTAAAAAATGCTGTTTTTTTAAAGCCTGTTTTAGTTGCAGAAATTCAATTTAGTGAAATTACCAAAAATAATTTGTTACGTCATCCGTCGTTTATTGGTTTACGACAAGATAAAGATCCTAAAAGCGTTAAGCTAGAATATGAAAGAAATTAAGATTATGAACGTAAATATAACTCATCCGTATCGAGTGATTGATAAAAATATAAAAAAAATTGATGTCATTAATTATTATAATCAAATTTGTAATTTGTTAATGCCTTTTTTAAGCAATGGACCAATTAGTGAAATTAGAAGTTATGATGGTTTAGAAAATGCATTTTTTAAAAAGCATCATAGTAATAGTGAGGAATTAATCTATGTGAATGATAAAGAGTCACTATTACAAGAGTGTCAAAATGGTGCAATTGAATTTCATGGCTATGGCACTAGCAAGAAAAATAAAAAATTTAGTATATTGGTTTTTGATTTTGATCCCGATGAAAACATTTCTTTGTCTTCTATAAGAAAGGGTGTCAAAAATCTGAAAAGTATACTAGATAAACTCAATATTAAAAGTTTTCTTAAAACCAGTGGTGGAAAGGGTTATCATGTAGTAATTCCATTTGTTAAAATTAAAAATTATAGCAAATTTGAAGCATTTGCAAAAAAAATAGCCTTGTTAATGGAAACATCATGGCCTGATTTATATACTACAAATATAAAAAAAGAAGCAAGAAAAGGAAAGATTTTTATTGATTACTTGCGCAATAAATCTAGCGCAACTTGTGTTTTGCCATATTCCTTAAGAGCCCGACAAAACCTTCCGATATCTTTTCCAATATCCTGGGAAAATTTGAATAAGTTTACGCCAAATAAAGTAACAATAAAAAATTTTAAGAAATATTTAACTAATAATCCATGGCAGAACTTTTTTCACGTTAAGCAAGAGTTTAATTATTAAAAGGTTTTATTATTTTATCAATAAACCTAACTACGCCATCTGTTTCATTATCATATTCACTAACATATCTTCCTAGAGCTCTAACATTTTCCGGGGCATTTTTTATTGCTACTCCATAATTAACGGATATTAAATCATAATCATTTAGTTGATCACCAAAACCAAAAACATTGGCTTTTTTAATTTTATATTCTTTTCTTATATGCTCTAAAGCTTTTCCTTTAGATGCATTAACAGATGAAATCTCATAAGATATATATTTGTCAAATTGTCCCCAAGGAATATATTTAAAATTAGTAAATTGATTTAGGATTTTTTCAAATTCTTCTTGGTATTCTGGATAAATATAGATATCAGCATCAATCGGATTGTTTTTTAAACTTTCTTCTATATCGTTTTCATGCATAGATACAATTGGATCGGCGTGAATGAGCCACCAGGGAATACGATTATAATCCAAGTAGTGATAGCTAAAAGTAGTGCGCACTTGATAAGAATATAAAAATTTATGCACTTTTTTAAAAAAATCTAAAAATTCGTTTTTATCCATAGCAAATTCTTTGACTTTTTTTATACTCTTTAAATCTTTCTCAAAATATATAATTACACCGCCATTGCTGGCAATCATGGGAGTATTAATTCCCAATTGTTGATAAATATTTAGTGCACCTTGAAATGGTCTACCGGTAGCGATACAAAAAATGGAGCCTAAGTTATCGAGTTGTTGTAAATAATTTTTTGTATACTCAGAAATTGATCCATCTTGCTTTAATAAAGTGCTATCTAAATCAGAGCCAATTAAATATTTATCCATATTTTTCACCTTAAGCAAATATTAACATATTGCCTTTACTAGTTTAAACAAAATTTTTATACTCAGAAGTTAAATTTATATAAGATATCATTGTAACATACCATCTCTCATTGTCTACTTTAAGTTTAGCAGTACATTTCAAATATGTTAGCTTTTTTGGCTTGCGCGTTGACAAAGCAACGGGGGGGGGTGTATATTTGTTTCTGGAGATGAGTTTTGCATGAATTTTGGAGTTATAAAACTTATAATTTGGGATTTGGATGAAACTTTTTGGAAAGGTACATTAAGCGAAGGTGAAATTTTAATTCCAAAACAAAACATAGATATTATTAAACGTTTGAATGAATGCTATTTGTTCGAAAAATGATCAAGCAACGGTTAACAAAAAACTACAAGAATATGGGCTAGATAAATATTTTGTATTTAACTCCATTAACTGGGAGGCAAAAGGCCCTAGAATAAAAAATATAATAGAAGAGATGGCACTAAGAGATGTAAATGTACTTTTTATTGATGACAATCCATCCAATTTAAATGAAGCTAAATTTTATTGCAAAGGAATCTTAACTGCAGGCCCTGAAATTATTGATAAATTGAGTTCTTCATTAGATTCAATTGGGAAAAATGATTCTGATTTGTCTCGATTAAAACAGTATAAGCTTTTAGAAGAAAAGCGTAATGATTCAAAAAAATTTGAATCTGCTGAAGATTTTTTATTTGCCAGTCATATTCAAGTTGCCATTAAGAATGATTGTTTAAATGAAAGTGAAAGATTATACGAATTAATGCTTAGATCCAATCAACTTAATTACACAAAATTTAGACAAAGTAAGGAAGATTTTTTTTCATTATTAAGCGATAATAGCGTTGCAAAAGGATATGTTCAAGTAAAAGATGATTATGGTGATTATGGTATTGTTGGCTTTTATGCTATAAAAGATCATAGATTAATTCATTTCTTTTTTAGTTGCAGGACTTTAGGAATGCGAGTTGAACAATATGTTTATGCTTATTTAAATTATCCGGATTTGGAAGTTGTAGGCGAGGTAACTGAAAAACTTGATCATACATGTCCACGTTGGATAAATTTTAGCAATTCAAAAAAGAAAATGAAAAAAAGGAAAAACAAAATCAAAGTTCTTATCAAGGGACCTTGTGATTTAAGTGCTATATCCGATTTCATTTCAGGGAATGTTGATTTTGAATTATATCATTTAGATGATTTAGGAAGGCAAATAGAGAATCAAGTACACATTATAAATATATTGAATTGTCTTTTGCCAGATAATCTCAAACAAACAATTTTATCATATGGAATTCTTAATGATAATGATACTTTTACTACTAAATTATATGATGATTCTTATGACATAATAGTCTTATCTATGCTTCCGTTTTGTAATTTAGGTGTCTATCAACATAGGGAAACGGGAATTAGATATGCAGCTGGGAGACATTGCTATGATTTCACAGATGAAAAAAGCTGGGACAAATTAATTAGTGGTGAATATTATAATGGTAATTTTAAATTAAACCGGGATATGCTTAGGAATTTTGCCAATGATTTTATAAAAATTGACTATTCTATTAGCGATATAATTAATGATATTGCATCTTTATGCCAAATTATTCATAATAAAAAAGTAGTTTTATTGTTGGGAAATGAAAAATTCAATGTACCTACGTCGCCTAAAATCTATTTAGGAAGAGAAAAACTTCATAAAGAATTTAATATTAAAATAAAATCAGAGATGAACAGGTTCGATAATTTAATTTTATTAGATGTTAATAAATATATCGAATCGCCTCAAGATTTGGTAAATCATGTAAATCATTATAGTAGAAGAGTTAATTATCAAATTGCAAAAGAGTTAGAAAATATTTTATCTTCTTATGGCAACAATTTAAAAGCTTCCTACACAAACGAATTATTGATAAGGATAAAGTCAAAATTTTATAATTTGCGAAAACGCTTTTTTGGTAATGGATAGATTCAAGATGATAGATATCATGCAAATCTTGTTATGAAATTTGATTTTTAAGATTGTGTATAGGCTAAATTGTTAGGCTCTATGCGACCCAAAATGCAAAATTTCTTTAATTAAAAAAATTGCTAACCAAATTTTAAAATGGTTAGTTTTATTTTACATGTAATTTTCAATTCAAAAGTGACGCAATAGATTAATATTATTGAAAATAATAAATTTTTATCTTAGAATATAATGTAAATGTAAGTTGTAGATTAAACTTGCTATAAGATCAAAGCAATGCTTATTAGTTAAGAAAGGAGAATATTGTATGAGAATATTAATTGTGTCACAACATTATTTTCCTGAAAATTTTCGAATTACGGATATGGCGGAAGAACTAGTGAAGCGTGGTAATCAAGTAACAGTTTTATGTGGCTATCCTAATTATCCTGAAGGTTATTTATATGACGGATATAAAGGAAAAGAAAGAAAAGCACATAAACATGAGATTATTAATGGTGTAAATGTTATAAGATGTTATGAACATCCTCGCAAGCAAAATGCTTTTGATTTGTTTTTAAATTATTACTCCATTTCTCTTTCTATGAAACATACAGCAAAAAAATTAAAAGATAAATTTGATTGTGTTTTTATTAATCAATTATCTCCAGTAATGCAAGCGTGGGCAGGACTATGGTTTGCTCATAAACATAAAATACCAAGTATCTTATACTGCTATGACTTATGGCCTGATAGTTTGATTGCTGGAGGTATTAAATCCAATTCGCTAATCTTTAAATATTTTCAAAAAGTATCTAATAAAATTTATAAAAACGCAACAAAAATTTTAGTTACGTCAAAAAATTTTATTGAATATTTTACTACTAAACATAAAATAGACTCTAAAAAAATTTTTTATTTGCCACAATATTGCGAAGATATTTTTGTAAATATAAATAGCTCTCTAAAAAATGCTAATACTTTTAATTACGTTTTTGCAGGAAATGTTGGAAATGTTCAATCTGTAGAGACAATAATTAAGGCAGCGAACATTATAAAAAATGATAGTAGTATAAAAATTCATATCGTTGGTGACGGATCCAGATTGGTTAAATGCAAGCAAATGTGTAAAGAATTTTCATTAAACAATGTGATTTTTTATGGTAAAAGGCCCTTGGAGGAAATGCAAAAATTTTATGAAATGGCAACTGCTATGATTGTAACATTATCCAAAAACGAAATTCTTTCTAGAACATTGCCTGGTAAGGTACAGTCATATATGGCGGCGGGTAAAGCGATAATAGGTGCAATCGATGGCGAGGCAAATGAAATTATACGTGAAGCTAATTGCGGTATGGTCTGTGAATCTGAAAATTATGAAGATTTAGCAAAGATATTTATTGATATGAAAAATGCTGATGTTGAAAATATGTCTTTAAATTCTAAAAAATTTTATAAAGAAAAATTTAATAAAAAAATATTTTTTGAAAAACTTTTAAAATACATGGAGGAATAAGTTATGAGCATTTTTAAAGGAAAAACATTAATGATTACAGGTGGAACAGGATCGTTTGGGAATGCTGTTCTAAATAGATTCATACAAACCGATATTGGAGAAATTAGAATATTTTCTCGAGATGAATTAAAACAAGATAACATGCGACATGAGTTTCAAGAGAAATATCCCAATGATTTTTATAAATTGAAATTTTTTATCGGCGATGTTAGAGATCCTAATAGTGTGAAAAATGCAATGCATGGTGTTGATTATATTTTCCATGCTGCAGCTTTAAAACAAGTTCCATCTTGTGAATTTTTTCCGATTGAGGCCGTAAAAACAAATGTTTTGGGAACTGATAATGTTTTAAGTGTAGCAATTGAGTGTGGAGTTAAAAAGATAATATGTCTATCAACAGATAAAGCTGCTTATCCGGTTAACGCAATGGGTACTTCAAAAGCAATGATGGAAAAAGTCATTGTTGCAAAGTCTCGAACAGCATCGCCAGAAAAAACTTCAATTTGTTGTACAAGATATGGAAATGTTATGTGTTCCAGAGGTTCTGTTATTCCACTTTGGATATCTCAAATTAGAAATAATGAGCAAATTACCGTTACTGATTTAAAAATGACACGTTTTATCATGTCACTTGAAGAAGCAGTGGATTTAGTTATTTATGCTTTTGAAAATGGTAATACAGGAGACATTTTGGTTCAAAAAGCACCAGCTTGTACAATTGAAACATTGGCAACAGCTGTAAAAGAACTTTGGCATGCAAATTGTGAAATAAAGGTAATTGGTATAAGACATGGAGAAAAAATGTATGAAACTCTTTTAACTAAAGAAGAGTGTGCTCACGCTATTGATCTTGGTAACTTTTATCGAGTTCCTTGTGATAAAAGAGATTTAAATTACGATAAGTATTTTAAAGGAGACGATGTTTTTATTAATCCGCTAAATGAATTTAATTCGAATAATACGAAAATATTAAATGTTAACCAAGTTAAAGAAAAATTGTTAAAACTAAAATTTATTCAAGATGAATTAAAGAAAGATCGATTAATGTAATTAATTTATGAAAATATTGGTAACAGGTGCTAAAGGCTTTATAGCTAAAAATTTATTAGCGGAACTTTTAAATAAAAAATATGAAAACATCGAAACGTTGTGTGTTGATAAAGAGACACCGATTAATTTGCTAGATGACTATTGTAGCAAATGTGATTTTGTAATTCATTTAGCTGGTATAAATCGTCCTTTAAAAGAAGAAGAGTTTATGACAGGCAATTTTGGCTTTACTTCTAAACTCATAGAATTATTGAGTGCGCATAATAACAAGGCGCCTTTTCTTGTTTCTTCTTCTATTCAAGCGGAGTTAGATAATCCATATGGTAAATCTAAGAAAGCAATGGAAGAAATAATAATTAAATATGGTCAAGAAAACAATGTAAAAATTTTAATATATAGATTGCCAAATGTTTTTGGAAAATGGTGTAAACCAAATTATAATTCTGCTATTGCAACATTCGCAAATAATATTGCAAATAATCTTAGTATTCAAGTTAGCGATAGAAATAGAGAAATGAATTTAGTTTATATTGATGATGTAGTAAAAGAATTTATACGGGCTTTAAATAACCAAGAAAATAGAAAGTCTAATTTTTGTTATGTCGAACCGGTTCTACATACTACTTTAGGGGAAATTGTAGATTTATTATATTCATTTAAAGAATATAGAAAAAATTTAAATGTTCCTAATAATGATAGTCTTTTAACGAAATATTTATATGCCACTTATCTATCATATTTGCCTGCTGATCAAATGTGTTATGAATTAGATGAGCACAAAGATAACCGCGGATCTTTTACAGAATTTGTTAGAACTTTTGGTCAAGGACAATTTTCAGTGAATATTACTCATCCTGGCATTACTAAAGGAAACCATTTTCACCATACAAAGCATGAAAAATATTTAGTTGTTCAAGGTAAAGCTTTAATTTTGCTCAGAAAAATAGGAGAGGAAAAAGTTTACGAATACAAAGTTTCTGAAGAAAAACTTGTAGTAGTGGATATTCCAGTTGGTTATACACATAGTATGACAAACATAGGTGATAATGAACTAATAACCTTTATATGGGCTAATGAACCCTTTGACCCTGATAATCCCGATACAATTTTTGAGGAGGTTAGATAATGGAAAAAATAAATGTTTGTTTAATTGCTCCTTCTCCAAAAATGTTAGGGGGAATTTCGAATTGGGTAAACTTGATAACCTCTTACGAACAAGAATATGTGAATTTTAAATGTATTTATAATAATACAAATGCAAATCCAGCTAAAGGAAGAAGTTTGTTTAATAGAATATTTGGTAATGGATTGGTAATGCTTAAAAACTTAAAGGAATTAAAGAAAGAATATAAAAAAGGTAATATAGATTGTATTCATCTAACGACTAGTGGATCGTTAGGTCTAATAAGAGATAAGCATGTTATCAATTTTGCTAAAAAGAAAAACATAGGAATAGTCTATCATTTACATTTTGGACGAGTTCCAGAAATTATGAAAAAGAACAACTGGGAATGTCGACTTTTACAAAAAAATATAAAAAATGCTACGTCATGTGTTGCCATTGATACTTACACATATAATACATTGGTAGAAAAATTTGGCGATTGCAAAATTAAAATTATTCCCAATCCAATTGATGCAATAGATTTAAAATGTAATAGTGACTTAAAAAATATTTGTTTTGTAGGATGGGTTGTTGATACTAAAGGCATTAACGAACTTGTCGAAGCATGGAATGAATTAGGAAAAAAATATACTGATTGGACTTTAAATATTGTCGGTCCATATAGCAAAAAAACCTTTGAAATGCTAAAAAAATCTATAAAAGTAGATAATTTAAACATAGTTGGCGAGATGTCACATGCAGACACGTTGAAATTTATGAGTGCAAATTCAATTTTTATATTGCCTTCTTACACTGAGGGATTTCCTAATGCTATCTTAGAAGCAATGATGTTGCAGATGGCGATAATAGCCACTGATGTTGGTGAAATTAAAAATATGATAGAAAACAATGGAATATTGATTGAACCAAAAAATGTACTTCAAATAAAAGAAGCATTATGTAAATTGATACAAGATCCTACCTTAAGAAGAGAATTTGGGAGTGCCTGTAAGAAAAAAGTAATGGAAAAATACACTACTGAGGTTGTTTTTAAGCAATTGTTCAATCTATGGAAAACGAGTGTTTAAGGCATTGGTGTTCACTTGACACTGAATAATTAAAAAGTGTAAAATTTTAAATTGGAGAATATATTATGAAATTAACTTATTATTTATTGAAACCATTTGATTTATTTGCCAAGATGTGTAGAAAAGTTTGGAATAAATATTATGTTCAAAAATCATTTGCTAGCTGCGGTAAGCATGTTCATATTTCTGGGAAATTAATTTCTACACCAAAAAATGTATATATAGGTGATTTTACATCTATAGGACCAAATTGTGTTTTCTACTGTTCAATGGCTAAATTGGATATAGGATCATATGTTATGATTTCTCCCAATGTTACAATAATAACAGGATCACATAAAACGGATGTAATTGGAAAATATATGATTGAAATTACGGAAAAAGATAAAATGCTTTCTGGTTTAGAAAAATATGATAAGCCAGTTGTTATTGAAGATGATGTTTGGATTGGTGCTAATGTTCTTATCTTAAAGGGTGTTACAATAGGAAGAGGATCAATTATACACGCAGGACAAGTCATAACAAAAAATATTCCACCATACACCATTTATGTTAATGATAAAATTCAAATTAAACGATTTGATGATGAAGAAATAATCGAACATGAACTTAAACTAAAAAATCGAGAAAGACGAGGATAAAAATATGGATGTTTTTGATAAAGTAAGAGAAATGATTTCCGATATAGTTGGTTGTGACAAAAATATGTTAACTACCGAAACTTTGTTTGCAGAGATTGATGAATGGGATTCTTTAGCAGCAATATCTTTGCTATCTTCTTGTGAAAAGACTTTTAATGTTTCTATATCAATGAATAAAATTGACAAAATAAAAACTATAGGAGATTTAATTAATGCCATTCAAAAGTGAATTCTTAGGTGATTTTCCGTATTCTGTAGAAGAAATACTTCAAAAAAGACTAAAAATAAAAAAAGAATTGTTAGCGAAAACCAACAATTTTAAAGAAATTAGAATAGCTGTTTTATCTGGCTCAACTATTAATGAAATTGTTAATGAGCTAGAGATTTTTCTTATTTATCATGGTTTAAAGCCTATTTTTTATTGTTCCGCATATAATTCTTTTTATAATGAGTCTTTATTTCCGTGCAAAGAATTTTTAGATTTTAGACCAGATGTTATTTATATTCATACATCTTGGAGAAATTTGGTTAATCTTCCATCACCAGCAATGTCGGTTGATGAATATAAAGAATCTATTTTGTTAAATAAAAATAGGTTTTTAGAGATTTGGAATAATCTTTCAAAAACATTTAATTGTCCAATCATCCAAAACGATTTTGATTATTGCTTTTACCGAATAATGGGGAATATGGATTTTTATGATTTTAGAGGCTTAAACAACTTTATAAGAGTTATGAATTCTTTTGTTTATGAATATGCGGCAACGCAAAATAAACTTTATATAAATGATTTGAATTATTTACAAGCAAAATATGGAATCGATGAATTTTCGGATCCAAAGTATTGGTATCTTTATAAATATTGTATATCACCACAATATATTCCGTTCTTTTCTTTTAATTTATCTAATATAATTAAATCACTTTTTGGAAAAAATAAAAAAGTCTTAAATCTAGATCTTGATAATACGCTTTGGGGCGATGTTATAGGTGATGTTGGTAAATCTGGAATTATCCTAGGTCAAGGAAATGGTATTGGTGAAGCATACCAAGAATTTCAAAGTTATTTGAAGAAATTAAAAGAACGGGGCATTTTATTAACAATAAACTCTAAAAATGAATTAGAAATTGCAAAGGAGGGCTTTGAGCATCCTGATTCAATTTTAAAATTTGATGATTTTGTAGCCTTTTATGCCAATTGGCAAGTAAAGAGTTTAAATCTCGCTAACACAGCAAATGATTTAAATTTAGGTATTGATTCGTTTGTCTTTGTAGATGATAATCCAGTTGAGCGAGAAATTGTTAGAAATAGTTATCCCAATGTTTCTATACCTAATATTGATGATATGACTTATTCAATAAATTTTTTGGACGGGGGGGGGGTATTTTGAACCGGTAGCATTGAGTGCTGACGATCTTACAAGATCCCAAATGTATTTGGAAAATAAAAAAAGATGTGATTTAGAAAAAAATTATACTAACTATGATGATTTTCTCGAATCATTAAAAATGGTTGCTACGATTTCTATTTTCGATGACTTGAATATTGAAAGAATTGTTCAATTATTGAATAAAACGAATCAATTTAATTTGACTACGCAAAGATATTCTATTGAAGATATTAGAAAAATTTATAAAAGCAGTGAGCATATTTGTATCTATGGCCGATTAAAGGACAAGTTTGGAGATAATGGATTAGTTTCTGTAATAATTGCTAAAATTGTTTCTAAGGATACTTTAGTAATAACAGACTGGGTTATGTCATGCCGTGTTTTTAAAAGAGGTTTGGAATTTGCTATGTTCAATGCATTGGTGAATTTAAGCAAACAACAAGATATTAAATTTATTATAGGAAAATATATTCAAACTGCAAAAAATAAAATTGTAGAAAAATTATACTTAGATTTAGGATTTGTAGAAATTGGAGAAAACACTTATAAGTTAGATTTAAAGACTTTTAAATTAATTAATACAAAAATCAGTTATTAAAAATAAAATGGAGATAAAAATGTTGAAAAAACTAAGATTAATGACAATTGTTGGAACAAGACCGGAAATAATTAGACTTGCTGCAGTTATAAAATGTGCTGATAAGTATTTTGATCAAATTCTTGTTCATACTGGTCAAAACTATGACTATACTTTAAATCAAGTTTTCTTTAAAGATTTAGGCTTAAGAGAACCCAATTATTACTTGAATGTTGTAGGAAAAGATTTAGGCGAAACCATGGGAAATGTTTTAGCTAAATCTTATGAATTAATGCAAGAACTTAAGCCTGATGCTGTGTTGGTTTTAGGCGATACTAATTCGTGCTTATCTGTTATATCTGCTAAAAGACTACATATTCCTACTTTCCATATGGAAGCAGGAAACAGATGTTTCGATGAATGTTTACCAGAAGAAACCAATAGAAGAATAGTTGATATTATTTCCGACGTTAATATGTGCTATTCAGAGCATGCAAGGCGATATTTAAATGCTTCAGGTGTAGCTAAAGAAAGAGTATTTGTTACTGGTTCTCCAATGGCCGAGGTTCTTAATGCAAATTTAGAGAAAATTAGATCCTCAAGCATTTTAGAAAAATTAGGTTTAACGCGAAAAAATTATATTTTACTTTCTGCCCATAGAGAAGAAAATATTGACAATGAAAGTAATTTTTTAGATTTAATGACTGCAGTAAATGAAATGGCAAAAAAGTATGATATGCCAATTTTATATTCTTGTCATCCACGCAGTAAAAAAATTATTGAGCAAAGAAAATTTAAGTTTGATAAGAGAGTTATTCAGCACGACCCATTAGGATTCCATGATTACAATAATCTTCAAATGAATGCTTATTGTGTTGTTTCAGATAGTGGAACTCTTCCGGAGGAGAGTAGCTTTTATTTATCTATTAACGAACCAATTGCAGCAGTTTGTATTAGAACATCGACAGAAAGACCGGAGGCTTTAGATGCCGGAGATTTTGTCTTGGCAGGCATCACCAAAAATGAAGTTTTGCAAGCTGTTGACTTAGCTGTTGCAATGATAAATAACAAAGATTTTGGTAATCCTTGTAAATATTATATTGATAATAATGTTTCGATAAAGGTAATTAGAATTATCCAATCATATACGGAAATAATAAACAAAACGGTATGGAAAAAACGATAGTTTTTCTTATACAATAAATTAGTTTGAAAACATTCTTTACTTGTTTTTTATGCTTTTTATAAATAATTCGATATGATTGTTTGCACATGTTTCTAAGGAATATTTTTGAATATCTTTTAAGTTTTGATTGGATATTTTTATTAAATTTTCTTGATTTAACGCAAGCTTTATTGCAGAAAGCATTTCATTATAATCTAATGGCTTAAATAAATATCCATTTACTTCGTTATGAACTACATTAGGTATTCCACCTACATTTGGTGCGACAATAGGCAATCCACAACTCATAGCTTCTAAAATTGAAATCGGGTTTCCTTCATATAAGGAACATAGAGTAAAAACTTTAGAATCTAGCAAGTATTTAAAAACATCGTTTTGCGCGCCAACTAATGTTATGTTTTTACAACAGGGTAAGGAAGATATATATTCTTTATAAAAATCAAATAAATCACCAGATCCAACGCAACATAGCGTAACTGATTTGTCTTCCTTGTATAATTCATTAAATACATCAAATAACATTTTGTGATTTTTTACTTTTCTAAATCCCCCAATATGAATTAATGTATATTTTCTTTGGTTAAATGGTGTCAATGTATAGTTTTTCACATCTATGGCATTATAAATCGTAAAACAATCGGTTGTTTTATAAGTGCTTTTTATGGAGTCAGAAATTAAATCTGAAATTCCAATAATTTTTAAGTTTTTTCTCCTTAAAAAAATCTTTCTAATGAAATCGTTTAATTTAGACACATCATTTGGAACTGTACTATGTATTGTTTCAAATAGTGACCAATGTCTTTTTTTAGTGCCAAATGCGAGTAGATATGTAGATAAACAAGCTATGTGCATGTGAATAATATCTGGATTAATTTTTTTTACAATTTTTTTAAATAATCTTGCTGCCTTAATATCGTATCCGCTTTTTTTGTGGCAAAAATATACTGACAATTTATCACAATGTTTCAGATATTCAAACGACGGATCAATAGTATCATATAAAACTATTAAGGACAGATTACTAATATTACTATTATCTTTTAGTTTTGTGCACAAATTTGTAACAAACACCTCTGCTCCTGCTCTTAATTGGATAGATGATAATACTTCAATAATTGAAATCATTCTTATTCACCCTTTTCTTGTTAAGTATACCACAAAGAATATAGAGAAAAAAACTATTTATTTTTAGTACACTTTATAAGTCTTCATATTATTGTTTTTTTTATTAGCTACCAGCTCCAACAGAATAAACTTGAGTAAAAGCCTTAGACCGCTTTGTAATAATCTTCATTCCGGTGCGTTTAGTTGCTTTTGTGAATATCTTTATTTTTTAATTCTTAAACCGTGAAATTGCGAACTTATTTCCGTTTATAGTAAATTAGCGATAGATTCTCAAACTTATGGCAGTATTTAAG
>CANQQL010000025.1 GCA_947625975.1 uncultured Bacilli bacterium
ATTTTAACACTTTTTATTACAATTCATATTGCAACACCTTTTTTCGTCATGTGTTGCTTTTTCAATTTAGATTAACACGTAAGGTGCTTTTAATTTTCACTTTACTAGACTATGTCTAGTAATTATTATATAATATTTTTAGAAGGAGAATGATTATGGCAAATATTGAAAAAGAACTTGAGTCACTTGAGAGTGCCTCAAAAAGCGGTGATTTTCGTGCAAGTTATCGCTTGGCACAAATGTATAATCAAGGCCTTAACGTAAAAAAAGATGTAGAAACGGCAAGTGAATATTTTGATCTTGCTTTCCGACAATTAAATGAAGCTCCGAATTCCGATGAGACTAATTATTTTTTAGGAACTTTTTATCTTTATGGCTTAGGTACAGTTAGTAAAGATGAAGAAAAAGCTTTTTCGCTTTTTAAGAAAAATGCCGATCATAAGGAAATAAATGGAATGATTATGGTCGCCAATGCCTATCTAAATGGTATCGGAATTAATAAAGATCCGGAAGAGGGATTTCGTATCATTAATGAAATCAAAGATTCTAAGCATCCGCTTGCCTATAAAATTTATGCTGATTGCAAATTAAAAGGATTAGGAACAATGGTTGACGAAAAAGAAGCTGTTAAATACTACAAACTAGCCGCCGAAAATAATGATATAATTTCAACCTATATTCTTGGCCTTTTGTATCGTGATGGAAAAGGCGTGGAACAGAATTATAAAGTTTCCTTGGAATATCTGGAAAAAGCAGCCTCTTATAACTATCCCGATGCTTTAAAGCAAATTGCATTTTTTTATAGTCAGGGGATTTGTGTAAAAAAAGATACTTTGAAAGAAGCGGAGTATTTGAAACGCTATGCCGATACAGGAATACCAGATGGTATGTTTATTTATGGCTCGGTATGTCTTGATCGACAAAAAGGATTATTTAAATATCAAGAAGGATTAGATTACTTGAAAAGGGCTGTAGCGCTCAATGAACCCAAGGCCACCCATGTTTTAGGTAAGATATATGAAAATGGTGAATATGGAGTATTTGTTAATAAAGGATTAGCCTTTAATCATTATCTAAAAGCTTATAATCTTGGGTTAAAGAATGCTGCTTTTGATGTCTTAAGATGCCTTAAGCAAAATATCGGTGTTTCCGGGACACCGGCAAAGATTGATGAATTTGAGCAGATTTGCAAATCACTAAAAGAAAATATGAATAATCAGGCATAGATTAGAAGTCGATTTGCTTTAAAATCATTTAAATGTTAAAATGCTAAAGAAAGGGAAAAATTATAGAGTATGGAATATAATAAATTAATAGATCACACACTTTTAAAACCTGATGCTTCAATCGAAGCAATTAAAACGCTTTGTTCAGAAGCCAAACAATTTGATTTTATGTCTGTCTGCGTTAACCCTGCCTTTATTAGTTTGTGTAAAAAAGAACTAGAAGGAAGCAATGTAAAAGTTTGTACAGTTATTGGCTTTCCCTTGGGAGCATCATTGCCACAAGTTAAGGCGCTTGAGGCTCGTGAGGCCATCTTTGAGGGGGCAGATGAGATAGACATGGTTATCAATATCAGTATGCTTAAAGCTGGAAAAGATGATTATGTAAAAGAAGAAATTGAAAAAGTTCGTCGCTCTACAGTTGGAAAAGTTTTAAAAGTAATTATTGAAACTTGTTTATTAACTGATGATGAAAAAGTCAGAGCATGTAAACTTGCTAAAGAAGCTGGTGCAGATTTTGTTAAGACTTCGACCGGATTTTCAACTGGAGGCGCGACCGTGTCTGATGTTAAATTAATGCGCGAAACAGTCGGGACAGAGATGGGTGTTAAAGCATCCGGAGGAGTTCGTACACATGAGGATATGCTCGCGATGGTTGAGGCTGGAGCAAATCGTATAGGCACCTCAGCAGGACCTAAAATTATTAATAAATAATTCTCTGAAAATTATAAAAGTTATTAAGTTAAACTAAGACAATAAGATGCAAATAATAATTGTAATCTTAATTTTAAGTAATCTTGCTTTTATTTAATGCGATGATGTTTTTGTGGCTGATAACAAATTGGGAATATTTTCTGAAAACATTATTGCATTTATTCACTTCTGTGTTATAATTACAATGTTGTTTAGCCATTCGGCTTCAGAAGGAGGGAAACAAATGCCAAAAACAATTGTACGTGATAACGAATCACTAGATGACGCGTTACGCCGTTTTAAAAGACAAGTTAATAAGGCTGGTACACTCGCTGAAGCACGTAAACGCGAATATTATTTAAAACCTGGTATTAAGCGCAAACTTAAATCCGAACAAGCAAGACGTAAATCATATTAAAAATATTAGCATAGTTATAAAATTGACTATGCTTTTTTTATACTTTAGTAAATATTAACAGACAAAATTTAATATTTTATATTTAATTTACATACAATTTAAGGGTGATAGTATGCTAGTAAACGAAGAAAAAGAAACTAGAATAATTAACTACCTAAAATTAAAGAAAATTGAGAATGACACGATTGTTATTTCAATGAAAGATTTTACTTATGAAATAATGGGGGATAATTTGACCATAAGCTTTTACGATCGCAATGAAATAAAAATCAAAGGAAAAATAAAAGGAATAAAAATAATTTATGAATAAAAGTCATTTAGTAGTTCGTATTCATTCATACTCATCACTTGCTATTTTAGATAATTTAAAACTACATAATATTGTTGTTTATAATTTTAAACATGTTGATGATTATGATTTTGTGTTTGAAGTCGATTTATATAACGAAAAAAAGATTAAAAAAATATATCCTGACTGTCAAATTATAAATCGGCAAGGAATTTTTGGAAGAATAAAAAATTGCCTAATAAATAAAATAACCTTAATTGCTCTTATTATTTCGTTAATGTTCTTTTTTGATTTTAATTCACGCATTTCAAATGTAAATATTATCGGCACAAATACCCGGTTAAATGAACTTATTTATGCTAGAAGTCAGGAATTAGGCTTAACAAAATATGCACGTATTCCTAAATTTCAGTATCTAGTCGATGTAGAAAATATACTAAAAAAAGAGTATATAGACGATATTGATTTTGTTGAAGTAAGACAAAATGGCACAATAATTAAAATTAAGTATCAAACCCGTCAGGATAGTGTCGATGTTCCGGAAAAAAACAATTCCCTTTATGCCAAGAAAAATGGCATTATTTCCCATTATGTTTTAACAAGTGGAATAAAAATGGTTGAAGAAGGACAATATGTAACGCAAGGAACTTTGCTTGTTTCAGACTCGATTACCGATACAAATGGAAATGTAATCCACATTGGCGCCTATGGACAAGTTTACGCCAAAACCTGGACGATAATAGAATTAAATGATAAAAGCACAAATGATGAAGCCGACACTTTTTTTAATGCTATGCAAAAGGCAAAGGCAACAATGTGTGCTGGCTTTACGCTTGAAGAAAAAATCTTAGAAGAAAAAGTATTAAAATACCAATATCAAAGCAATAAATTTTATTTAAAAGTGCATTTTACTTGTTTGGAAAATATCGGAATTTAAAGTTTATACTCCTATAAATAATATAGGAGGATATTTTATGAGATATGAAATACTACAGTCGAGTAGCACTGATTGCGGATTTACTGTCTTAAAAGTAATGCTTGCTAATTTATATCATGATAAAAACTATTTGTTACTACCAAATTCTAAAGAAAAAAAATACACGATGTTAGATTTAAAAAATATAGCTAAGCAATATAATTTAATTTTAGATGGTTACCATGTTGAAGATATTACCCTTTTGGCGACTTGTAACTTTCCAATTATTTGTCAGATAAAAAAAGGAAATAAAGAGCATTTTATCTTACTAAATAAAATTAAACGAAATAATTATTATATTTTCGACCCTAGTGTTGGAAAATTAGTTTTAAGTGAGGGAGAGTTTGAAAATGCGTTTTTATATAATGTTTTAATTATTAAAGATTATAAAAAGAAAAAAGTTGTTTTAAAACAAGAAAAGATATCCATATCGTTAGTTATGTCGCTTATTTTTAATTTGCTTGCTTCTTTAACTTTTTTTATCTCACTGCTATTTATTAGTGATTATCTCTTATTTTTATTGAGTGCTTTTTTAGGCTTTGTGTTTGTTTTTTTACAAAAAATGGCGAGTCAAAAATTTCTCAAGCACACAAATGATTTTTATAATATAAACTACAACAATTTATTAGATATAAGTGGTTATCAGAAATTTGTGATTGAAAAAGTGACGAAAATTCCTGCCAAATTAGTCCTTATTTTAGCTTTAATGTTAATGCTTATAAAATCACATAGTTTTGGTTATTTAGGTGTCATATTTATTTTTATTTTATCCTTAGTTAATTTTTCTTTGCAACAGGAGCTTGATTTAGCTAAAAATAAACTTGAATATTTCGAACAGTGCCGATATGATTTGAAAAAAGTACAAAAATCCTCAATTGAATATGGTAACAGAGTTAGTATAATTATGATTTTTCATTCTTTGTTGATTGCGACTTTTGTTTTGTTTATGATGCGTCTTACGAATTTACTTGGAGTAGATTTTTTCTTAATGCAATTTTCCCTAATGTTTGCCATATTGTTTATTAGCCGAGATATATTTGATTTTGAGCAAACATATTTTGCTGTTATTTCCAAAAAAATAGGTATTTTAAAATATAGTAAAACGAAATAATTTATATTTATTTGCGACATAATGTGATAAAATAAATTAGGTGATTAAATGCTACTTGTTTTTGAAAATGAATATTTAGAAAGTTTTAATGAATTTGAAATAATCTTTCAAAATTTAATGCAAAAAACTTTTGAATTATTAAAAATAAAAGAGGATTATGAAGTAGATGTTAATTTAGTGGATAATAATACAATTCATCAAATTAATAAAGAATATCGTAAGGTTGATCGCCCCACCGATGTTATAAGCTTTGCCTTCCTTGATAAAATTGATGGCGAAGTTAAAATAAAAGGGAAAGTAAAAATATTACTCGGCGAAATCATAATTAGCTTAGATAAGGCGCTTGAACAAGCAAAGGAATATGGTCATTCAATTACAAGAGAAATGAGTTTCCTTTTTGTCCATGGTTTGTTACATCTTTTAGGATATGATCATATGAAAAAAGAAGATGAGGAAGTCATGTTCGACTTGCAAGAAAAAATTTTAAAATTAGGAGGACAAAAGAATGACTAATGAAGAAATTGTAGCCTTGGCAAAGAAAGGACGGGAATTATCATACTCGCCCTATTCACATTTTGCGGTAGGAGCCGTCGTTATTACTAAAGATGGAAAAATCTTTTTAGGTGCAAATATTGAAAACGCCAGTTATCCGCTTTGTATGTGTGCAGAAAGAAATGCTATATATCATGCTTATATGAACGGATACTCTAAAGAAGATTTGCAAGTTCTCGGGCTTGTTGCCGATACAGAAGATGTTTGTACGCCATGCGGAGCCTGCCGACAAGTTATTTCCGAATTATTTCCAAGTGATGGGAAAATTATTATGGCAAATATGAAAGGTAAAATGAAAGAGACTTCAATTAAGGAGCTATTGCCTTTTGCCTTTGACTGTAGTGATTTACAATGAAAAGTGGATTTGTGGCATTAATTGGTCGACCAAATGTGGGTAAATCCACATTATTAAATGCTATTCTAAATAAAAAAATATCGATAATTTCTCCTAAGCCTCAAACTACAAGAAATTCGATTTTGGGTATTTACAATGACAAAGATTCGCAAATTATTTTCGTAGATACACCGGGCATTCATAAGCCTTATTTTAAATTAGGGGAATACATGAATAAAG
The DNA here is from genome assembly GCA_947625975.1 of uncultured Bacilli bacterium. Lineage (GTDB taxonomy): Bacteria > Bacillota_I > Bacilli_A > RFN20 > CAG-826 > RUG131. Next base: position 5,837 of record CANQQL010000025.1, read on the forward strand.
TTGCTTTTGCTTCAACTAGAGATGTTGAGGCCATAATTTTGCTTGTCGACGCTTCTGTTGAATTTGGAGATGGTGATCAATTTTTAATCGACCACATTCATCCGAATGTGCCACTTTATATTGTTTTCAATAAGATAGATCTCACGAATATCGATTTAATTACTCGTTTAAAGGCTAGGTATAAAGAAATTTTTAATGAGGCAAAAATGTTTGAAATATCTGCCTTAAATAACTTGTTCGTAGATGATTTAATTCGGGAATTAAAAATGATTTTACCGGAAGGACCGCAATATTTTGATAAGCAACAGATTACCGATAAAAGTAATGAATTTGTTATTTCGGAAATAATTCGTGAAAAGATTCTTTTACTTACAAAGCAAGAAATACCACACTCGGTGGCTGTTTATGTGGAAAAAATTGAGCCAAAAAAAGATAAATATGACATATTTGTAACTATTGTGGTTGAACGCGAATCACAGAAAGGTATTGTTATTGGCAAAAGTGGTAAAATGATTAAAAAAATCGGTACACTTGCTCGAAAGGATATCGAAAAATATCTAAATAATAAAATACATTTGACGACATTTGTCAGAGTAGAAGAAGAGTGGCGTAATTCTTTGCGTTGCTTAAAAGAATTTGGTTATCAAGACAAATAAGATATGGAATATAAGGGAATTATTACGAGTATCACGCAATATCATGAAGCAGATGGAATAATAAATCTTTTGACTAGTGAAGGATTTATTACTTTTGCAGCACATGGCATTTTTAAAATTGACTCTAAGTTATCGGCAATATGCCAACTTTATAATTATGTAAGCGTTGAACTATCTCAAAGCCGTAAAAGTGGATACTTTACATTAAAAGGCGGACAAATTCTTTTGTGTTTAAAAAATGTTTATGAAGATATTGAATCTATGTTGACTCTAAGTTTTATTGTGGAGTTAGCTAACAAGACTTTAGATGAAGACAATAAAAGTAATTTATTTAATAACACGCTTTTAGCAATTAAAATGGTTGCCGAGCGTGGTAATTTATTAACAATTAGGCTTACATATCTTGCTAATATTATAAAATTAACCGGATTAACTATTGAAGTAAATGAATGTGTGCGATGTGGAAGTAAAAAAGGGATAATTTCGGTATCTTTTAATGATGGAGGTTTAATTTGCCAAAATTGTTTAAATGTTGAAGATGATAAAAAAACACCTTTGTATATTAAATTAACTCGATATATCTTTATTAAGGATCTTGAGGAAACGATTAAAAAAGATTTACCAAAAAATGAATCTGGCTGGTTAATTAAAGAACTATATAACTTTTTAAGCAAGCAATTGGATATTAAATTAAAAAGTTTTGAACTTTTAGAAAAAATTATTCACTAATACACTTATTTTGTGTTGACAAAAAAATATAAATAATTTATACTCTTTTTGTTTTGTCTAATAGAGGTATTTTTATGGAAAATAATAAGGATTTTGAAAAAATAGTAACGCATCTCCAAACACAGGGTTATGTATATCAAGGCTCAGAAATATATGGAGGCCTCTCCAACACATGGGACTATGGCCCTTTGGGAGTCGAGTTAAAAAACAATGTGAAGAGATTATGGTGGAAAAGATTTGTTCAGGAATCGCCAACTAATGTTGGAATGGATGCGGCAATTCTTATGAATCCACGTGTTTGGGAAGCTACCGGTCATGTTTCCACCTTTAATGATCCGCTTATTGACTGCAAAGAATGTAAAACTAGACATCGGGCGGATAAATTAATCGAAGAATCTTTTGAAAATGTTAATGTCAATAAGATGACAAATGATGAAATGATGAACTTTATTCGGGAAAATCATGTCAAATGCCCGAATTGCGGTAAGTCTAATTTTACTGATATACGACAGTTTAATATGATGTTTAAAACTCATATTGGTGTAACGGAAGATTCACAATCCGCGGTTTATTTGCGACCTGAAACCGCGCAAGGAATGTTCGTTAATTTTAAAAATATTGTTCGTTCCACACGTAGAAAGCTTCCAATCGGGATTTGTAATATCGGTAAAGCGTTTAGAAATGAAATTACGCCAGGTAATTTTACATTTAGAACGAGAGAGTTTGAGCAAATGGAAATGGAATTCTTTTGCAAGCCTGGTACTGATTTAGAATGGTTTAATTACTGGAAAAACTATGCTAAAACATTTTTAAATGACTTAGGACTAAATGATAAGGTTTTGCGCTTCAGAGACCATGAAAAAGAGGAATTAGCTTTTTACTCTAAGGCAACGACAGATATTGAATTTTTATTTCCCTTCGGATGGGGAGAGTTATGGGGCATTGCTGATCGTACAGACTATGACTTAAAAAGACATATGGATTATTCTAAAGAATCATTAGAATATCTAGATCAAGAAACAAATAACAAATTTATTCCATATTGTGTTGAGCCATCATTGGGATGTGATCGATTAGTTTTGGCGTTACTATGCAATGCATATGAAGAAGAGCAATTAGAAAATGATACAAGAATTGTGATGCATCTAAATTATAGTCTTGCTCCATATAAAGCCTGTATCCTACCTCTATCTAAACAATTATCAGAAAAAGCCAAAGAAATATATGCCCTACTTTCTAAACACTTTTTAGTAACTTATGATGAAGCAGGGAGTATTGGTAAAAGATATCGCCGTCAAGATGCAATTGGCACACCATTCTGTATAACTATTGACTTTGATACGGAAGGTGATCAAACTGTGACAATTCGTGAGCGTGATTCCATGAAACAAATTCGCCTGAAAATTGAACAATTAGTGCCATATATTCAAGAAAAAATATTCTTTTAGATAAAAAATAACTATAAAAGGAGTGATATCGATGTTATCACAAAACATTATAACTGAAGTTTTAAATCGTGCCGATATAGTCGATGTCATTTCGTCATACATAAATGTCATAAAAAAAGGCCGAAGTTATACGGCTATTTGCCCTTTTCATGATGATAAAAATCCTTCAATGATGATCTCTAAAGAAAAACAAATTTTTAAGTGTTTTGTCTGTGGTACAGGTGGCAATGCGATTACTTTTATCCAAAAGTTTGAAAATATTTCATTTGATGATGCTGTGCGGAAATTAGCGGAGTTAGTAGGTTATACAAATGAGGAGTTAGTTAAAAGTAAAACTAATTCTAACATTGAGGAAGAGAATGCAAGGTTTTATAAAGTTTTATCCGACTTAACTATTTTTTATCAAATGTCTTTGCTTGCTAAAGAAGGAGATGAAGGACGTAGTTACCTTGCTAAGAGAAATATTGAAGACGATGTCATACGTCATTTTAATATCGGCTTTTGTCCTAATCTCCCCGAGTTGTCGATTAAATATTTATCGGCAAAAGGTCATACCTTAAAAGATATTGAACTCGTTGGTATAGCAGGACACAGTAATGGCCAATATATTGATAAGAATTTTGGCCGTGTAATTTTTCCTTTAAAAGATGTGAATGGGCGTGTTGTAGGATATTCGGCTCGACGCATTAAAGAAAGTGAAGATGCAAAATACGTAAACACCCAAGAGACAGTGTTATTTCAAAAAGGAAATATAATCTATAATTATTATGAAGCTAAAAAAACTTCGCGATTAGATGGATTTTGCTATTTATTAGAAGGTTTTATGGATGTCATAGCCTTGTACAGAGTGGGAATAAAATCCGCGGTAGCTCTTATGGGAACGGCACTTACGGCCAATCAAGCAACCCTATTAAAGAGGTTAAATGTTGAAATACGCTTATGCTTAGACTCTGATGAACCAGGCCAAATGGCTACTTTAAAGGCTATTGAGATGTTTGATAAAGCTGGAATAAAATATCGTATTGTCCGACGATCTACTGGTCCAAAAGATGCTGACGAGATATTAGAAAAATACGGCGCAGACAGTCTGATAAAATGGCTAAATATTTTGATTGATAAGGTACAATTTGCTTTAAATTATTTTTCAAATAATAATAAATTAAGCACAATCGATGAACGAAAAAAATTTTTGATAGATTTTTTACCTTTTTTAAAGAATGTCACAAGTGATTTGGAATTAGAAGATTATATTGTGAATATAGCAAAATTGACAAAATTTGATCGTAAATTAATAACTTCCACACTGCAAAGATATAAGCAAAGTAAAAAAGAGAATGTCACAAGTGCGTTCATTGATATGCATCCGGAACGTAAATTACTTAAAAGATTATCTTTAACCGAAAAAGCCTTTGTTTTTCAAATGCTAAATTCTAAAGAAGCCATTGAATTCTATACCGATAAAAATGTTCCGTTATCGGATGAAATATTTGCCAAGATTGCAAGTTACATTGTGGAGTATAATCGGCATCATGATACATTAAACATAAATGAATTAATAAATATTATTGCCCAATCTGATGATGAATTAAAGGATAAATTGATTACGGAAATAACTGATTTATTGGTAGAAAAGCGATATCCTAAATGTACTTTGGAATTACTTCAAGAATATCTGCAAATTATTAAAGAGGAAAGAAGTAAAGAATACGAAAAATTTATCTTTGAAAAATCTAGTGAAGGAAAATCCGAAAAAGAAAAATTACAAATTTTATTGGAGCACAATCGCAAAAAAAACGAGCGATTAAATAAAGAAGAAAAAAAGGAGAATTAAAGTATGGGACGCAAAAAGAAATTATTAGACACCGAGATAGAGGGATTAGAAGAAATTAAGGAGAAATTATTAAAAAAAGGTCAAGAAAATGGATCTTTGACACAAGAGGAAATTTTTGATGCTACTGCACACCTCGAACTTTCAGATGCCGATATTGAAGATTTATTAGAATTCTTTGCAGAAAAGAAAATTGAAGTCATTACAGATGAAGATGAAGATATGGATGCTGAAGCGGATGTCGATAACATTGATTTAAGTGAAGAGACTCTAAATGATAATAGTACGATAATTGATGATGATGAATTCCTTGGCGACTCATATGTTAAAGAAAGTATTGATGAAGATATTGAAGATATCGATAAATACGCCAGCTCAGATGTAAAAGTAAATGACTCGGTAAAATTATATTTAAAAGAAATCGGTAAAGTAAAGTTATTAGGTGACGAAGAACAAGAAGTAGCGCGCCGCTGCGCCGAAGGTGATGAAGAGGCCAAGAATAGACTTATTACAGCAAATTTACGGTTAGTTATCAATATTGCGAAAAATTATGTTGGGCGAGGTATGTTTTTGCTCGATTTAATTCAAGAAGGAAATTTGGGACTAATTAAAGCAGTCTCAAAATTTGATTATACTAAAGGTTTCAAATTTTCTACTTATGCTACATGGTGGATAAGACAATCTATTACAAGAGCCATTGCCGATCAAGCTCGTACAATTAGAATACCGGTTCATATGGTTGAGACTATTAACAAAATGACACGTGTTCAACGTTTATTGGTGCAAGAATTAGGGCGTGAACCAACTGCGGAAGAAATTTCGGAAAAAATGGATGGCCTATTGTCGCCGGAGAGAATTCGTGAAATTCAAAGTATTGCCATTGATCCGGTGTCATTAGAAACACCGATTGGTGAAGAAGATGATTCTCGTTTAGGCGATTTCATTGAGGATAAAGATACTGAATCGCCAACAGAATATGCCACAAAGTCCCTATTAAAAGATGAGTTATATGCCGTAATGAAAGATTTAACAGATCGGGAAGAACGCGTGTTACGCTTACGATATGGCTTAGATGATAATCGCCCACATACTTTAGAAGAAGTTGGCAAGGAATTTGGAGTAACTCGTGAACGTATACGACAAATTGAAGCTAAAGCCATAAGAAAGTTACGTCATCCTACACGTGCAAAACGATTTGGTGACTATCGCGATGCAAAATAAATGAGTTTGTCAAAAAGATTAAGTGAAATATACGCGCTTGTTGATAAAAATTCCAATTTGGCGGATATAGGGGCCGACCATGGTCAATTAGTTATCGAGTTAGCAAAAAATAAAAGATGTCAAAGAATTTTTTGTAATGATAATAAATCAGGACCTTTTAAAATTTTAAAAAGCGCTATTGAAAAATTTCATTTTGATAACGTGGATGTCTCATTGTCCGATGGTCTAAATGAACTTCCAAGTTATGTGGATTCAATTGTGATTGCCGGCCTTGGTGGCGATTTAATGATTCAGATTTTGCAACAGGGTAAAGAAAAACTTTCGAATATCGAAACATTAATTTTGGCGCCAAACACGAAAGAAAAAGAAGTCAGAATTTCAGTTTGTAACATGGGTTATCAAATCATAGAAGAAAAAATTGTTTTTGAAAAAAAACATTATTATGAGATTCTAAAGTTTTCTAAAGGACATAAAGACTATGATGAATTAGATTATGAATTTGGACCGATTTTACGAAAAGAAAAAAATCAAACTTTTCAAGATAAATATAGCGAATTAGAAAAAAAACTGACTATGATTTTCCTCAATGCACCGGAATCTAAAAAAAGAGATATTTTAAAAAAAATAGAAAGGATTAGAAGTTTATGAAAACCAGGTCGCTTATCTTAAGACTTGGCAAATTATTTCCTAAACGGATTGCCAAAAAACATAACGATTATGTGGGTCTTATGATTGGACCATTAAAAGAAGAAACCAACAAAATTTTGTTATGTCTGGATTTTGATATGCAAATCTTAGATAAGGCATTGCAAATCAAACCAGACTTAATTATTACTCATCATCCATTCTTTTATGGCTCAAAGACTAAAATTTTAAAAAGTGATAAAATTAAATTCGATATTACGAAAACGCTTATCGAAAATCATATTCCCCTAATATCTTTGCATACAAATTTTGATGAAGGTATTGGTGGAATGAATGATGCACTTGCTAAAAAACTTGGTTTAGTTGATGTGTATATTCCGGAATGTGAAAATATGATGCGCATCGGTTTTTTAGAGAAAGAAATGGCAGTGGATGATTTTGCAAAATATGCGAAAGAAGCTTTAAACGTGGATTATGCCTTACTCATAAAAGAGGGTAAAAATATTATTAAGAAAGTAGCTATAGTGGGTGGCGGAGGAAGCAGCTTGTTTAGAACGGCGATTAAGGAAGACGCAGATATTTATTTATCTGGGGATGCTCCGCATCATACAAGAAGAGATATTGTAGCGACAAATTTCAATTACTTGGATGTACCCCATGAAGTAGAAAAAATATTTATGCAAACCATGAGTGACATTATTAAAAAAATCGATCCAAATATCGAATGTGTCATTTTAGATCATGAAAAAATGCCGAAGATTATTATTTAAACTTTAAAAAATTCTGAATTTCTTCAAGAATGTTTAAAGGAGTAGAAGCACCTCCTACAATCGTGGCGTATTGGTATGAAGATAAATCACTGTTAACGATATCGTTAACAGTTTTTATTTGTATAACTTTCTTATTTGGATAAAGTTTTAAAGCAATATCAAATAATTTGGATGTATTAGATGATAGTTTAGAACCAACAATTATGATTAAGTCGGAAAAATAATTTATATTATGCAATGCCTTTTGACGTGCCGTTGTGGCATTACATATGGAATGAGAAAATTTTGCACCCGGACAGTGAAGAACAATGTCATTTTTAATATTTTCTAATTCGTATATCGAAAGTGTGGTTTGGCAGATTACAAGAGGATTAGTATCACTTAGTAAATTAAAATCCAAGCCAGTGCTAATATCATATAAAAAGACATTTTTGGAGATAGAAAGAGAACCTTCCGCCTCAGGATGTCCTTTTTTTCCAATAAATATAACTTGTCTTCCGGCATTCAATGCCTCTTTTATTAATTTATGATTATATTTAACGAAACTGCAAGTTGTATCATAAATAATTAACCCTTTGTTTTTAGCAATTTCATCAAGTTTTTCATCATGACCATGTGCAGTAAAAATAATAACACCTTTTTCTATGCCATTTAATAATTCTAAGTAAGGTGCATTTTGTAAAGTTATAATATTTAGAGCAGTTAAATGATTTATTACTGATTCATTATGAACAAGCATACCTAAAACATAGATTGGTAAATCAGGATGCTTTTCGCGTGCCTGGATTGCTAAAGATATGGCATTATTCACGCCGGCACAACACCCGCAAGGTTTTAAAATTTCTACTTTCATATTTCCCCCACGAGTATTTTAACATATTTTAAAAGAATGGTCTATTTGGAGAAGTTTCTTCATTATATTCTTCATATTTTTCTTCTTTTTTTACACTTTTTTTGGGTGTGATGATTTCCGGATTAGCAATATATTCCTTTTTACCGGAGCTTTTGTTAAATATTTTTCCGGTTATTGATTTCCCTACACTACGAATACCGGAAAATAAGGGTTTAACTTGTGTATATAAAGGAATTGCGCTGCTGACAGTTTCAATTACTTGCTGTGTTCCATTTAAAAATTTGGAAAATGTCAATTTACTGGTTGCAGTACGTGTTGGAGGTTTGATTGGTGGTATACGATTTAATGGGGTGTTGATTGGATTATAGCCTCTTTGATAATTTCCCATATAGTTTGGGTTATAATTCGGCCCGTATTGATTAAATGGCATAAAATCACTCCTTATATATTAATATGCTCAAACTAGCCTTTTGTCCTTAAAAATTAAAATATGCAAAAGCATAAATAAATGTAGTATAATTTGCTTGGAGTTGATGTTTGTGAGTTCTTTTAAACAATTTAATTTAACTTCTAAAATGCTTTTAGCTATAGAAGATATTGGATATAAATCACCATCTGAGGTTCAAGAATTAGTAATACCACGCGTATTAAAAAAAGAGTCTCTTGTAGTTACAAGTGAAACAGGTTCAGGGAAAACACATGCTTTTTTAATCCCGATTATTCATTCAGTGGATACAACGAATAATCATATTCAAGCAATTATCGTTTCACCAACTCGTGAACTAGCTTACCAAACCTATATATTTGCCAGAGAATTTGTAAAATATTATCCGGATTTAAAAATACAATTATTGTCCTCTCAAATCGAAAAATCACGTAGTGAAAGCAAAATTGATAACAATCCGCATATTATTGTGGCTACACCTGGAAGAATTTTAGATTTAGGCGTCAATAAAACGACGACCAATTTATCAATGACAAAATTTGTGGTTTTAGATGAAGCGGATATGTTAATGGACTCAGGCTTTGTTAATGATATTACCGAACTACTAGGCCATCTTCCTAACGCTAGTAAATTGGTATTTTCTGCTACTATAAATTCTAAATTGGCGCATCTCATTGAGCGATTTATTGGTGCTGATCATGTAATTGCTCTTGAAAATATGACAAATTCTAAAGTTGAACATTATGCCATAGATATTCGTCATCAAAGTAATAGTGACGCTATCGAGTCATTTATAAAAATAGTTCAGCCATATTTTTTATTAATTTTTGCTTCTAAAAAGGAGACAGTAAATAAAATATATGAACAACTAAAGCAACGCAAATATAACGTAACAATTTTGCATGGTGATTTAGAAAAACGAGAACGCAAAAATATTATGCGACGTATTAAAAATATGGAGTTTCAAATTGTTGTATGTTCGGATATTGCTGCTCGAGGCCTGGATATTGAAAATGTCAGCGACATTTTAAATGTTGATTTACCAAAAGATTTATCATTTTATTTTCATCGTGCGGGGAGGACGGGAAGATTTTATAAAGAAGGCAAATGCTTTACTTTTTATAATGACGATGACCTCGCTAATATAATAAAACTTCAAGATATGGGAATTAATTTTATTTTTAAAGTGTTAAAAAATAATGAGTTTAAAGAGGGTAAGGCACTAAAGACAAAAGTTAAAACACATAGAAAGATAGAAAATCAAGAATTAGAGCGTGACATAAAAAAAGCAATAAGTGAAACAAAAAAGAATAAAGTAAAACCGGGCTATAAAAAAGCTGTAAAAAATGCTGTGGAAAACGTAAAAAGAAAACACCATCGGAAGATGATTAAAGAAAACATTCGCAAGGAGCGAGTTAAACGCTATATTGAGGAGGCCAGAAAAAATGGATAAATTTTATATTGGAAGTCACGTTGATAATAAATTTCCAAATTTTGTTTTAGGGGCAGTTCAGGAAGCTTTGTCGTATGGTGCGAATTCTTTAATGTTTTATACCGGTGCACCACAAAATAGCATTCGACGTCCGGTTGAAGAACTGAAAAAAGAAGAGGCATTAGCATTGCTTCAAGCAAACAATATTGATCTTGATAATGTTGTGGTACATGCTCCATATATTATCAATCTTGCAAATACAGTTAAGAAGGAAATCTTTGAAATTTCTTTAAGAGTTTTAATTGATGAAATAAAGCGTGTTGATTATCTTGGCTTTCGTAAACTGGTTCTACATCCTGGAAGTCATGTTAATATGGGATATGATGCGGGTATTAATAAACTAATCGAAGGATTGAATTTGGCCATTGCCGCAACAAAAGATTCCAAGGTTGTTATTTTAATAGAAACTATGTCTGGTAAAGGCTCGGAAATAGGAATAACCTTTGAACAAGTGCATCAAATTTTAGAAGGAGTAGAAGATAAGTCACGAATTGGTGTATGTTTGGATACATGCCATTTATCGGATGCCGGTTATAATTTAAGTAATGTAGATGAAATTATTCAACAAATTTCAGATATTATAGGTTTAGATTACATTATGGCAATTCATATAAATGATTCAAAAAATCCACTTGGTTCGCATAAGGATCGTCATGAAAATATTGGCTATGGTTTTATCGGCTTTGACATTTTATCTAAATTTGCGCATCATAAAGCATTTGAAAATATTCCCAAGATTTTAGAAACTCCATATATAAACGAAAAAGCACCTTATAAAGAAGAAATTAAGGCGCTTCGGGACAATGTCTTTAATAGTGAATTAAAAACAAATTTATAAAAACTTATTAATGGTCAATACCAAAGTATCATATGTACTTTTTTTGAGAAGAGGTCTTGCTTCTTTTAAAAGTACATTTTTATTTTCTTTGCTGATGCGATTTTTATTTTTCTTTAAAAAGTTGACAATTACTCTTGCTTCATTATCATCAATTTGAACATTATATTGCTTAGCAAGTCTTTTGGCATCATCTAATGTTAATTGGTTAATATAATATACAATAAGGTTTTGATTCATGAAAACACCTCAATCTAGCATATTACATAATATGAAAATTGTTATTCTTTTATTTCTTTAATTAATCGATTAATTGCTTCTTCATCGCTTGTCAATTTGTCAATGACTTTACCTTTCTTTATAAGAACCCATTCTTTGTTTCCGCCGGCAATACCTAAGTCGGCATTTTTTGCTTCTCCTGGACCATTTACCACACATCCCATTACGGCAATTGTGAGAGGTTTGTTTATTTCTTCTAAAGCACTTAAAACTTTCTCCGCGACCATTTCTACATTGACGCGTGTTCTTCCACAAGTAGGGCAAGAGATTAAAGTGGGATAATTAGGATATAATCCTAAATCATGAAGCATCCTTTTTGCGGCAATGACTTCCTCTTTGGGATTACCGCTTAAAGAAATGCGGATAGTATCTCCAATTCCTTGAAGAAGTAAAGGAGCAAGACCGGATACCGAACGTATGATTCCAATGTCCTTGGTTCCTGCTTCTGTTATGCCAAGATGAAGTGGGTAGGGAAAAATTTCGCTTGCCATGCGATAAGCATCAATCGCAGTTAAAACATCAGAAGCTTTTAGAGATATCACAATATCATAAAAATCTAAATCTTCTAATATTTTTACATGTTTCTTGGCAGATTCCACCAAGGCTTTGGCGGTATAATGTGTCGTGTAATCGTGTATTTCTTTATCCAGTGAACCAGAATTAACCCCAACGCGTATCGGAATATGTTTGTCTTTACAAGCTGTCACTACTTTTTTTATATTGTCAATACTGCCGATATTTCCGGGATTTATTCTTATTTTATCAACGCCATTTTCAATTGAAAGAAGTGCTAAGCGATAGTCGAAATGAATATCTGCGACTAAAGGTATGTGAATTTGTTTTTTAATAAGCTTTATTGCCTTTGCGTCATCTTCATCCATAACTGATACACGTACTATGTTACAACCTAACCTTTCCAATTCATCAATTTGCTTAATAACTGCAGGGTAGTTAGATGTTTTAATGTTGCACATTGATTGTATTTTTACTAAGTTTGAATGACCAATTTGCGTATTACCAACAATTATTTTTCGTGTTTCAGTTCTTTTCATTTTTATCACCAAAATTATTATAACAAAATGGAAAATAAATAAGTATGAATTTTAAAAAGATAATTTAAGACATTATTTGAATATAATCTTTTAATAATTCGTAAATTTTTAGAGTAAAGTCCGTTAAATAAGGGAAATTAAATCATTATCAGATAAAATGCCGTTTATAAAAGATA
>CANQQL010000026.1 GCA_947625975.1 uncultured Bacilli bacterium
ATCTCTATTTTGAAGTTACTTTTTTTATTGTGCTTTTCGTCTTCGAATTTTTGAAGTTTTAATTTTAATCAAGCAAAAAGAATTTCCCAATATTTTTTATTATATTCTCCATAACAAAGTATCTAAAAAGCCAATTATAATCGTAACACCAATGGCAATTAACCACGGCATCCTTAACTGCCTAATATGCTGCTTTATCTCCTCAGGCAATGGTCCTGCCCACAATTTATTTTTTTTTCTATATCTCGTCGCTGACACATCGCCAATTAAAAATGCAACAAGCAATAACACCACTAAAATAAACACTAAAACTACCGGAAAATTGTATGGCAATTCAATTATAAACACCTGCTCTAAAATAGAATTTGTAATAAAAAAGGCCAAAATTATAAAATTAACTATTGCTGTTGTAATAATTGTTGATTTATTTTTTAACGCTTTTATCATATTGATGGACCCTTTCTATTTATTATCATATCATTAAAACACTCAATTGGTAATTATTTATGCACATATAATATGCTATAATTAAAAAGGTGACACAGATATGCGAAACAAAAATTTAAAAGAGAATTTATTAAAGCGCAGTATTCTTTTGCCTTTTCGAGGTATCATTAAAAAACTTTTTCCAATTCAATATGTTAAATATCAATACAAATATATTACTCATCACAAATTAAATTTAGAAAATCCCATACGATATACCGAAAAATTGCAACACTTAAGAATATATGAGTATCCAAATAATGCAAAAGTCATACAATGTGCTTCAAGGGTCGGAGTTAGAGAATATTTAAAAGAATTAGGGTTAGAACAGTATTTGATTCCTTGCTTAGGAATTTATGACAAATTTGAAGATATAGATTTTAATCTTTTACCAAATGAATTTGTTATGAAATGTTCACATGCTTGTGCATTTAATGCAATAATTAAAGACAAATCGCAAATTAATCTTAAAGATCTTCGCAAAAAATTTAATAAATGGTTAAAAACAAATTATGGTAAAAAAACCTTAGAAATGCATTATGCGAAAATTAAGCCACAAATTATTATTGAACAATATATTGGAGGGATGGATTTACCTACCGAATATAAGATACATGTCTTTAATGGCGTAGCTAGAAGTTTATACGTGGTAACCGGTCGAGGAAAAGACATACGCTACAACAATTATTACATTGATTGGACACCTTTTGATGGTTCACAATTTAATGGATGGAAAAAAACTGATTATGAATTAAAAAAACCGGAAAATTTTCAAGAAATGGTTGAATTAGCGGAAAAACTTGCGAAACCTTTTCCATTTGTGCGCGTTGATTTGTATAATATAAACGGAAAAATTTATTTTGGAGAAATGACGTTTACTCCTGCCAAAGGTACCTTAATACTTGATGATGATAAAGCGGACTTTGAAATGGGAGAATGGTTAAAAATCTAAGGAGAATTTAGCTATGAAGAAAAAAATATTTTTATTAATTTCATTAATTTTACTTGCCGGTTGTGAACTTACGCCCGGAATTGATGCCCAACAATGTGATGATAATGTTGCATCTTTTCCTGATGAAAATTTCACTTATGGCAAAAAGAATTTAAACATCAGGAATTCGTACGCATATGAATTAGATAATCCGATTTATAATCATGAACGCGAAAATGAAAGTGCTAAGAAAGATTATTTTGAGAATTCTGATAAAAAAATAATTCCGGATTATTCCTTTATGGATAATACTTTAAAGCATGGAAACGACAATATTTTACTCTATGCCCAAAATACAGCTTTGCAAAATGAAGCCAATTTACCACTAACAACGCGCTACCCAAAGATATTTGATGGACAAATATCTTGTGCAGGTAAAAATGCAAATTCCCGATTAGGACTTTATTCAAATGGCGTAATAGTTGAACTAGGCAGAAAACTACAAACCGCTAGTGGTATTGCTCTTTATATGACACACAATTTTTTAACATTAAAAATGAAGGTCTTCTTTATTTTATATAAACCAACAGATTCTTTCGAAGTCAATGAGTATGATGAATTTGTTTTTAGTTTCTATACAAATTTAGGAACATCGGTTGCCGGTCCAAAATTTTTCTATCTTGATTTAACAAAAATATTAGATGATACGTCTGTATTAACTGGATGCAATATGCTCGGATTACGTTATGAAAGAATAGATCTTTCGGATGAAGAGAAAAACGACCCTAGCATCAGCGAATCTTTTGCGGAATTTTATGATAATCTCGAAGACGAGAAAAACCATACGAAATCTAAAGACGAGTCATTTTTAAAACTATACGATATTGGTATTCCGTATTCCACTTGGGCACAATAAATATCAAAAAGGAACTGTTAAAAAACTCAAAATTAGAAATAACTGAGTTATAGAAACAACAGCTCCTTTTTTTGTAGTTTCAAGAAAGAAAATTTAACAATTTATGATTGTTGCTGGTGCAATCCAATAATCATAATATCTAACGAATAATGAAGGTTAATTGTCTGCGTTTTTAATAAAGACATCTAAAGCCATATATCATTCGTTTGATTTTCAAATGATTTGCATTTGTTAGAGCAAAACCTAATCAACAGCATTAAACACCGCAATTCTCCAATTAATTCTTTCTCGTGTAGAATGTTGATTTGCGATCGCCATGTTTTATTATCAAACTCTTGTTTAATAATTCTTTTAAGCACCTTTCAATTGTTGTTTCTGATAACGTAGGGCACATTGCAATAATTTCTGATTTTGTGAATCTACCAATCTTCGTCTTGATAATGTTTTGCACTTGAGTTAAAGCTTTCAATTTTTTTTTAAGCAAAATGTTTGATATCCCCTCAAAATCTCTATATGCTTTCAAAATAACTGATAACATATATTTAATAAAATCTGTAGGGTTATTATTGTTTTCTATCCAACCAACAGAACTTAATTGCAAGGTATTGTAATAATCAATTTTCGTTTCTTCAATTATTTTTTCAATCGAAATAAATTTACCGACATTGTAATCAAATTTATATAGTAACAAAACAGTTAAAAGCCTGCTCATTCTACCATTCCCATCGTTAAAAGGGTGAATGCACAAAAAGTCCAAAATGTAAATAGGAATTAAAATTAATGGATCGACATCACATTTGCTTGAAACAATATTAAAATCTTCACATAATCTATCCACAGCATCAGGAGTTTCGTAAGGCGACAATGGCTGAAATCTTATAACCGAACTGCCATCTGTTCTTGTTTCAGAAATATAATTTTGCACATTCTTAAACTTTCCGCCAATGGATTTTTCAGAATATTTATATAACTCCCTGTGAAGTTGTAAAATATAAGTACTCTTGATTGGGATGTATTCATAATTTTCATGAATAATACTCAGGGCATCACGATATCCAAGAATTTCTTTCTCATCTCGGTTTTTAGGCGTAGCTTTATTACTCATAATTTGTTTTATTCTCGTAGATGTAGTAACAATACCTTCAATTTTATTTGAAGCTTCAGTGCTTTGTATTTTTGCAATCTCAACAAGTTTATTTATTTTTGCTTTGTTTTCTAATTCAATATTTGACAATCTACCTTTAAACTCGTGAATTTGAGAAATATACCCTAAAATCACATTGTCCCATGTAATGTTTTTATATTTTGAATAATTAAAAACTTTCATTGTTCTTCTCCTTTATTGCATCATTTTATCAATTTTAATGCAATAAATCAAGCGTTCATGGCAGGTTTATTGCACCAATTTATAATTTATGACGCAATAAAAAATAAAAACTTTTTTTATTTCTTTTCATTTAAGAAACTCTTCATTGCCAATACTTAAACGCAGTTAAAAATTTAAACGGAGTGAAAACGTTGCACTTTGTTTTTAATTTAGTTATGGACTAAATTACAAAAAGTTGTTAAATATGTCAAATCGTAATAAAGCTCCTTTTCTATTGAAAAGGCGAAAAAAATGCACTTTTTTATAAAAACTATAAACGTATGGCAATATTGTGATTGAAACATAAATTATTATTCAACGCTTAGAAATTCTAGAAAAAAAAGGAAATCTTGAGTTTTTTTAACATTCCCTTTTTTATTTTTAAGAATTTTTATTTTCCAAAAGATTTTTATTATTTAAGTTAAAAAATGTCACATATCCTAAGATCATAAGTATTCCTAAAAACATAAAATCTTCGCCCATTTTAAATCCAACATCATTTATTAGAATGTTTATCAAATACATTAAAGGCAATGCTACGACTATAATTTTTAAAGAATCATCTTTAGAATATTTACAAAATTTATAGATTTCTAGAGCGGAAACTATAAAGAAAGCCGAAATAGCAATCATTGGTAATAAACCATCTTGATAGGCGACATTAAAAATAAACGTTCCTGATGATACAAAAATATTGTCCGTAAATTTCGCTCCAACTATAGCGGGGAAATTTTTAAGTAATAACAAAGTACCACTTAGTTTGTTAAATATCCCCAAATTAGGAAATAGAAACATTTTAATTATAAAATTTAAATCATTGTATTTTCCAGGATTATTGTGGCTATCGAATCGAAATAGCGTATAGCCAATAAATAAAATTGCGATTATGCTGAAAAAAGTTATAATTGCGATTTTCTTATGTTTTATATTCAATTTTATTATTCCAACAAAAATTAAAGCTAAAATAAAAATCAAAGCAGCATAAATTATCGGTAAAAATACTATAGTTATAAGCCCTCCGATACCTCCAATCAACAATCCAAAAAACAGTATGGGGTTTTGCTTGCGATTAACAAAAAATATCGCTAATAGACCAGTCGAAGCAAGTAAGGCCATATTGCCTAATATTGCCACACCATTATCCTGTAACACACTGTTAAAACCGATTAAAATTCTTGCTTTTGTTGCTAAACTAGTATATGCCCAAGCATTTTCGATATTGGGGTTAGCAAATATAATTGTGTGAAAAGGGGTTCCCATTCCGTAGATGGTTATGATTGTGCATATTAAGACATAAATACCCACACCGGCATAAAAAGCACCGATAACCTTTGTAAAATCTAATTTTTCTTTGCTGAAAATTCCATAGTACCCCCCAATTATGTAAAAACCGCTTGCTCCCAAAATAAGCGCTATAACTGTGATAATTGAGGTAAATAGATCAGGTTTTACCGATGTATTAAAGATACTATTGAAACCAAATATATTAGAAGTTATTTCAAATAATAGCAATAATCCGATTTGCACACATAAAGGAATTATAGTTTTATTTTTAGGTAAAAATCTGATTATTTGAACAAACGAAATAATCATTAAAAAGATTGCCAAATATCGATATACTACTGTTAAATTTGCAAAATTCATTGCGGTTAGAAAAACTATTTCTACTGTAAACAAAGGTATTAAATCTTTCAATACATCAAAAATACTTTCTTTCTTATTTTCCATCACCAATAACATCCTTTCTCAACTTTTTCATATCCTTTAGGTTTCTTAAATGGCTTAATCCAATAATCATTTACCTTTTCTTTAACATAGTCACGATTTTCCCATCTTGTTCCTATTATACCAAATAATAAGGGAGTTGCTCCACCAGTTTGTATTGCCTGTTTATTTAAGCTTTTAATATAAGCACATAAAGGTGTTCCATACGCTCCTGCGCCAACAAGAGCAATGTCAAAGCTTTTTTCTTTTATTTTGCTTTTCATATCTTCTAATGCTTCAAACCAATCGGAGAATTGTGGCACTTCATCTCCAATTGATTGAACAGCCTCAATTACCTCAAAATTGGCATTAATTTTACTTAAATCATCCAAAAATTCTTTTTTTGCTAATTGAGTTTCTATTTCTTTCTTAAAAGGAGAAATAATTAATACATTCTTACCATTTAATCCCCTTAACCATTTTTTATTAATAGGTTCAAAACTAAAATAAGGAATTATCTCGGCATTTTCACATTGTAACTTATAAAAATAATCTTCCATATGGATGCCAGAAATTCCTAGCAAATCCGTATTTTTCATTACTTCATCCATTAACTCACAATATTTATTTAGATGTAAATCATCAGTGGGAAAAAAACCGGTATTATTTTTCATAGAAAAAAGCACACTTTTTTTATAATGTTTTTTTAATTTTAATCGTTTCTTTTCCCAATTGTTAAGGCAAGATAATTCAACCGCTCCGTAGCGCACTGCCATGAATGGCTTATTGGAATTAATATATTCTAATAATAAATTATCCCCATATTCAGTGGTAATTCCTTTTTTATTTAAGAATCTTTTACAACTTTTCTTTTTCTTAAATAATTTATAAAGCAAAACAAACCATGCATTTTTGATAAAGTAAAGAAAATACCTAATTAATCGCATTTGTTTCACCTCAATTTAATTATAATTTTTCATTGCAAAATTTAAAAGACTCTAATCTTAAGAAAAGGGCATCTACTTTTCATACTTTTTGCGAATGAATTCTCCCACTCTTAGTCCATCGATTGCCGCGGACATAATTCCACCTGCATAAGATGCTCCCTCACCACATGGATAGATATTCGCGATATTGGAAAATCCTTGCTCATTTCGAGGAATCATAACCGGGCTGGAAGATCTTGTTTCCACTCCGGTCATTATTGCCTCATCATCTTTAAAAAAATTATACTTGCTCTGAAGTATCGGTAATCCGATTTTAAGGCTTTCTACCACAAAATAGGGCAAATAATTTTCCATATTGGCAAAGTAATATCCCGGTTTATACGATGGTTTCACTTTCCCAATCTTCTTTGTAGTTTTGTTTTTCAAGAAGTCTCCAACTTTTTGAATAGGTGCAAAATAAGGGCAATTCAAGTTATATGCTGCCTGTTCATATTTTCTTTGATATTCAATTCCATCGAGAGGCGAACCTTGATAATAATCATTAACCTTAACGTTAACAAGAAGTGCCGAATTAGCATTATCAAAATCTCTCTTATAATTACTCATTCCATTGGTAACAATTTCATTTTCTGCACTATTGGAAGCCACAACCTCTCCACCAGGACACATACAAAAAGAATAAAGTGTGCGATTATTCGGTAAATGTAAAACTAATTTGTAGTCAGCAACAGGTAATTTGGGATTTTTATATTCTTTCCCAAACTGAGAAAAATTAACGTTTTCTTGCAAATGCTCTATTCTTACGCCCATAGAAAAGTCTTTTGGCTTCATATAAAGCCCTTGTTGATATAACATTTGATAGGTATCTCGCGCACTATGACCGATTGCGAGTATCAGATCATCGGTTTTTAACTCATACATGGTTCCTCTATCTTTTTTTATTTTAACAATCAGGTTTTCCCTACTTTCAAATCCTATAAACTGGTGCTCAAACCGAACTTCTCCACCTAAGGAAATTATTTCCTCACGAATGCTTTTCACAACATTGCGCAATTTGTCACTTCCTATATGTGGATGTGCTTCATAATAAATTTCCTCCGGTGCACCATGTTTAATGAATTCTTTTAAACAAAATCTAATGCGTGGATCTTTAATTCCGGTATTTAACTTTCCATCACTAAAAGTTCCTGCTCCCCCTTCGCCAAAGGATACATTAGAATTACCATTAAAAATACCTTTATCCCTAAAAAGATTAATATCTTTTATTCTTTCTTCAATGCTTTTTCCTCGCTCTATTATAATCGGACGTGTCTTAGCTCTTGCTAAATAAAGTCCTAAAAACATTCCGGCCGGCCCAAAACCCACAATAATAGGGCGCTTGACCATTTCTATTTGAGGAATAGCAAGATCTTCAACAAAATTTACTTTTTTTATATTTGTATTAAAGAACTTATAAGGATGTTTTAAATTTACTAGGAAACTACAAACAATGAGAATATGATCTTTTTTTCGCGCATCAATTGCTTTTTTAATTAATTTAAAATCCTGTATCTCTTTATCTTCAACATTCAATAGCTTTAAAAGTTTAATTTTTGCTTTACTTTCATCTTCTTGAAGAGTAAAGAATACATTATTGACAATTACTTGCATAAAATATCACCTAAAAACAAGGCACTGCCGAAGGCCCACATAAGATTGTAGCCACCACATAGCCCATCATTATCAAGAATTTCACCGACAAAATAAACATTTTTCTCGATTTTAGAAGAAAAATCTTCCTTAAGATTATCGCTAGCTAATCCCCCAATTGTAATTTGAGCATTATCAAAATCATAAAGTTGAGAGAAAGTAAAATTTAAATTTTTACAAATTCTTGCAACTTCTTTTATTTCATTGACGCTAAAAACTTGTTTACTATAATTAATCTTAGCTCTTTTAAAAATATATTCCGCGACATTTTTTATAAAATAGCCTGATAAAAAATTTGAAATAGGCAAACTTGCTTTAAAAGTAAATTCTTTAACTAACTGCTCTAAAGTATAGGAAGGAAATAAATCTAAGTTTATGCTTGCAAATTTAAATTTGTTTATATTTCGTGAAATTATAGAGCTTATATTAAAAATAACTATTCCGGAAAGGCCATCATTTTTAAATAAAACTTCACCATCTTCTTTGTAAAATTCTTTTTTATCTAAAAATAATGTTACTTTACCTTTTACCCTTAATCCGGATACATTCTTCGTGGACTCAACAGTTCGAATCGGACATAACCCCGGATTTAAGTCTGTCACCGCATAGTTATGCTTTTTTAAAATATCAAAACAAGTACCATCTGATCCAAGTTTGGCATATGACTTTCCACCAGTTGCAAATACTAATTTATTAATTTTATATTTTGCTTTATTGGTATAGGCCAAAATGAAACCATCTTCTGATTTATAATCAAATAATTCTTCCTGAAATCCAAAAACAATTCCTAAATTTACCGCATAATTAAATAAATAATCCACAAAAGCTTTCGCCGATTCCGAATAAGGATAATATAATTTATCAAGGCATTTTGTTTTAATTCCTAAACTCTCGAAAAAATTTAATTGCTGTTGAAGATTATATTTAGAAAACACTTTTTCGGAAATAGCTTTGTTACGATAAAATTTACTATTTAAATTAAAATTACCAATATTACATCTTCCGTTACCGCTAACAGCTAATTTACGTCCTGCTTTTTGATTTTTATCGATGATAATTAATGTATATTTTGGATTATTCAATTTCAGTCTGATAGCTAGAATCAACCCGCTTGCACCTGCACCTACAATAAGTATTTTCATAATTATCACCTTCTTATAAATTGTATCACAGATTATGATAGAACTGAAAAACCCATGATAAGATTTAAAACATATCCGGTTATTAATCCAACTAAAGAAACGATACCCAAAATTGTCAAAGTATTTCTTATACTATTTTTGTTTTTCAGCAAGATAACAAAGCCTAATCCTGCATTGCAGATTAATCCTGCCATGCAAGAGCCAAAAGTAATACAATTTGTAAGATATAAATCGGCAAGAATAACAGAGCTTGCACAATTCGGAATTAAACCAACCAAAACAGCGACAAAGGGAGTAAAATACGAACTATTTTCCAAAAATAATTTAATATTTTCTTCCTTTACAAAATAAACCAACAAACCAAAAGCGATATTAACTATTAATATGTAGATAAAAATTTTTAAGGAGTGAATTAACGGATGAAGTAAATATTGGGAAAATTTATTCTCTTCTTTTTTTTCTTCAATAACATGATGACAACATCCTATATGTATTTCTTCCTGATGTTCACACTCATCTTGATGATGTGCAACTTCTTTTTTTGATTTTGTATATACAATATCTACCAGATATCCCACCGTAAATCCTACTATAAACTTAATTAACAGTAAGGGAAATATCATTAAAATCTTTTCTGGAAAAGTCAGAAAAATCGGAATTGCCTCATCACTACATGCGATAAACACCGCAACAAGTGTTCCCATAGTTATATGCCTTTTTAAATACAAATCAGAAGCTACTACAGAAAATCCACATTGGGGAATCAAACCAAAAAGGGAGCCAAGAAAGGGATTAAGATGATAATTATTTTCTATTTTTTTTGCTATTTTCTTTTCTAGAAATGCCAAAATAACATAAGCAATAAAAATTAATGCCAATACTTTTAAACTATCTAGCAAAGCATCAAGAATTACGCTCCACATATTTATTGCTCCTTTCTTGTTCCGCAATTATTAGTATTCTAAACCAAAAATAAAATTTTTAAAAGCACACTTGGAAGTGTGCTTAATTTATTCTATAGGTTTTAACCAACAAACACGATCTTTATGATTTTCGGCATCAAACATTTTCCATAAAGATTGAACATTTGTGTTGTATTCTAATTCCGGACCTGTTTCCGCATGTTCAATACCATTTTTTATAGCATTTTCAATACTCTTCTCAAAGATCATTGACATTACCCCACTAGATTGATATTGTGGATCGACGGCAACCAGAAGCATGTCTAATACTTTAGCATGTTTTAAATCCCATAAGAAATCAATAAATCCGAAGGGATATAAGTGGCCTTTATGTTTTTTAAGAGCTCTGACTGGCGTTGGAATCATTAAACCGTAGGCCACGAGTTTATCATTCTCATCGCGAACTAAACAAAGGTAATCCAAATTAATTAATGGGATATATTGGGCCGCTAAATGAACCATTTGCGTTTCATCAATTGGCACATATCCATATAAATTCTCATAACAAACATTAGTCAATTTTAAGACTTCAATAACAATATCTTTTGACAATTGTCGCTTAGATTTAATATTTTGAAGATGGAATCCATACTTTTTTGCCACAAATTTTGCAGCTTTTCTTAAACGAGGATCAACTTCTTTGGGTATTTGAATTTTATATTCTTTCCAAGTGACATCTTTTTTAAAACCTAATTTTTTCATATGCTCAACATAATACTCATAAGTATAAAAAGTCATAAAAGTATTTAATTGATCAAATCCTTTAATTAGCATACCTTCTTTATCCTGATCAGAATATCCTAAAGGTCCATTAATCTCTGTCATTCCATGTTCTTTACCAAAATTTTCAACCGCTTTTATTAAAGCTTTCGTAACTTCGATATCATCAATCATATCAATACGATTAAATCTTACCCGTTTTTGATTATATTTAGTATTAGAAAAATGGTTAATTATTCCACAAATTCTGCCAACCAATTTACCATCTTTATAGGCCATAAACAGCTTGAAATCACAATATTTACTAGCAGGATTTTTCCCCGGCTCTAAATTGGCGATTTCATCTTCAAACAGATAAGGTGTAAAATAAGGACTATTTTTATATAGTTTAGTAGGAAAATCGATAAATTTTTTTAACATTGATTTATTAGATACTTCTTTAATCTCTATCATAAATAATCAATTCCTTTCGCTGATTAATTATAAACCAAAGAATAGATTATTCAAATATATTATTTTTTATTATGTAAAATTTGTTCTTCTTCTTTCAATTCCTTAAAAACGGTGACAACTAAAATTATTGCTACAATAAAGCAAAGTATATCGGCAATCATTTGCGTAAGTTCAATTCCCTTAAAGCCCAATAAAGCTTGCATTAAGAATAATACTGGAAAAAAGAATAGTGCCTGTCTTCCAATTGCTAAAATAGTGGCTCGAAATGATTTTCCCATAGTCTGCATCATCATGTTTGAAACATTGGTAAATCCAAATAAAACAATTCCTAAAGATTGGTAAAACAGTAGTTCTTTACCATATTTAATAAAATCTTCGTAATTTTCAAAACTAGTATTTTTATTAACAAACAATTTAATTAAAACTTCACCTTTAAATATACATAAAAGCGAAAAGACTACTAATGTTATCGTGGCAAGGAATACCGTAAAAGCATACCCTTCTTTAACACGATCAAACTTTTTAGCACCATAATTTATACCACACACCGGCTGAAATCCTTGACCAATGCCTAATGTCATAGATATTGCAAATGACATAACACGATTAGCGACAGTCATTGCCGCTAAAGCGTCTATTGAATAGTTAATCGCCACCAAATTAAGAATTAAAACCGATACAGCATTTAAACCTTGTCGTGCTAAAGAAGGAAATCCTCCATTAGTAATAGTTCTAAGAACTTCTTTGTTTGGTCGAAAATTCTTTATTTTTATATGAATATTATTCTTGAAACTCGTACTAATAAACAAAATTGCAAAACCTAATATTTGACTTATAAATGTTGATATACCTGCTCCATAAACACCATAATCCTTAATAAAAACCGGATCCAAAAATATGTTTAATATGGCTCCCGAGGAAATTCCTATCATCGCTAAAAAAGCATTGCCTTGGTATCTCAGTTGATTATTAAGAGTATTTGAACTGCACATAAATGGTGTTCCTAGCAATATCCAAAATAAATAGTCCTTGGCATATTTAAAAACAAATTCATCTTTGTTAGCCGTTAAAAATCTTGTTATAGGATCTAAAAAGATTAAGCCTAAAATTGTTATTAAAATTCCGCAACCAAAAGAGAGAAAAAAACCTACTGATGCATAGATTTTTGCATTATCAATTTTCTTTTCTCCAATCAGACGAGAAATGAAATTTCCCGATCCATGTCCAAAGAAGAACCCTACGGCTTGAATTATAGCCATGAACGAAAAAATAACACCTACTGCACTTATCGCTTCTGTTGAGTGTTCAACATTGCTAACAAAATAAGTGTCAGCAAAATTGTATATTGCCGTTATCATCATGGAAATAATCGTTGGAATAGCGAGTTTTATAATCAAAGGTTTTATTGCACCATTTATCATTACTTCATAGCGATCTTTCTTCACAATATCTACCTCTTAAATTATTATTGACATATTATTATACTCTATTCTAGCCTTTGTGATAACGAATAAGTTTAAATAATTCCGTAACAAACAATGGTATTAAAGAAAACACTCCAACTAAAATAATTTCGGGTATTTCTAATTTAGAGAAATTAAAAACTTCTTGAAAAAAGGGAGTGACCAGAATACCTAAAAGTAATCCAAAAGAAATAATTAGAGAATATATTAAATATTTGTTGTGTCCGTTATGTTTTGAAAATATGGAATAAATATTCGATCTTTGGTTAAAAGAATGAATTAACTGTGAAAATGCTAAAACACTAAAAGCCATGGTTTGCGCTATAGAATTTGCTTTTTCGAATGTTTTACCTAGGAGCAAATTCCTTCGATAACCAAGTAAATAGGCACATAAAGTAGCTAACGCTATTATAAAGCCGTTAAAAATAACTCGTTTGATTAGAGGTTTGTCCATGAAACTATCATTTTTACGTGGTTTAGAATTCAAAATTTCTTTACTTGCCGGATCAACTCCTAACGCTAATGCTGGTAAAGTGTCTGTAGCAAGATTTACCCATAGGATTTGAATAGCGGTTACGGGCATGTATTTAAATCCTAAAATCATGGCAAATAATAAGGTTAGAATTTCGCCAACATTACCCGCAAGCAAAAATTGAATAACTTTCTGAATATTTTGAAAAACCTTTCTACCTTCAAAAATCGCATCAATCAAAGATGAAAAATCATCATTTAATAAAATCATATCGGAAGCATCTTTTGCAACATCTGTACCGCTTTGACCCATCGCAATCCCTATGTCTGCTATTTTTAAGGATGGCGCATCATTTACGCCATCACCAAGCATCGCAACAACTTCCTTATTTTGCTTATAAGCTTTAACTATACGCAATTTATCATATGGAGACACGCGAGCAAAAATATTGTGTTTCTTTGCAAGCGCTGCTAATTCATTATCATCGATATTCATTAATTCATATCCTGATATTGCTTTGTTTTCATAAATTCCAATCTGCTTAGCAATCGTTTCGGCCGTGAGAGGATGATCTCCGGTCATAATTACAACCCTAATTCCAGTGGCTTTTGTCTTTTTTAAAACTTCTTTTACTTCTTCCCTAGGAGGATCTAACATTGCCACAAGTCCGATGAAAATATTATCTATCTCCAAGTTATTAATTACTAAACTAGTGATATTATCTTTTTTACTAAAAGCCATAACCCGGCAAGCTTTGGAAGAAAAATCATCACTGATACGTAATAATTCTTTTCTTCTCTCTCCGGTTAATATTTTTAAACCATTATATGTAAATTCGTGTGTGCAATTAGGTAATATTTCTTCAATTGCCCCCTTGGAATATGACTCATACCTTAAACCATGCTTCACTAACACAGTCATACGTTTACGCTTAGAATCAAAAGGTATTTCTTTTATTCGTTCATATTTATTTTTTATTATTAAATAGTCGCCCTTAATAAATTCTGCTAAGGCAACTTCCGTTGGATCACCTATAAATTTGTTATCTTGAAATGTTACATTATTCGCAAGTGCAATGCAACACTTTAATTCATCAATTTTTGGGCATAAAACATTTGTCACATGCATTTTATTTTGCGTTAACGTTCCGGTTTTATCAGAGCAGATAACCGAAGTAGAACCTAAGGTTTCCACTGATGGCAATTTTCTTATTAAAACTTGTTTTTTTGCCATTCTTTCAACTCCAATTGCCAGTACGATTGTTGCAGTCGCGGGTAACCCTTCCGGAATTATGGATATAGCTAAAGCAATCGAGGTCATAAGTAATGGTTTCCAATCCAAACCATTTATTATTCCGATAGTAAAAATTAAAATACAAATTATTAATCCCACTACCGAAAGTACTTTACCAATACTTTCCAGCTTTTTCTTTAAAGGTGTTTGAATTTTATCCTGATGAGATAACAAATGTGCAATATGTCCCACTTCCGTATTCATTCCAATTGCTACCACAACACCTGTCCCATGACCATAAGTCACTAATGAAGAGGCATATGCCATATTCACACGTTCTGCTAAAGGTGTATTTTTCTCTAAAATAATATCGGCTGATTTATTGATTGATAGTGCTTCTCCGGTCAATGAAGATTCCGTAACTCTTAATCCATAGCTAGAAAGAAGTCGTAAATCAGCAGGAATTAAGCAACCTTCTTCTAAAACTACTACATCTCCAATCACAATATCCGAACTTAATACTTTGACAATCTTGCCATCTCTTATTACTTGGGCATAATTTGGAGAAAGTTTTTTTAATGACTCGATAGCGGTCTCTGCCTTATATTCTTGAAAAACTCCGATGATTGTATCAATTAGAATGATAATTAAAATAATTATTCCTTCCATTGTATCTCTTAATATAAAAGACAAAATACTGGCAGTAAACAAGATTAAAACCATCGCATCTTTTAATTGATTAAAAATAATTGACCAAATAGTAGTTTTTTTTGTCTTGTCCAATTCGTTTGTTTTATTTTTATTAAACCTTCTTTGCGCTTCATCACCGGTTAATCCATTTTCATTACTTTTTGTATTTTGCAAAACCTGCGATATATTTTCATCAAAGTACATTGTTTTCGCCTCAATAATTTATACGAAAAAATAAGTATTTTATTACTTGAAAAGGCATAAATTTACTTTTAAATATTCTTATATTTTGTTTAGCATAAAAAAACTTAATTCGAAGCATCGAATTAAGTTTAACAAATCAGATATCGTTACTAATTATGCTTAAATAATAAACGGCAAAACTACGGAGACTATAATAATAAGTAAGAAAACAAGATAGGTAATTTTCCATCCCTTACTTTTATGCGCAACCGCATTCCAGGCAGAAATAAGTATTGTAACAGCGATAAGGATGTTGCAAATATTAAGGACTGTGGAAATCCAAGCCGCATCTGTTTTAATTAAGCCCATAAACATGGTAATAGCAAAGAGTGCCAAAGTTATAAAGCACATAAAATTCCAAATACTAGTATAAAATTTTTTCCCCATTTTAACCACCTCTAAATTTAAGTATATATCATTGAAAAACTTTTCTCTATAAAAATGACAACTTAATTAGTTTTTTCGAAGGTAATCGTAACGCCTCTTTTGTCCATTTTTCCGATTTGAAAACGGAAGCCAACATCATTACCTTTAGATGTCTCATCTACTTGATAAGTTCCACTTGCATAATCATAATAGGTTCTGCGCCCGGAATTAAAAGTAAAATCACCAAAAGGTTTTCCTTCATATCCAAAAGTATCGCCTTCGTGGAATAAAGCTTCATCTGTTGCAAAATTATGTTCTAATTGTCCGTAGGAATCACGATCATCATAAGAAATTTCTCCATTACTTTCTAATAAATGGATTAGTTTAAAATCTGAGATAGCACTTCTACTGGCAGTATTGTTCGCGGCAATGTCGCAATATTCATGGCGCTTATCAATTTCTGTTCCAGATAAGAAACTACCATCAAACACGCCCGAATTACCAAAATCAACATTTCCACTTAAAACTCTAAACCCACCTAATCGCGAGTCAATATGATAAACTTTTACACCTGGTTCTTGAAACACTAATGGATAGACACCGCCAAATTGATGCTTAGAATCATATTCGTTTAAACCCTCTGGCCTAAAATACTCTACTAAAAGATATTCGTCGAACATTGAACCATTCCAATTTACATTAACTAAAGCAAAATCTCCGGAACTTGAGAACGGTCTTAAAGTCACAGTCGTGGATTCTGTAATGTAATATGGTTCAGCCCAACCAAGAAGCATTTTAGAATACGAGTTATGATCACCAACGTTGTTATCCATCATATCAATTGCTCCAGCTGCACCAAAATCATCTAGGCCATCTTGAGCATCATAACTATAGTAATCTTCAAGGCCTAATAAGTGGCCGGTTTCGTGAATAAACGTATGTGCGTCAGGAATATATTTACCATTCTCATCTCGGCATTCTACATATTCACCATTTTCATTTAACATTCTATCCTCATACATAAAGCTAATACTCGCCCAAAAATATGAATAAGGGACCGGTAATTCTTCCGGAGTGTTATTTGAAATATCACTATGAGCATTAGACCAATAAGCATAAGCCCAGAATAAATCAGTTGTGTCAATTTTACCAATAACTTCTCGTGCAGGTACTGTATAAATTGCATAAACTGCATCGATATATCCATCTTTATTAGAATCAAATGCATCCATTTCTTTCTTTGTATGCGTTTTACGATATGCTTCCACAGCTTTATCAACAATTTCATCTGACACACCGGTATTATTATCAGGATTATCGATTAGTCTTTCGGCATATTGGGCTGCGGATAACTCTGGTCGATACCAATCCGCAACTTCTCCAGTAATATTTAATCTCCCATAACTGGATTTTTTATAAAATGAGCTTAATGATTCCCAAGTGGTTTCGTTAGATGTCCCAAATAAAGTTCTTCTAATATCTTCACGAATCCCATTACATCTTCCATATTTAGCTAAACTAATTGCACTACAAGGATAGTCACTAAATTCAATGGGTAGAACAAGAACCTTAACATTACCTGTTGAAGGTAAATCCGCTTTATAACCTCGTGCCTTTCTAACTTCATTTAAGGCAAGCGGAAAATCTTTTCTATTTATTCTACTAGGGTTGCAACTAGTAAGAGTTACGCTAGTGGCAGTCACCACACCAAGCATAAACAAATATTTAAACAATTTTGTCATAACTTCAACCTCCATTAATATGTTTGTTGTATAGTATTATAGCAAAAATGTTATATAATAACAAAATATTTATTCATTTTCTTTAAAATTCGTTAATCTTAATTGAACTGCTTAATTAAAATTAAAACTTCAAAAATAAAGTAATTCCAAAATAAACTTCAAAAAAGTTAAAA